>NZ_BAABDJ010000006.1:5583-335378 GCF_039539565.1 Hymenobacter fastidiosus | reverse complement strand
GTCACGGGGTTGGCCCCGCGGTTGGCGCAGGTAAAGCTGCTGGGCGACACGCTCAGCCCGCCGCCGGTCGCGAAGCCACAGTCCGCGGTGGAGCCGTTATTCACCATGGCCGCCGTGATGGTAGCGTTGCCGGTGGCATCGAGCTGCACCGTGGCGGCCTGGGCAAGGGCCACCGGGGCCGCGCACACGGTGAAGGCCACCCCGTTGCTGGTACCGCCGGGCGTGGTGATGGTTACGTTGCCGCTGGTGGCGCCCGCCGGCACGGTGGCCGTGGCCGTGGTGGCATTCGTCACGCTGAAGGTGATGGCGGCCGTGCCGTTGAAGCTCACGCCCGTGGCCCCGGTGAAGTTAGTGCCCGTGAGCGTGATGCTCGTGCCCGCCGGACCGCTCGTGAGCGAGAGGCTCGTGAGCCCCGGCGCGGATGACTGGTTGAGCCGCACGCTCACCGTGTTGGGGTTCTGGTTGGCCGTGAGCAGGTCCAGGTCGCCGTCGCCGTCCACGTCGCCCAGCGCCACACTGACCGGGGTAGCGCCCACGGCGGGGTCGGAGCCACCGCTGAAGTTGCCGCTGCCGTCGTTGAGGCGCACGCTCACCGTGCTGGCGCCGGAGTTGGCCGTGAGCAGGTCCAGGTCGCCGTCGCCGTCCACGTCGCCCATCACCACGCTGAACGGGCGACTGCCCACGGCGGAGTCGGAGCCGCCGCTGAAGTTGCCGTTGCCGTTGTTGAGCCGCACACTCACCGTATTGCCAGGCACGAAACTGGTGCCGGTGTTGGCCGTGAGCAGGTCCAGGTCGCCGTCGCCGTCCACGTCGCCCAGCGCCACGCTGACCGGGCGACTGCCCACGGCGGGGTCGGAGCCGCCGCTGAAGTTGCCGCTGCCGTCGTTGAGCCGCACACTCACCGTGTTGGCGTTGGAGTTGGCCGTGAGCAGGTCCAGGTCGCCGTCGCCGTTCACGTCGCCCACCGCCACGCTGGCCGGGTTAAAGCCCACGGCGGGGTTGCTGCCGCCCGTGAAGTTGCCCGTGCCGTCGTTGAGGCGCACACTCACCGTGTTGGCGCCCAAGCCGAAGTTGGTCGTAAGCAGGTCCAGGTCGCCGTCGCCGTCCACATCGCCCACCGCCACGCTGTACGGGCCAGCGCCCACGGCGGGGTCGGAGCCGCCGCTGAAGCCGCCGCTGCCGTTGTTGAGGCGCACACTCACCGTGTTGGCGCCCAAGCCGAAGTTGGCCGTAAGCAGGTCCAGGTCGCCGTCGCCGTCCACGTCGCCCAGCGCCACGCTGATCGGGCGACTGCCCACGGCGGGGTTGCTGCCGCCCGTGAAGCCGCCGCTGCCATCGTTGAGCCGCACGCTCACCGTATTGCTGCCGTTATTGGCCGTGAGCAGGTCCAGGTCGCCGTCGCCGTCCACGTCGCCCACCGCTACGCTCTGCGGGGTAACGCCCACGGCCGGGTCGGCGCCGCCGCTGAACACGCCCGAGCCGCCCGTGACGGCCGTGGTGAACTGCAGCACCCGCGCCGTGGCCAGGCTGCCGCCCGCCGCGGCCGTGGCCGCCGTGGTGATGGTGGCCTGCACCGTCTCGCCCGGCCGAAAGGCATACGTGGGCACAAAGCTCACCGTGCTGCCGCTCGCCGTGGTGGTGCCGCTACTGGCCGTGCGCAGCCCGCCGCGCTGGGCGCTGAATACTTTGAGCGCCGCCGTGCTGCCGTTGGTAATGGCCTGGCTAAAGGTGGCCGACACCGGCCCGGCCGGCGCCGCCGCCCGCGCGTTGGCCACCGGGCTGGTGGCAGTGATGGTCAGCGACGGCACCACCGTAACCGTGAAGGCCACCCCGGTGCTGGTACCGAACGGCGTAATAATGGTCACGTTGCCGCTGGTGGCCCCCGCCGGCACGGTGGCCGTGGCGGTGGTGGCATTCGTCACCGAGAAGGTGCCGGCCGCCGTGCCGGTGAAGCTCACGCCCGTGGCCCCGGTGAAGCCCGTGCCCGTGAGCGTCACGCTCGTGCCCACCGGCCCGCTCGTGGGCGAGAGGCTGCTGATGACCGGCGCGGATGCCTGGTTGAGCCGCACGCTCACCGTGTTGCTGTTGACGTTGGCCGTGAGCAGGTCCAGGTCCCCGTCGCCGTCCACGTCGCCCAAAGCCACGCTATACGGATTAGCGCCTACGGCGGGGTTGGCGTTGGTGGCCGGGGCCGTGAAGTTGCCCGTGCCGTCGTTGAGGCGTACGCTCACCGTGTTGCTGCCTATGCCGGAGTTAGCCGTGAGCAGGTCCAGGTCGCCGTCGCCGTCCACGTCGCCCAGCGCCACGTTATACGGCTCCCCCCCCACAGCGGGGTTGGGGTTGGTGGCCGGGGCCGTGAAGTTGCCCGTGCCGTCGTTGAGGCGCACGCTCACCGTGTTGGCGCCGATGTTAGCCGTGAGCAGGTCCAGGTCGCCGTCGCCGTCCACATCGCCCACCACCACACTCCGGGGGCCAGCGCCCACGGCGGGCTCTGGGTTGACGGCCGGGGCCGTGAAGTTGCCCGTGCCGTCGTTGAGCCGCACGCTCACCGTGTTGGCGTCAAGGTTGGCCGTGAGCAGGTCCAGGTCGCCGTCGCCGTCCACGTCGCCCAAAGCCACGCTTAACGGACGATTGCCCACCACGGGGTTGGGGTTAGTGGCCGGGGCTGTGAAACTGCCCGTGCCGTTGTTGAGCCGTACGCTCACCGTGAAGGTGCCGGAGCCAACGCTGGTCGTGAGCAGGTCCAGGTCGCCGTCGCCGTCCACATCACCCACCGCCACGCTGGTCGGGAAGGCACCCACGGCGGGGTTGGCGTTGGTGGCCGGGGCCGTGAAGCTGCCCGTGCCGTCGTTGAGGCGCACACTCACCGTGCTGCTACCAGAGTTGGCCGTGAGCAGGTCCAGGTCGCCGTCGCCGTCCACGTCGCCCAACACCACGCTCTGCGGGGTGTTGCCCACAGCGGGGTTGGGGTTAATGGCCGGGGCCGTGAAGCTGCCCGCGCCGTCGTTGAGCCGTACGCTCACCGTGCCGATGCTATTGTAGTTGGCGGTGAGCAGGTCCAGGTCCCCGTCACCGTCCACGTCGCCCACCGCCACGCTGAATGGGTTAGCGCCCACGGCGGGGTTGGGGTTGGTGGCCGGGGCTACGAAGCTGCCCGGCCCCGTGCCGCCGGTGGCCACCGTGAACTGGTGGACGTGCCCACGGGCCAGGGTAGCGCCGGTGGTGGCCGTGGCGGCGGTGGTGGTGGTCACCAGCAGCGTCTCGCCGGGCCGGAAGTTATTCGTTGGGGTGAAGGTGATGGTGTTGCCGCTCACGCTGGCCGCCCCGCCCTGGGTGCCAAACAGCCGCCCGCCCCGCTGCTGGCTGAACACGCGCACCGCCTGCTGGGTGGCGGCCGTGTTCTGCATCTGTTGATTAAAGGTCACGGCTACGGGGGCAGCGGCCGCCGCGTTGCGCAGGTTGCGCGTGGGCGAGAGGCTAGTAATGGTCGACGAAATCACCGTGAAGCTCACCCCGTTGCTGGTGCCGCTGGGCGTGGTAATGGTCACGTTACCATTGGCCGCGCCCGCCGGCACGGTGGCCGTGGCTGTAGTGGCGCTCGTTACGCTGAAAGTGCCGGCCGCCGTGCCGTTGAAGCTCACGCCAGTGGCCCCGATGAAGTTGGTGCCGGTCAGCGTCACGCTCGTGCCCACCGGCCCGCTCGTGGGCGAAAGGCTCGGGAGGGTAGGCCCAGGCTGGTTCAGCCGTACGCTCACCGTATTGCTGCCTATGCCGATATAGTTGGCCGCCAGCAGGTCGAGGTCGCCGTCGCCGTCCACGTCGCCCAGCGCCACGCTCTGCGGGTTGTTGCCTACGGCGGGGTCGGGGTTGGTGGCCGGGGCCGTGAAGTTGCCCGTCCCGTCGTTGAGGCGCACACTCACATTGTCGCTGCTGGCGTTGGCCGTGAGCAGGTCCAGGTCGCCGTCGCCGTCCACGTCGCCCAGCGCCACGCTCTGCGGGCTGTCGCCCACGGCGGGGTCGGGGTTGGTGGCCGGGGCCACGAAGCTGCCCGACCCGTTGTTGAGCCGTACGCTCACCGACCTGCTGCCGACGCTGGCCGCCAGCAGGTCGAGGTCGCCGTCGCCGTCCACGTCGCCCACTGCCACGCTCTGCGGGCCATTACCCACGACGGGGTTGGGGTTGGTGGCCGGGGCCGTGAAGTTGCCCGTGCCGTCGTTGAGCCGTACGCTCACCGTGGAGTTGCCTTGGTTGGCCGTTAGCAGGTCCAGGTCGCCGTCGCCGTCCACATCGCCCAGCGCCACGCTGATGGGGGCAGTGCCCACGACGGGGTTGGGGTTGGTAGCCGGGACCGTGAAGCTGCCCGCCCCATTGTTGAGCCGTACGCTCACCGTGGTGCCAGGCGAGGTGAAGGTGCCGAAGTTGGCCGTGAGCAGGTCCAGGTCGCCGTCGCCGTCCACGTCGCCCACCGCCACGCTGGTCGGGTTGTTGCCCACGGCGGGTTCGGGGTTGGTGGCCGGGGCCGTGAAGCTGCCCGTGCCATCGTTGAGGCGCACGCTCACCGTGCTGCTACCAGAGTTGGCCGTGAGCAAGTCCAGGTCGCCGTCGCCGTCCACGTCGCCCAAAGCCACGCTCTGCGGGTTGTTGCCCACGGCGGGGTCGGGGTTGGTGGCCGGGGCCGTGAAGTTGCCCGTGCCGTCGTTGAGCCGTACGCTCACCGTGCTGGCGAATTGATTAGCCGTGAGCAGGTCCAGGTCGCCGTCGCCGTCCACATCACCCACCGCCACGCTGGCCGGGCCAGCGCCCACGGCGGGGTTGGGGTTGGTGGCCGGGGCCACGAAGCTGCCCGGCCCCGTGCCGCCAGTGGCCACCGTGAACTGGTGCACCTGCCCGCGGGCCAGGGTGGTCCCGCCGGTGGCCATGGCGGCGGCCGTGGTGGTCACCAGCAGCGTCTCGCCGGGCCGGAAGTTGGCGGTGGGGTTGAAGGTGATGGTGTTGCCGCTCACGCTGGCCGCCCCGCCCTGGGTGCCAAACAGCCGCCCGCCCCGCTGCTGGCTGAACACGCGCACCGCCTGCTGGGTGGCGGCCGTGCTCTGCATCGGCTGGTTGAACGTCACGGCCACGGGGGCAGCGGCCGCCGCGTTGCGCAGGTTGCGCGTGGGCGACAGGCTGGTGATAGCCAGCGGCGACGGCATCGCAACCGTGAAGGCAACCGGGTTGCTGGTACCGGTGAGCCCGGGGGCCTGGGCGAAAGCCGGGGACAGCAGGCCCCCTGTCGCGGCCAGCAGCACGGCCAGAAACAGAATGCGGCGGCAAACCCGCGGCAGGACAGTTGGGGTTGGTTTCATAAGAAAGGGGGGCGAAAATATGAAGACCTGTTGCCGGCCAATGGGTACTACCCACCGGGGTTGCAGGTAGTAAAAATATCTAACATGGTTTAATATTCAATAAACTATATACCCCTATTTAAGGGAGGGCCCGGCGGCGGCGGCGACGGGAGGCTTTGCGTACTTTGGGCTATGAACTCGCTCAACCTGGCCCTGGTCGAAGACGACCCCGAAGTCCGCGGACTGCTCAGCAACTACCTCAGCCGGCAGCCCGACCTGAACCTGGTGCTGGTGTGCGCGTCAGCCGAGCAGTTTCTGGCCGAGCTGCCCGACGCGCTGCCCCCCGACGTGGTACTGCTCGACCTCGGCCTGCCCGGCATGAGTGGGCTGGAGGCGCTGCCCCTCATCAAGCAGCGCCTGCCGCGGACCGATGTCATCGTCCAGACCGTGTTCGAGGACCCCGACCGCATCTACCTGGCCCTGAGCCGGGGCGCGAGCGGCTACCTGCTCAAAAGCACGCCCCTGGCCCAGATGCCGCAGGCCATCCGGGAAGTCGCCAACGGCGGCTCGACCCTCAGCCCGTCGGTGGCGCGGCGGGTGCTGGCGCACTTCAAGCCGGCCCCCAGCCAGCACCCCGCCGGCCTCTCCCCGCGCGAGCAGCAGGTATTCGAAGCCCTAGTGGACGGCTTGGCGGACAAGGAAATTGCCCGGCGCCTCGACCTGGGCCTGGAAACGGTGCACACCTACGTTAAAAACGTGTACCACAAGCTGCACGTCAGCGGCCGCATTGAGCTATTGAGCCGGGCGGCACGCGGGCAGCTGTAAAGAAGTGATTTACAGAATCAGGGCTTACGTAAAATCGGATTCGCCAAGCCCCGTCGGGGCGGCAGGCCGGTAGTAACCGCTTGCAATAGAACGACAACGGCCCCATCGGGGCGGCACTCGGCTGCTGTTCTGGCAGGTGCCGCCCCGCGGGGGCTTCGTTCTTGACTGGCAAGGTTTTACTGGCGATATATGCCCCGCCGGGGCTAACAAAGCGCGTATCTGCGTAAGCCCTAAGAATTTGGTGCCCCCTTACCCCAGGGTCACCAGCACGTGGTAGCCGGGGCGGCCGTCGGGGTGGGGACCAGTGCGCAGGTCGGCGCCCAGGGCCTTGGCGCGGTGGGCCATGTTGCGCAGGCCCATGCCGCTGGGGTGGGCGGAGCTGCTTCGGCTGCTTTGGCCGTTGTCGCCCACTTCCAGCACCAGTTTGCCCTGGCGGCGACCCAGGTGCACGCTGATCTGGGTGGCGGTCGGGGCGTGCCGGGCAGTATTGGTTACCGCTTCTTTAAAAATAAGGAACAAATGCTGGCGCGCGCTGGCCGGCAGCACGGTGGTTTCGCTGAGCCCGGCCTGCGTGAAGGTGGCCTCCAGGCCGGCCGCGGTGGCAGTTTGGTCGAGGTGTTCGCGCATGCGGTCCAGGAGCGCGGCCACCGAATCGGCCCGGGAATCGATGCCCCAGACCACGTCGCGCATGGTTTGGACGGCCGCCCGGCTGTTGTAGAGCAACCGGTCGAGGGCGTGGCGGGGGTCGAAGCGGCCCGCCCCGTCGTCGGGCCCGGGCAGGTAATGCTCGCGCAGGACCTCGGCCAGCATGGTGACCCGGGTCAGCAAGGCGCCTACCTCATCATGCAGATTGGCGGCCAGCTCCGCCCGCCGGTGCGCTTCGCGGAGTACGCGGCGGAGCCGCAGGCGGTGCGCGCCGTAGCCCAGGCCCAGCAGCACTCCGGCTACCAGCACCCACAGCAGCGGCCATTGCCACCAGTGGGCTTCCACGTGGAGCGGAACGCGCAGGTGGTTACCCGCCTGCTGGCCGCCCGCGGTTTCGGCCCGGATTTCCACCGTGTAATCACCGGGAGCCAGGCCGCGCAGCACCAGCCGCCGCGGTGTGTTCAGCCAGACCGTGGGCACCGCTTCGGCCGCGTAGTGCAGGCGGTAAGCGTAGCGCACGAGGCCGGGGGCGAAATAATCCGTCAGGGCCAGGCGCAGCTCCACGAAGGCAGTGGGGCCGGCCGCCAGCGTGAACCGTTCGCGGGGCGTGCCGGTGAGGTATCGCACGGCTTCGTCAGCCCCGTCCGGGGTGCCCAGGGCGGTGAGCAGCAGCCGCGGCGGGCGGGATAAGGTCACCGCCGCCCCGCGCCCCGGCCGCACGCGGTACACGCCCCGTACCCCGCCAAACCACAGCGTGCCGTCGGCATCGGCGAAGGCCGACCGGCGGTTCAGCTCGGGGTCCTCAAAGCCTTCGGCTTCGCCAAAAACCGAAAGCCGGCCACTGCCCGGGGCGTAATGCACCAGCCCGGCATAGGTGCCCACCCATACGTCGCCCGCGCGGTCCGGCAGCACGGTGGCAATGCTGTGGCTCGGCAACCCCGCGCCCACGCTGAGCCGGCGCACCACGCCCGCGTGGGCATCCACCAGCAGCAGGCCCTGGTCGCGGGTGCCGACCCACACGCGACCGGGGCCGGCCGCCGCCACGCAGGTGAGGGCGTCGGTGGGCAGTCGGCGCCCGGCCGGGGCGTCCACCCCATAGGCGCGCAGCCGGGCCGGCTGGTCGGGGGGCAGCCAGAACAGGCCGCCGTTGGTACTTATCCACAGGGCCCCGGTGGCCGGGTCTTCGGCCAGACCCGTGACGTCGAGTTTGTGCAAGGGCCAGTTGGCGCGCTCGTCGGCGACCCGCCGCAGGGAGGCTAAGTCGGCACTGACGCGGAACAAGCCCGTTTGCCCGCCTACCCAGAGCCGGCCGGCGCGGTCCCGGAGCAACGCGTAAGCGCGGGCCGGCCCATTCGTTTCGCGCCGCCAGGGTATCATCGGCCCCTGCGCTAAATTGCTGATGTGGCCCGTCGTCAGGTCGAGGTGCGCCACGCCCCAGAGCTCGTCGGCCAGCACGGCGAAACGGCCCGTGGGAGCCGCGAAAATGCCGTCGAATACGCCGTCGTACGGCTCCTTCTGAAGCGACTGCCAGATGCGGAACGGCCGCAGGGGAGCCGTGGGCGAGTCGGCCGCCTGCGTGAAGGAACCACCGTAGGTTGAAACGAAAAGCCGGCCGTCCGGCAGGCGGGTGATGAGCCGGGCGCTGCCCACCGGGGCCCCGCCGGCCCGTAGCACCGGCTCCACTACCTGGCGCACCTGCCGCTGCTTGTAGCAGCCGCGATAGGTACGGTCGAAGCGCCACCACACGCCGTAGGCGTCGCGCTCCAGCGTGTAGCTGCGCGTTTCGGGCTCGCCGGAAGGGGCGACCACCAGCGCCGTCGTCAGACGCGGGCGCGCCCCGCGCACCCCCGCCACGTGCAGCCACTGCCCGGCCACCACGGCGTCGAGGGTGCTGTCGCTGACGTAGGGCTGGTTGGTCAGTTCGGGCAGGAGTCGCGGCCACCGACAGAGGGCCCGCAGGCGGTAAGCCGGGTCGAGCACAAACATGCCCTGGCGACCAAAAAACCGCTGCGGCCGCGTGCCCGGCACCGGCAGCAGCTGCGCCGGCACCCGAAATTGCCGCCGCACCGCGCCGTTGGGTGCCAAGTGGTAGAGCACGGGCCGGTCGCTGGCCAGCCAAACGCCGTCGCCCCCCGTTTCGGCCGTAAAATAGAAGGCGGTTTCGGCCACCCGGCTGACCGGGAAAAGCGGGGCCCGCGGGCGTATGGCGGCAAACACCGCCACGGTCCCCACCCCGTAGCCGACCCAGAGGTGGTCACTGCGCGGGTGGTGCAGCAGGGTTATCACTTTGGGGCGTTCGTCGGGGCGCAATGGTATTGGCACCACCAGCAGCCGTCCGGTGGTGGGGTCGAAGCGGGAAAGGCCCGACTCGGCCCCTATCCACAGCCGGCCCGCCCGGTCGAGGGCCAGCGCCGACACCGCCTCCACCTTTAGGCGCGGCCCCCGGCGCACCAGGCTTTTCAGGGGCACGATTTCGTTGCCGTCGTAGCGGTACACGCCCTCGTCGGTAGCCACCCACCGGAACCCCGCGGCATCCGTCACCATCTGCTGAATCAGGAGCGAGCTCAGCACGGGGTCGCGCTGCCAGCCGGGCCCTTCCGTCGCGCTGGCCGCCAGGCTGCTCACCACCAGCAGCAGTCCCAGCAACCAGGCCCTGGTTCCAATGCTGCTGAGCCGGAGCGAGAACACTGGAAACATGTTCACTTGGGGTAAGCGGATGAAAGGTTAGATTTAGAGCGGTTCTCCGCTTAGTGTACGTCCCGGTCGGCTGGCTTTTTCGGCCAGCCGACCGGAAAGACGGCATGTACACCAACCGGAGAATCGCTCAAAGCGCAAATATATTATTATTCCAAAGTAAAATAAAATTTAACCGCTATAACTCGAAACCGCTTTATCCGAAAATTTATACCTTCCTTCTTCTGTACAAGTTGGCAGGCAGGTGAAGTTGGCGGAAACGCAAGTCCAGGCCAGCCAAGGCCAATAGAAACGGTGTAGAAAACCTGTTCAGCCCTCAGAGTACGGGAAAGGCCATCTCCGGGATGAGCACCCTGTACTTGGGCCCTCTTGGATTCCAAAATGAAATGCAACAAATGTATCTGTGGCCAAAAATAGCACATTACCCAGAACGTCAGCGGGGAGTCACCTCCCCGCTGATTCCGGACAAGGTGGTATGTTTGCCACAATCGCCAAACTGTTGCCCCATGCCCCACCTAACCCTTAGCCAAAGATATCAAATTGGGAGCCTGCGCCATCTCAAGCCCGCCGAGATTGCCCGTAGAATCGGCAAAGACCGCTCGGTCGTCACGCGCGAGCTGGCCCGTAATGGCCCCACCCGCCACGCCTACCAGCCGCAGACGGCCCACAAACGGGCAGCCCAACGCAAAAGAGCCAATGCCCTGAAAATGACACCGGCCCTCACGGCCACTATTACCGAAGGCCTGGCCCAGCAGTGGTCGCCCGACCAGATAAAAGGCCGCTGCCAGCAGCAGGGGCAGCCCATGCTCAGCCGGGCGGCCATTTATGCCCACATCTGGCGCGACCAGCGGCAGGGCGGCCAGTTGTACAAAGACGTACGCCATGCCAATCGCCCCTATCGCAAACGCTCTGGCAAACCCGATGGGCGCGGCAAAGCAGCCCGCCGGGCGGCTAAACCCAGTATCGACCAGCGGCCGGCGGTGGTCGCGGAAAAGAGTCGTTTCGGCGACTGGGAACTCGACACGGTGCTGGGTCCCCAGCAAAAAGGCGTCCTGGTGACGATAACCGAACGCAGCAGCAACTATCTGCTCATGCAGCGGGTAGACGATAAATCCGCTGCCCAGACCCGTCAGGCGATTATTGACAGCCTAAGCCAAAGCGGCTTGCCCGTCCACACGCTCACGTCGGATAACGGCACTGAGTTCGCCGACTATGAGCGCATCGCCAAAGCGTTAAAAACGTCTTTCTACTTTGCCCACCCCTACCATGCCTGGGAACGGGGAGCCAACGAGCACAACAATAAACTCATCCGCCAGTACCTGCCTAAAAAGCAAGACTTTTCCCAGATGAGCCCCCAACAGATACTAACCTACCAGGAGCGCATCAACGACCGGCCCAGAAAGAAATTGAACTATGCCACGCCCAATGAACGCCTGAAATCCCTCTTTTCAACCCAATTTGTTGCATTTCAAACGTGAACCTGCGGGTAGACTTCTGATGCGGCTATTATTACGGTGCCAGACCCCTTCACAGCAATTTGCTTCGTAGCTCTTTGTAGCGTGAGCGGCCAATCGGAATCAGCTCGCCGTTCTTTAACAGTAGCTGGTAGCTGCTGCCTTCCTGCACGATGATTTTCTCCGCCTGCGTAATGGGGACGATGTAGGATTTGTGGATGCGTTCAAAAGAGCTGGGCAGCAGCTGTTCCAGCTTTTCCAGCGACTTGTCATGTAACTCCTTTTTTCCGTTTTGCAGGTGTAATTCGGTGTAGATGCCGGCCCCCTTGATGTAGCGCAGGTCCTGGATATCAATCAGCACGATGTTACCTTGCTTCTTTACCGCCAGGTATTTCAGCCCGCTTTCTTGTTTTTTGACGGTGGCGGCCACCCGCGCAAAGGCCTGGTTCAGGCGTTCTTCGGCGAAGGGCTTGGGCACGAAATCCAGCACGCCGTGGGCAAAGGCGGTGATGGCCTTTTCGGCGTAGGCGGAAATGATGATGGTGTGGAAGGCCCCGGCGCTGACGCTTTCGAGCAGGCCGAAGCCGTCGTTGCCGTTCAGGTTGAGGTCAAGCAGCAGCAGGTCGGGCGGGGTGGTTTCCAGGGCGTGCAGGCCTTGCGTAATCGAGTCGCAGCTGGTCAGGTGCTCCAGCGCCGGGCCGAAGTAGGCGCGGGCCATGCGCTCGATGCGCCGGGCGATGCGGGCTTCGTCTTCGACGATGACTATCCTCATGATGCGACTGGGGCGATGGTGATGGAGGTGAGCCAGCCCTCGGGCACGGCGGCGGAGTGAAACGTCCAGCCCGCGCCGTAGCTTTCCTGGAGGCGGGCGGCAATGTAGCGGAAGCCCGTGCCGCTGCCCGCTTTGCCACCTTTTTCGGCGGGCCGGGGCTGGGCGCGGGTGAGCAACTGGTACTTCTTCTGCTGGCCGGTGCGCTCGAAGCTGAGCTGGAAGCGGATGCGGCCATCGGCCGGGGGCAGGCTGTGGGTGATGCCGTTTTCGAGGATGGTGTGGAAAATGGCGGGCGGAATAAGGTCGTCGGGCTCGATGCCGGTTTGCTCCAGCTCGTAGCTGATTTCCTTGCGGAACTGCATCACGCGCAAATGATTCTGGCACAGCTCAATCTCCTGGCGCACCGGAATCAGGGTGGCCTCCGCCATACCGTTGAGCAAGTCGAACTCGCGGGCCAGGGCCTGGATGAAGACTACGCTCTGCGCGGGCGACTCCTCGACCCAATCGAGCAGCGAGGTGAGCGTGTTTTTGATGAAGTGGGGCTGGATGTTTTTCTTGAGCAGCTCCAGCTTCAGCCGCGACGAGAGCAGCAGCGCGGCCTGGCGCTCGTTTTCCGTGGCCCGCACCCGAATGGCGTGCAGGTAGAGCATACAGAGCACGAGGATGGTGAAGGCGATGTACAGGCTGAAATCAAATTCCAGGAAATAATGACTCACCGCGCTGGCCAGCAAGCCGGTCAGGACCAGGACGCTGCCGGGGGCCCGCTGCCAAACGGCCCACAGCACAAGCAGCAGCGCGGCCACCCACGCGGCCTGGCTCAGGCGGAGCGCGGTCAGGTCGTACTCGTGGTAATGAACGAGGTAAATACCACCCAGCACGGCGAACAGCGCGCCGGCAAGTAGGCCCTTTTTCTTTATCTCGAACTGGATGGCGAAATACAGGGGCACCAGCCCGGCAATGGCAAAGGTGAGCAGGCCAATGATTTCCAGGCGCACGTAGAAGCGCGGGTAGGGGATGTCAACATAAAACTTGGCGTATTCCACCATCAGCAGCGCGAAGCAGAGGGCGCAAATGAGGCTAAATACCAGGCTGCCAAACTCCTTCCGGCTGCTGTTGAGGAAGAGAAACAGGTAGTAGGCGGCGGCGATTAGCAGGGCCCCGGCCATCAGGTTCACGAAGGCCAGCAGCAGCAGCGGGTCGCGCAAGAGGCGCGGGTAGCTGCCCAGCACCAACTGAGAGGTGCGCCGGTCGTGCCCTAGATGGACCTGCGTGGCCCGGAGCGCCACCAGGTGCGGGCCGGGGGCGGCCAGCGAATCGGGCACGAGGTAGGTGCTGGCGGCAGTGCCGGGCACTTCGGCCCGCGCCGGGCCGGCGGGCCGGCCGTTGTGCCCGATGCGGGTGCCGTCCCAGTACACCTCGAAGCTGCCGAAGGCATTTACCCGCAACCCCAGCGGCGCGGCCGAATCCCGGTGCCGGAGCGTGACGCGGTGGCGCATCCAGAACACCTGGTTGCCAGTGAGGCCGCGCTCGGTTCGCCAGCCGGAGTCGTCGTAGCGCGGGGCCGCCCACCGCGGGTCGTCACCCGTTTGAAAAACTGCCTCGGCCGCCTCGAACGTCGTATCGGGTTGGCAGGAGGCCAACGCAAGCAGCAACAAGAGAAACAGTGGGAGCCGGCACATGAACCAAAGGTAACAAGCTCCGCAAATCAGCCGGAGCCGTTCAGCAGCCGCTAGAGCCGTTGGCATGGATTTGCTTGAAAACGCCTGGGGTACCGGCCAACCTTTGGGCCATGAAAAACATACCCGCCCTCTGCTTGTCGATTCTGCTGTGCCAGGCCGTCGCGGCCCAGCAACCCACCACCCCGGCCGCCGGCCCCGGCAGCACCGTCAGCGGCACGGTGCGGGACCGGGCTTCCGGCACCGCGGTGCCCTATGCGACGGTGAACCTGCTGGATGCGGCCGCTAAGCTGGTCGGCGGCGGCATCAGCGACGACCAGGGGGCCTTTCGGCTGGAAGGCGTGCCGGCCGGCGAGCTGACCCTGGAGGTGCGGTTCATGGGCTACCAGACGGTGAGCCAGCCGCTGCGGGTACCTGCGGCGGGCGGCAAGCTGGACGTGGGTCCGGTGCTGCTAGCGCTTGATGTGACCCAGCTGGCCGAAGTGACGGTGACGGGCGAAAAACCCGGCATCAGCCTGCAGCTCGACAAGAAGGTGTTCGAGGTGGGCAAGGACATCCTCTCGCAAAGCGGGTCGGCCAACGACGTGCTGAACGGGGTGCCGTCGGTGGCGGTGAACCCGACCGGCGGCATCAGCCTGCGCGGCAACCCCAACGTGACGGTGCTCATCAACGGCCGCCGCTCGGGTCTGACGCAAAGCAGCGGCCTGGACCAGATTCCGGCCACGCAAATCGAGCGGGTGGAGGTCATCACCAACCCCTCAGCCCGCTACGATGCCGCCGGCACCGCCGGCATCATCAACGTCATCCTCAAGAAGACCAAAAAGCCGGGCCTGGGCGGCCAGCTGCGCCTGGTAGGCGGCCTGCCCAACGATTCGCGGCTGAACGCGGGGCTGACCTATAAGTCCGGCAAGTTCAACGTATTCGCTACCGCCGGCTTTCGCCTGTCCGACTACCTGGGCCGCTACCGCACCGACCAAACCACCGGCCTAGGCAGCCGCCCGGCCGCTCTGAGCCAGCGGCAGGTGGAGTACCGGCACGACGATGGCCGGATACTCTACTTCGGCGCGGACTACGCCATCAATGAGCGCAATACCATCACGGCGGCCTTCCTGAAAAACGACACGCGGGACCGCGACCAAACGAACTTGCGGTACGAGTACGCCACCGCAGGCGGGCAGCCGGACAGCACGCGACGGCGCGACGGCGACTCGCGCGAAAACCGGAGCTACAATCAGCTCGAATTCAACTACACCCGGCTCTTCGCGCAAGCCGGCCGCAAGTACACGGCCGACGTGCAGTACGATTTCTGGAACAGCGACAAGGACTGGACCCTGACCACCCGCCGCCTCTCGCCCCAAGACGGGGCCCTGCCCGGCATCCGCACCGGCTCGGTGGGGGACAGCCGCGACCTGCGGGTGCAAACCGATTGGGTGCAGCCCCTGAGCGCGCGCGCCAAGCTGGAAGTGGGTCTGAAAGCCGAAAGCCGGCAGGTAACCAGCGACTTCCGGGCCGAAGAACAGCGCGGCGCGGAATGGGCCGTGTTCCGGGGCATCAACAACAGCTTGCGCTACGACGAGCTGATTAGCAGCGGCTACGCGCAGTTTGGCAGCAAGCTGAACAAGCTCTCGTACCTGCTGGGTTTGCGGGCCGAGCTGACCCGCATCACCCTCGCCGACCGTGCCGGCGAGTTCAACAACCGCAAGCGGTACGCCCGCCTGTTCCCCACCCTGAACCTGAGCTACCAGTTCCGCGAGGGCCTGACCAGCCAACTCAACTACAGCCGGCGCATCGACCGCCCCTCGCTGTGGCTGCTCTACCCCTTCAACGAGCTGACCGACCTCAACGCGCAATCGGTGGGCAACCCCGACCTGGACCCAGCCTACACCGACGCGCTGGAGTGGGGCTTGCTGCGGAACTGGGCCAAGGTCACGTTCAACCCGTCGGTATACTTCCAGCGCACCACCGGCTTCATCCAGACCTACACCTACCGCGACCCCACGGGCACGTTCATCAGCACGCCGGTGAACCTGCGCGGCGAAACCCGCCTGGGCCTGGAGCTGTCGGTGCTCTACAACCCGGCGAAGTGGCTGAACTTCAACACCGAGCTGAACCTGTTCCGCTTCCGCCAGCAGGGCACGTACCGGGAACAGGACTTCGGGTTTGCCGACCAAACCGTCACGGGCCGCTTCAGCACCCAACTCAAGTTGCCGGCGAGCTTCGCCGTGCAGGCGCGCTACAGCGTGACCGGGCCCCAGAACAACGCCCAGGCCCGCACCCGCGCCATCCACAACGCCGACTTGGCCCTGAGCAAAAACCTGCTGCAAAACCGCGCCACCCTCACCCTCGACGGCACCAACCTCTTCGACACCAACCAAACCCGGACCCGCACCCAGGGGCAAACCTTCGACTTCAATCAGGTCAGCAACCGCAACGCCGCCCGCTACCGGCTCAGCTTCCAGTACCGCTTCAACCTGAAGGACGGGCGGGCCATCCGGCAGGCCAAGGGCAGCAACCGGGAGTAAGCTGTTCGCGGCCTAACAACCAGCCTGCTAACGGCCAATGAGGCTGCCAGTAATTTCAACCAACAAACCGTTCCCTGTCATGAAAAAGACTTTCCTTCTCGTCCTGCTGTCAATCCTTTTTCAATTTTATGCTTGCAAAGCGCAAGGTAAAAAGGAGCTAAAATTTGTGAACATTTCGCATAAAATTGACACCCTCCTGACCCCTGAAATTGGTGGAATAAAACAGGTTCTGGAAATCAAAACGGATGATTTGAACAAGCCGGTGCTTTTGTTTTTATCGGGTGGCCCCGGAAGCTCCATGATACCTGCTGCGGACAAGTTCACCAACGTTCTAAAAAGCAAATTCACCATCGTCCAGTGGGACCAACGGGACGCAGGAAAGACCTTGGCATTAAATCCTTCACCGAACCAGCCATCCGTTGAGCAGATGGAAAATGATACGTATCAAGTAGTGCGTTTTCTGACGAAGGAATTACGCAAAGGCAAGATACACTTGTTGGGCAGTTCCTGGGGAAATGTTCTGGGGTTTTACATGGTCGAAAACCATCCCGAATTATTGCATTCCTACTTCGCCGTAAATCCCGTTATCAGCCAACTAACGAGTGAAAAGGAATTGCTTGAAATTTTAAAGATTTACTTCAAAGAAACTCCGCTTGCCAGCCAGGAATTAGCGAGTGTCAATATTCCTTTTAAAAAGGACGAAGACTTATTTTATATCAGAAAATGGCTTTTTTACAAGGAAGGCAAGAAATACGCGACAAGTAATGAATTCAAAAACGGGTTTCTTAAATGGTCAGAAACCTGGTCGCCGGTGTGGAATGAAGTAATGAACATTGATTTACCGAAGAGCTTGAAGAAGGTGCGCTGCCCGATTTATTTCTTCGTTGGTAAAAACGATATTCAGACATCCACTGAAATCGCGGAGAAATATTTCAAGGACCTACAATCTCCAAGAAAAGGATTGGTTTTATTCGAAAATTCCGGACATCAAATACATAAAGACGAACCGGAGAAATTTCAAAATGCAATAATACAGGCGTTGGAAACAAAAAAATAAAGCCAGTCCCTGCATTTGCATCATCAGCACCATTTCTTTCAACAACCAGCCGCAACGTATCGCGTCGTTACAACCACCAACAGTATGAGTTTTTCCCGCTTTATCGCCCTGACCACGCTACTGGCTTCGACGTTAGGAAACGCCGTTGGGCAAGTGCGCCCCGCGCCAGTCGCGGCTTCACACCCTCAGCTGGATACCGTGGTGCAGCGGCTGGGAGCTGCCCTTATGCGGCAGCCGGGGCGGGTGGGCCTGTCCGTTGGCATCACCCGGAATGGCCGGACCTCCTTCTACCATTTCGGCACCACGGAGAAGGGCAAAAGCCAGGTGGCGACGCCGCACACCGTGTACGAAATCGGGTCCATCAGCAAGACGTTTATCAGCCTGCTGCTGGCCCACGCCGTGCTCGAAAAGCGGGTGGATCTGGATGACGACATCCGCAAATACCTGCCGGAGGCATATCCGAATCTGGCCTTTGGGAGCCAGCCGATTAGGCTGGTGCATTTGGCCAACATGACCTCCCGGCTGCCCAATAATCTGCCGGAAAACCTGTTTCAGGCGGCTAACCCGGATTCGGTGGCTTTCCGGGCGGTGAAAATCCTGCGCAGCTACGCAAAGCAGAACTTTCTGGCCGACTTGCACCAGGCCCGGCTGGATACGATTCCCGGCCTGCTGCCGCGCCATTCCAACGTAGCCACGCAGCTGCTGGCCTACATCCTGGAAAGCGTGTACCAAACCTCTTACGCCGACTTGCTGGCGCGCTACGTCAACCAGCCGCTGCACCTGGCCGGCGCGACGGACACGGGGCCAAACGCGACGGGCTACGATGGCAAGGGCCACCCGATGCCGCCGCTCACCATGGCCACGGCGCTGGCGGCCGGTGGGCTGCGCTACAGCGCGGCCGATATGGTCAAGTACCTGCAATACCAACTGGCCGCCCCGGACAAGGCCGTAACCCTGACGCAGCAGCCCGCCTGGGGCCGGCTCGATGACGAGGCCATCGGCTTCAACTGGAACCCGGACCAAATGGTGGACAGCCAGCGGCGGCTCCAGCATTCGGGCGGCACGTTTGGCTACGCCAGCTACTGTGCGCTGTACCCGGAGCGGCAATTCGGCATCGTGCTGCTTGCCAATGAGTCGGACTAGGGCACGCAAAGCAGCTTGCAAGCCACGGCCGGGCAGATTGTGGAAGCCGTTTACGGCGTGCCGCCCGCCCTGCAGGCGCTGCGCACGGCGCTGGCCGCCCGTAAATACGGCCATGCTGCCGACGTATTCGCGGTCGTGAAAAAGCAGCACCCCGAGCTACATCTGACGGAAAATTACGTGAACGTGTGGGGCTACGCGCTGCTCCGGCAGGGCCAGGCCCAACCTGCGCTGGAGATTTTCAAGCTGAACGTCAGCTTGTTTCCCAAAAGCTGGAACACCTACGACAGCCTGGCCGAAACCTACGAGAGCACCGGCAACAAGCCGCAGGCCATCGAAAACTACCGCCGCTCCCTGGCGCTGAACCCACGGAACGCCAACACCGTGGAGCGCCTCCGCAAACTCGGTACGCCGTAGAAAGCGGCGCTCCGGGCGGCGGCGGCCCTCGCTCCGCCGTGCCAACGCGCAGAATTACGCGAGCTGGGCCGGGTGGTGCGCACCGAATTCCTATTGCGCCACATGGACGACCAAGCGCGGCGCAAGCGCATTAATGACCAGCTGGGACAAGCTCGAAAGTACGCACCACTCCGCCCGGGCCGTGTTTTACGGTTAAAACGGACAAATTCCGTATGCCGGCAAGGAGAAGCAGCAACTCGCCGATGGCCGTAAACGGCTAGTGCAGACTAGGCTGTTGTGCTGAAACTGTTGGTGTTTCAATCAGTAGGTGTCTCAGGCCCCGCCAACTGAGCACTAGTCCTGGCCGAAGCCATTGCCCCCATGTCCCCGTGAACTGGCTGCATGCCAACCTGTAAGGTGAATTCAATTTTTTGAGAAAGCTGAGAAAGCATTGATAAAGCGCTTCAATTCGATTTAGACGCTTTGCTGACGGTTGGGTGGAACCCGGCCAGTACAACGCAACCCAAGTGCCATTTGAACTAAGTATTTACCCAAGGCTATATGCCAAGGCGTGGCCCCACTTCAAATGTTCACAAAAACGCCCGGCCCGGAGCAACCGGAGGACAGCGCAGCTAAGCTCCAGCCGGGCGTTTCTCTATGAATCCATAATGCTAAGCTTGCCTGTCTACGCAGCAAGTAACACCTGGCAAACTTCCGGCACGGCGGCAATGGCTGCCACTGCCTCCCCGTCCCAAATTCGCCGCATTTCCTGATGCTGGAAGTCCTCGATAATCTTGGCGTAAATCATGGTCGTCTGAATCCGGGTATGGCCCATGACCTTCTGTAGTACCTCCATTGCCATGCCCCGCAGCAGGCTTTGGGTGGCAAACGTGTGGCGCGCCGTGTGCATTGTCACCAGCTCGTGCTTGGGCACCTGCCGCTTTACCACCTCGCCTAGCTCTGTTGTTACCACTTCCACCATTTCCCGCAGCCCCGCCAGCTCACTAATCTTCTTTAGATTTCGATTCATCACCTGGTTGGCCATTACCGGCATCAGCCGTTGCCCCGTGCCCCGGTACTTATCCAATAGCGCCGAGGCCGCCGCCGTCAGGTAGATGCTCACCGACGTGCGCGTTTTGGTTTGCGTTAGCCGCAGCACCCGCGCCCCACTCCATTCGTGCAAATTCCCTTCGCGCAGCTCGGCTAGGTCCGAGTAGCGCAGTCCGGTATAGCAGCAAAATAGAAAGGCGTCCCGCGTCCGCACCAGCCCTGCCGGCAATGCCGCCGTTTCCAACAGCGTCAAGTCGGAGGCCAGCAAATACACCTTGTCCACGTCCACCCACGCCGCTTTCAGCTGCCGCACCTTCAGGGCCAGCGTCAGCCCCCGGTCCTCCCCGAGATAAGCCAGCAGGGCCTTGATGTGCTTGACAACTTTCCAGATGGAGTTTTGGGCCAGCTTCTTTTCAATCCGCAGGAAGCCCAACAGCCGGTCGTGCATGGCCACGTCATAGGCCGCCAACGTCAGCTTACCCTTTAGCTTCCCCTCGAACTGCTCCATCAGGTTGCGCGTCGTTTTTACGCCCTTCAACGTGCTGGCCCGCCGCCCCCGCGCCGCCAGGGCCAGGCGGTATTCATCAAACAACTCAATCAGGGGCAGCACCGGCATGGGCTTGGGCTTCTCAACGGGGGTGGGAGGAGCCAGGGCCGCTTTCAGGTCTTCCGGCGGGGGCTCAATACCCGAAGTGCGTAGCTGCCGGTAGGCCGCCTGCACCCGCGCCGCCAGGCTGTCCAGGTATTCGTTGGCTTCCTGAAAGCCCGGCTTGGCGCGCCGAAACTTCTGTTTGTCGGTCTGCCATTCCGAGGCCAGGCATTTTTCGCGGGTCACCAGGCGCAGGCGCTGCCCGTCGAAGTAGGCCCGCAGGTGAATGGCGCAGCGCCCGGATGCATCCGGTCGGTCGGTGCGGCGTTCGGCGTGTACCGGCACGGGGGTTGGGGGTTTAGCTAAGGTGAAGCCAGGTAGTAAAGACGGTCCGGGCCAAATGCAAAAACCCCGGAAAACCGCTTCAGTTACCTGATTAGCGACTTTCCGGGGTTTCCGGGGGTAATTACCTGTGGTCGTGTAAGGAGTCGAACCTTAAACCTTCTGATTCGTAGTCAGATGCTCTATCCAATTGAGCTACACAACCATCTTTCCCGTTTAGGAGGTGCAAAGATAGGGGCAAATAATTCAGTCATACAAGCCATAGCCCGAATTTGCCCGCAAAAACCTCCCTGAAAAGACGCAAGCAACTGAAAGTCAGTTTTAATTTTTTTTGCCGCTTACCGAACTGCGGCCCAGGGCCCGCTTCAGGGCCCGGTCGAAGAGGTAGTAGAGGCCGAATAGCGACACCGCTACCAGCCCGATCAACAGCAGCTTGCCGGTCGTGCCGGTATCGGGGTTGCTGAGTAAGGTGAAAACGTCCTGGGCCTTGGTCCCCAGCCAGTAGAAAAACAGGCTGCGCGGGAGCATTCCGGCCACGCTGCCCAGCAGAAACCGCCGGCGGTCGATGCGCATCACGGCCAGCACGAACGTCATCAGGGCAAAGGGCAGCACCGGAGAAATGCGGGTCAGCACGATCAGCTGCAGGCTTTCGGTTTTCAGCTCCCGCATCACGGCGTCGGCTTTGGGGAAGTGGTGCAGAAAGGCGGTCATCTTGCCGTGGTCGAGGCGGCAGGCTACCTCGTAGCCTACCAAAGCGGCCAGGGCGTAGGCCAGCACCATGCCCGGCAGGCCCGCCCAGCCGAGGTAAAACCCGGTAGCCAGGGCCACGAACGTGGTGGGCGTGAGGGCAAAGGCCATGGTGAAGGCAATAACCACGAAGTAGGCCAGCGCCTGACCCAGCGACAGATTCTGCAGCAGCGCCTGGTTGCGGTAGAGCAGGTAGGTCAGCGACGAGCTGCCCAGTACCGGCATGGCCACCAGCATCGCCATGGACAGCAGGGTAGAAGTGTTTTTCTGGAACAGCTCTTTCAGGAAAGCCATAGGCGGATAGGGAACAGCGACGGGGTAGCCGATTCAACGTAAGCGTCAGGGTTACGTTCGGCCGCGCAAGTTCCAAACAAACCCGGGCCCACAAAGCTTCAGTGACATTCCTACCTTGCGGGTCCAATTGCTCACGTTGCCTCGCTTTCTCCTCTTCCCTATGAAATTCGGAACCAAAGCCATCCACGCCGGCGTGCACCCGGACCCCGCCACCGGGGCCATCATGACGCCCATCTACCAGACCTCGACCTACGTGCAACGCTCGCCCGGCGACCACAAGGGCTTCGAGTACTCGCGTACCCACAACCCCACCCGTACCCAGCTGCAGGACGCGCTGGCCGCGCTGGACAACGGCAGGCACGGCCTGGCTTTCGCCTCCGGCATGGCCGCCATCGACTGCATCGTGAAGCTGCTCCAGCCCGGCGACGAAGTTATTTCGACCAACGACCTCTACGGCGGCTCTTACCGGCTGTTCACGAAAGTGTACGCCACCTACGGCATCAAATTCCACTTCGTGCCCATGCACGACATGACGGCGGTGGAAGCCGTGGTAAACGAGAAAACCAGGCTCATCTGGGTCGAGACGCCGACCAACCCGCTGCTCAACGTTATCGACATCGCGGCTGCTTCGGCCGTGGCTAAAAAGGCCGGTGCCCTGCTGGTGGTCGACAATACTTTCTCCACGCCCTACCTGCAAACGCCGCTGGAGCTGGGGGCCGATATGGTGATGTACTCGCTGACCAAGTACATGGCCGGCCACTCCGATACCGTGATGGGCGCCGTGGTGGTGAACGACGACCAGCTGCACGAGCAGCTGAGCTTCTTCCAGAACGCCTGCGGCGGCACCCCCGGCCCCCAGGATTGCTTTCTGGTGCTGCGCGGCCTCAAAACCCTGCACATCCGGATGCAGCGGCACTGCGAAAACGGCCGTAAGGTGGCCGAGTACCTCAAGAGTCACCCCAAAGTGGGCAAGGTGTACTGGCCCGGCTTTCCGGACCACCCCAACCACGCCATTGCCGCCAGGCAGATGAACGACTTCGGGGGCATGATTTCCTTCGTGCTGAAGGGCGACGTGAAGGAAGACGCTATTGCCGTGCTGGAGAAGTTCCAGCTGTTCTCGTTGGCCGAAAGCCTGGGCGGCGTGGAAAGCCTTTCGGGCCACCCCGCTACCATGACGCACGCCAGCATCCCGGCCGCCGAGCGGCAGAAAGCCGGTCTGTCCGATTCGCTGATCCGCCTGAGCGTGGGTATTGAGGATGCGGAGGATCTGATTGAGGATCTGCAGCAGGCTATTGGGTAATGCGGCGGCCTGGAGTATTCCTGCTGCTGACGCTGCTGCTGACCGGCTTTTCGGCGGCCGCCCAACCGCCGCAGGAAGCCCCGGCCCCCTTTGCGCGGGCCAATGTGGTGCTGGTACGGACGACGGCCCGACCCGATTCCGTGCTGCAAACCCTGCGGCAGTATCTGACGGCGCGGGGCTTCCTGCCCGATAGTATGGATGCCGGGCGAGGTCTCCTCACTACCACCGTGGTCGTGCCTGCGCGCACGCTGGCCGAGCAAATGAAAATCAGCGCCCGCCGGATGCCCGACGGGTGGCGGCTAACGGCCCTGTACACGATTGAAGGCCCGCTGAACAGCGCTACCGGCTTTGCGGCCCAGTATCTGGGGCTGGAAAGTGCCCCGAATAAAATCGCCTTTCGGACGCTGGAGGAAATTGCCCGGGCCGTACCGCGGGGCACGCTGCGCTACAGCCGGAGCAAAGTCCGCTTTGGCGCTTTTACCAAGCTGGAAGACGCGCTCCGAATGCCCTGGTAAGCCTGAGCGCAGCAGGTTTCGAAAGCCGCCGGTTCAGCAGGGAGCCGGCGGGCCAGATAACCGCGCTCGACTGGCGGCGCACCGATTACCGGGTGGCGGACCGTTGTTGCCGTTGCCCTGGGGCACCTTCAGCCGGGCCTTCCACGGCCGGACCGAGCCGGTAGAGCGGCTGGTAGCGGCGGCCGGCCCCCCAGGGCATCCGCCTGGTGCTGCCCCGCCCCGGCCAGCGGCTCACCGTGGCCGAAGGTCGGTTCCCACCTATTCTGATGGCTCGCGCACCTGCGCGTCTGAGCCCCGGGAGTGGGGCCGCAACCGCCATAAAAAATGCTTCAGTAGAAATACTGAAGCATTTTTTATGGCGAAGACCCAGCAGTTTTCCAGTCCTTGCTGTCCCCTATTTGCCCGGTGTGGTCGTGGTGGAGTTGGAGTCCAGGATTTTGAGCAGCTCGTTGAGTTTGGGCGTCAGGATAATCTCGGTGCGGCGGTTCAGGGCCTTGTTGGCGGGCGAGTCGTTGGCGGCCATGGGCACGTACTGGGCGCGGCCCGAAGCCGTGACGCGCTCCGGCTGCACGCCGCTGGTGGTGAGGAGCCGGGCAATTTCAGTGGCCCGCAGTACGCTCAGGTCCCAGTTGTCCTGCATAGCCGCCGTGGGACGGCTGAAAGGCACGTTATCGGTGTGGCCTTCCACTACCACGTTCACGTCGGGCTGGGTTTTGAGCACGGTAGCCAGCTGCTTCAGGGCCTCCTGACCCTTGGGGTCTACTTTGGTGGAGCCGGTTTTAAACAGCAGCTGCTCCGACAACGAGACGTACACTTTGCCATCCTTCATCTTCACCTGCAGGTCGGTGCCCTGGAAGCCGCGCAACGCGTTGCTCACGCTGGCCTTCAGGTCATTCACGGCCTTGTCTTTGTCGGCCAGGGCCTGAGTGAGCTCGGCCAGCCTGGCTTCGCGGGTTTTCAGATCGGTGTTGAGCTTATCGATTTCGGTGCGGGTCTTTTTCAGCGACGTATCCAGGTCGCCCAGCTCAGCTTCGCGGCGGGCCAGGTCTTTCGCCACCTTATTGTAGTCCGCCGATTTGTCGGCCATAGCCCGGTCGCTGTTCTTGAGCAGCTTGTCGTAGCTGTCGGTCAGCTGGGTGTAGAGCGTGCGGGTGCGGCGCAGGGCGTTGCCGTTCTGGGTCGAGTCGGCCATCAGGCGCTTGGTATTCAGGCGTAGCTCGGTCAGCTCATCGGTGGCTTTTTTCAGCTCCGTCACGGCCAGCCGCTGCTGGCGCTCGGCTTCGGCTTTGCCTTGCTCAGTAGCCGTCTGGCGGGCCCGCAGGTCGTCGTACTTTTTAGAGGCCACGCAGCCCGGCAGCACCGTAGCGGCCGTCAGCAGGGCCGCAGTCAGGAATAGAGTAGGTTGTTTCTTCACGGAAGGCCAGGTTGGGAAAGAAAAGGGGTGGCAGCCGGTCAGGGATGCCCCACTATGCCATGGCAAGGTAGCGCCCCGCCGCCGCAACTTGCAACGACAAGGCCGGGGACGCACCGATTTTCAACCTATATTTGTTCCCTTCCCGGGGCCGTTGGTCTGGGGCGCCGTCCGGCCGAATACTGGGCCGCGGGGGAGTTGAACCCGGCTGGAAGCCGGCATAGAGCCCAGTAGAAACTATGAGTTGAGCAGGGCGAAATCATATCAGAAGCATTCCCGGCGCTGGCCGGGAAAAGCTCCCCCTGATTTTTTGCCAGCTCGGATTCATAGGTTGTACGGCTCAGTTCTTAATTTTTAATTGAAAGAAATGTCTTGGTTTAAGCGCGTAGAAAAAGGCATCGTCACCCCGACGGAGCAGAAGAAAGAGACGCCCGACGGCTTGTGGTATAAGTGCCCGGAGTGTAAAACCGTGGCCCCGATGGCCGAGCACAAACGTCTGCTGTATACCTGCGCCAAGTGCAACCACCACGACCGGATTGATTCGGCCGAGTACTTCGAGCTGCTGTTCGACGGTAATGAGTTCACGGAACTCGACGCGGCCCTTACCTCCGCCGACCCCTTACAGTTTGTTGATACCAAAGCGTACCCGAAGCGCCTCGCCGCGACGCAGCAGACCACGGGCCTGACTGATGCCGTGCGCGCGGCCCACGGCCAGCTCAACGGCCTGGACCTGGTAGTAGCCTGCATGGATTTCAAGTTTATCGGCGGCTCCATGGGGTCAGTGGTCGGCGAAAAAATTGCCCGGGCCATCGACTACGCCCGCCAGCACCGCATTCCGTTCCTGATGATTTCCAAATCGGGGGGCGCCCGGATGATGGAAGCGGGCTACTCGTTGATGCAGATGGCTAAAACCTCGGCCAGGCTGGCGATGCTCTCCGAAGCGGGCATCCCCTATATCTCCATGCTCACCGACCCGACCACGGGCGGCGTGACGGCCTCGTTCGCCATGCTGGGGGACTTCAACATCGCCGAACCCGGCGCTCTGATTGGCTTCGCCGGTCCGCGGGTGATCAAGGAAACCATCGGCAAGGATTTGCCGAAAGATTTCCAGAGCGCCGAATTTGTGCTCGAACACGGCTTCCTGGATTTTATCGTCGACCGTAAGGACCTCAAGCAGCAACTCACTGATCTGCTGACGATGCTGCAACCCGCCGCCGTTGCCGCTCCCGAAGCTTCGCCGGTTCAGCGGGGCCGAAATTAGGCGCGCAACTATTTCCGGCAAGCTTTTTGGAAAAGCCCATTCATCGCGCAACCGGCGCGGGGAATGGGCTTTCTCCTACCCCTCCCGGAAAGTACCGGCCTCTTCCTCAAACGGGTATAGCCAGCGGGCTATATTAGGTAAACATTTTGCCCGAAAACCCAGTAAGCATCCCCGAAAGTCAACTCAGCTCTTCCTTTTTCCCTTTCACTAATTTCATTCTGATGAACTCCTCTAAATCATTGCTCTCTTTGTTTATGGCTATGACCCTGTTTTTGGGGTCGTGCGCTACTACCCGTAACCCCAACATCCCGGAGGCTACCAACGGGAGTGGCCCCCGCAAAACCGGGATGAGCAAGACGGCTAAGGGCGGTCTGATCGGGGCCGGGGGCGGAGCCGTAGTAGGTGGTGTGCTGGGCCGCGTAATCGGGGGCAAGAACAGCACGGCTGCCGGCGCTATCATTGGGGCCGCGGTAGGCGGAGCCGGGGGGGCCCTGATTGGCCGCAAAATGGACAAGCAGGCCGAAGAGCTCCAGCGCGATATGCAAAACGCCAAAGTGGAGCGCGTGGGCGAGGGTATCAAAATCACCTTCGATTCGGGCATTCTGTTCGATACCAACAGCGCTACCTTGCGGGCTGCTTCCATGACGGAAATCCAGAAGATGGCCGCCATCCTCCAGAAATACCCCGACACCAACGTGCTGATCGAAGGCCATACCGATGCTTCCGGCACGGATGCCATCAACCAGCCGCTGTCGGATCGCCGGGCCCAGGCCGTGGCCAACTATACCACCACCCAGGGGGTTGATGCCGCCCGCGTGACCAGCCAGGGCTACGGTTCTTCGCAGCCGATTGGCGACAACACCACGGTGGAAGGCAAGCAGGCTAACCGTCGGGTAGAGGTTGCTATCTACGCCAACGAGAAGATGAAGAAGGCCGCCGAGCAGAACCGTCTGTAAGGAGCCCGCCAGTTTTCAAAAAAGACCGCGTCGACTGGCGCGGTCTTTTTTGTGGAGGTTTTTGGCCGTTGGCCAATGGCCGTTTTACGCAAAATATTTAGTTGCCGGCAGGCCGGAAATCACCCGCAGCTTTCGTAGCCGCAGAGCCGGAAGTAGAAAAATTCCCTCTTCGAAAATGCCTTTAAAAGCGTTTAAAGGAGCTTTTCAGGGATTCTGCCCCGGCTTGCGACTTTTTGGCAAGGTGGTTGCAACGCTCCTTCCAGCAGAACAGTAGCGGGGTTCTGTAAACTCTATTAAGTTTGACCCCGCAATCAGCTGCTCTTAACCTCAGACCAAACCCACAAAAGCAAAACACATGAAAAATCTCCGTTCGTATTTCGCCGCTCTGCTGGCCGTCGTGCTGCTCGGCTCCAACGTAGCCGAAGCCCAAACCACGACCACGACCACAACCAAGACTAGAAAACCCTGGAGCAAAACCGCTAAGGGTGCCCTGATTGGCGCCGGGGGCGGAGCCGTAGTCGGGGGCGTTCTGGGCCGCGTAATCGGGGGCAAGAACAGCACCGCCGGCGGCGCTATCATTGGGGCTGCCGTAGGTGGTGCTGGTGGTGCCCTAATTGGCCGCCGTATGGATAAGCAGGCCGCCGAGCTGAAGCGGGAAATGTCCGGGGCCCGCGTTGAGCGGGTAGGGGAAGGCATCAAGATTACCTTCGACTCGGGCCTGCTGTTCGGCAAGAACTCATCGGCTCTGACGGCTCAGGCCCGGGAGAATATCGCGGAGCTGGCCAAGACGCTCATCAAGTACAACGATACCAACGTGCTGGTAGAAGGCCACACCGACACGAGCGGCAACGACGCCGTCAACAATCCTTTGTCGCAGCGCCGGGCCCAGGCCGTGGCCAACTACACCCAGGAGCAAGGCGTTGAGGCTTCGCGCTTCACCGTAACGGGCTACGGCTCGCAGCAGCCTATTGCCGACAACGCGACCGAGTCGGGCCGGGTTGCCAACCGCCGGGTGGAAGTAGCTATCTACGCCAACGAAAAGCTGAAGAAAGCGGCCGAAAAAGGCACCATCTAAGCTTGGTTTAGAACCTAGAACAGGGCAGCTTCCGAAAGGAGCTGCCCTTTTTTGGTGGCTCAGAGTCTGGCGTCCGTCCCGCGCGGCGGCGGGTGCCTCACGCCGGATTTTGGGTTGGGCGTAACCCGACCGCGCATCAGGCGGTAAAGCCTGCCTATGAGCACTGCTGCCACCACGCTGACGCCGGAGCAGAAAACCTGGCAGAACCAGTTGATTCTGCACGAGTTTTACGGTCCGCTACCCCTCGAACCCCGCCGCCCGCCCATGCGCGAGCTTATCTCCACACTGCTGTCGCACCGCACCACGCATGCCGATGAGGAGCTGGCCTATAACCGGATGCTGGCTGAGTTTGGCGACTGGGATGGGGTATTGGCCGCGCCGGTAGCGGCGCTGGCCCACGCCATCCGCACCACCCGCTGGCCCGATACGCAGGCGCCGCGCATTCAGGAAATCCTGGCCCGCATTAAAGCCGAGCAGGGCGCTTTCACCCTCGACTTCCTGGCGGCATGGCCGGCCGAAAAGGGCCTGGCCTGGCTGACGGCGATGCCCGGTATCGGGTTGAAAACGGCGTCGCTGGTGTTGCTCTTTAACTTTCAAAAGCCGGTGTTGCCCGTCGATACGCACGTGCACCGGGTGGCGCAGCGGGTGGGCATGATTGGCCCCAGGGCTTTGGTGGACAAGGCCCACCAGGTGCTGCTGGCTCAGTTGCCGCCCGACCCGGTAGTGCTGCTCAACTTTCACAAGCACAACTACTGGCACGGCCAGCACATCTGCTTTTTCACCCAACCCGACTGCGCCCGTTGTCCCCTTAAAGGCTTCTGTACTTATTATCTGGAGCACTATGGACAGCCAACGGCCGAGGCATTGGCTGCTACCCCGGCGCATTGGGAGAAAAGCTGGGGCGTACTGCTGCACTGAGAGGCTATCCAAATAGGCTAAAAAGAACAGTCATGCTGAGCTGGTCGAAGCATCTCGCGTGCTGACGTTAGATTACTACTCCTACGTCAGCACGCGAGATGCTTCGACCAGCTCAGCATGACGCCCTATTTTGATAGGCTCAAAGGCCGTCCTGGCTATTGGAGGCTCCTGATCTTCGCATCCAGCTCATCCACAAACGCGTGCAGATAAACCGGGATGTTGTTCTTCTGCGTGTCGATGAGCCAGAACTTACGCTGTCCAGCGGCGCTTACTTCTACGTAATACCCGCCTCCGTCGGCGAAATCCGGCTGCCCGACGATACCGGTAGGTTGGGTAAGCAGCTGAGCCGGGACGTGCTGAGGCAGGACCCGGACCTGCTCGTACAGGGGCTGGCTTTTCAGCTGGTACCGTCCCTCGTAGGGCCGCTCTGAAGAAGGGTAAGTATCGGCAGTATCTTCATACAGCCGCTCGGCCACCGTATCGATTTTGAAAATATCGATACAGCTTTCCCCTATACATTCTCCATAATACCGGCCGACAACCAGGTAGCCTCCGTCGGGCGACACCTTTTCCTGTTCGCAGCCGGTAAAGGTGGCCGCCAGGAGAGTGCCCAGCAGCAAAGAGTAGCCGTTCATAGCAATGCTTTTCGGGATGATACGCGGTAAAACAAGCCCGTAACGCTTTTAGCAGTTACCTGGTATGTGGCGGGGCGGATGGCGGCCGGTGTAGTTGCCTATCTTTACGGCACCTATGCGCCTTATCCATCACCCGGTTCTCTGCAATTACTACGTCACCTACCGGTGCAATGCGCGGTGCTCGTTCTGCGACATCTGGGAAAAACCCTCGCCCTACATTCAGCTGGCCGATGTGGAGCAGAACCTGCGCGACCTGAAGCGCCTGGGCGTGAGCGTGGTGGATTTCACGGGCGGGGAACCGCTGCTGCACCGTCAGATTCACGAGTTTGTGGCCCTGGCGCACGACATGGGCTTCATCACCACCCTGACGACGAACTGCCTGCTCTACCCTAAGTACGCGGAGCGGCTGCGCGGTAAAGTGGATATGCTGCACTTCTCCCTCGATTCTTCCGAAAAGGAAGTACACGACCAAGGACGCGGCGTGGCCTGCTACGATTTCGTTTTTGAAAGCATCCGGGTGGCCAAAGAGCTGGGGGAAAGACCCGACATTCTGTTCACCGTGTTCCGCGAAAACCTGCATGACCTCGAGGCCGTGTACCGCGACATCGCCCAGCCTAACGGCCTGGTGCTGATTCTGAACCCGGCCTTCGAATACAACTCCGTGGCTACGGGCGGGCAGCTCACGGCTGCCGAGCTGGACTACCTGTCGGCCTTTGGCAAGCGGAAGGGCGTGTATCTGAACGAGGCGTTCATTCAGCTGCGCAAGGACGGCGGCAACCACGTGACCGCGCCTGTGTGCAAGGCCGCCAGCACCACCCTGGTTATTTCGCCCAGCAACGAGCTGGTGCTGCCCTGCTACCACCTGGGGGAGCAGAAATTCCCCATCGACGGTCAGCTATTCGACCTGTACCACTCGCCGGCCGTGGGGCGGCTGGTGGCGCTGGAAGGCCGGTTGCCGCAGTGCGAAGGCTGCACCATCAACTGCTACATGCAGCCGAGCTTCGCGGTGGAAGTAAACAAGTATTTCTGGCAGGCCCTGCCCAGCACGCTGAAGTACAACCTGCACAAAGGCACCTGGAAGCGGATGCTGACGCGGTAGAGACGACAAAAGATATTGCCCCAGGCTGGTTGTTCGCGCTTGATTGCCCGGCTTCAACCAGGCTTCCTGATTTTACCACCCTACTGCTTTTTCTGATGCCTGCTCTGATTTTGCCGGTCCACGGCGTTTTGCCCCAGCTCGGCCCCAACTGCTTCGTGGCCGATAACGCCACTATCGTGGGCGACGTGACGCTGGGTACCGACTGCACCGTGTGGTTCAACGCCGTCATTCGCGGCGACGTGAACAGCATCCGCATCGGCGACCAGACCAACATTCAGGACGGCGCGGTGCTGCACGGCACCTACCAGAAAGCCGCTACCACCATTGGGTCCCGGGTCAGCATCGGGCACCGCGCCATCGTGCACGGCTGCACCGTGGAAGACGACGTGCTCATCGGCATGGGCGCCATCGTCATGGACCAGGCCGTGGTGCAGCGGGGCTGCATTGTGGCGGCCGGGGCCGTGGTGCTGGAAAATACGGTGTGCGAAGCCGGCTACCTCTACGCCGGCATTCCGGCCCGCAAAATAAAGCCGGTGACGGAAGCGCAGCGGGCCACCATCAGCCGCACCGCCGATAACTACGTGCTGTACGCGGGATGGATAGGCACCTGACCGAACCAGAGGAAGCCATACGCAACAAAAAAAAGGCCTGCACGCGTGTGCAGGCCCTTTTTTTGATTCAGCGCGCCTACTTGGCAGCCGCAGCCGCAGCCTGGGGCTTGTAGATAGCGCCGGTAGCGAAGTCGATAACTGCGCCGGGCCAGAACAGCAGAATATCCGCTACCAAAGCACCCACGCGGATGTCCCGCTGGGGCTGACCGGCGGCGGGCTTGGTTTTCTGGTAAGTAGTAACCGGACCGCCGAACACGGTTGCACAGCTGGATAAGGCGGCTGTGGCTAAGGCAATAATGACAAACTGACGCAGTTGCTTCATAGAAAGATGGAAATGGAGGAAAGGAAAAAAAAGATGAGTCAAAACTAAAGTTAATAATTTACAAAAACCACCTTCGTGCCCGAAAGCGAATCGTGCCAGGCCCGTTTTCCGCTAAGCAGCAAGCTTACCGGTTCCAGCGGAATAAACCGGCAAACGGTGCGCAGCAGAATGGCGCCGAAGGAGGGTCGCTCGTCGTCGCGGCTCACGACCACGGTTTGGGTGAGCAGCTTCCCCAGACTGCGCTGGAAGAAGAACTCAGTCCCGACGTAGTAGATGAACAGCAAGCCCACCGATGCCAGGCGCAGGTACAGGCGGGTGGCGGCGGGGTTGCTGCCCAGCCGGACCAGCACAGTCAGCAGCAGCAGTACGCCCACGTTATCAATCAGCCAGTTCAGAAACCGGCGGGTCAGGGAAGCATCCATACGGGGAATTTGAAGAGGCCGCAAAGGTGGCCTTTTTACCCGGTGCGGCCAAGCTGCGGCTACAGGCCCAGGCTTTCTTCGGCTTCGGCGGCCCGCTCCCGGGAGGTGGTGACGCGCACCTGTACCAGCTCGACTACGCGGCGGGAGCGTTTGAGCACCCGGAATTCGTAATGGTCCAGCGCGGCCACGTCGCCGACTTCCGGAATGCTGCCGTAAATCACGTTGAGCAGGCCGCCCACGGTTTCGTAGTCGCCGCCTTCGGGCAGGGGGAAGGGCAGGTATTCGTTGGCGTCGGAGATGGAGGTGGACGTGTTGACGCGGTATTCGGTTTCCGATACCTTTTCCACCACCGGCACCTCGTTGTCGTACTCGTCCTGGATTTCGCCCACCAGCTCTTCAATAATGTCTTCGATGGTCACGATACCCGACACGCCGCCGAACTCGTCGGAGACGATGGCAATGTGCATGTGCTTGCGCTGAAACTGGCGCAGCAGGCGGTTGATCTTCTTGGTTTCGGGCACGAAATACGCCGGCCGCATAATCTTGGGCAGCACGATCGGCTCGTTGCGACGGATGATCTGCAGCAGGTCCTTCACGTAAAGAATCCCGACGATGTTATCGATGGAGTCCTCGTACACCGGCACCCGCGAATAGCCTTCACTGTACACCATTTCGAGTACCTGTTCCTGGGGCGCGTTCACGTCGATGGCGGCAATCTTGGTGCGGGGCACCATAATCTGCTTTACCATCCGGTCGTTGAACTGAAACACGTTCTCAATCAGCTCGTGCTCCGAATCCTGAATCTCGCCGCTCTGCATGCTCTGGTCGAGCAGCAGGCGCAGCTCATCGGCCGAGTGGGCTTCGGAGCCGTGCGTGACCTGCCCCCCAAACAGGCCCGCTACCATATTGGAGAGCTTGTTCAGGATCCAGATAAGCGGGAAGGTGACGAAGGCAAAGGCCCGCAGCGGAATGGCTATGGCCATGCTCGTGTTTTCGGGCTTCTGAATGGCCAGCACCTTGGGCGCCTGCTCCCCAAGCACAATGTGCAGGACGGTAATGATGGAGAAAGAGGTGACCAGCGAAATCTGGTGTACTGCGGTGGGAGCGAGGGTGATGCCAAACTGACGGATGATAGCCATGACCACCTCGGCTACCACGCTTTCGCCAATCCAGCCCAACGCCAGCGACGCCAGCGTAATTCCCAGCTGGGTGGCGGAAAGGTAGTAGTTCAGATCCTTGAGCATGTTCAGCACCAGCTTGGCCAAACGGTTGCCGCTCTGGGCTTTGATCTCGATTTGCGAGAGCCGGACTTTGACGAACGCAAACTCAGCCGCCACGAAAAACCCGTTCAGCAAAACCAGCAGAACGGTAAAAAGAATATTTAAGGCCATAGGTTCGGAGGCTTCGGCACGGACGGCACAGCTTCCTTTATGCTTCAAAAGTACGGGATTTCACCTAAGCGGTTCCGGCGCAGCCAGAAATAGCCCTAAGATTGGCCATTCCGGCCCGGCATACTATCCTCTGGCCGGTAAGCGGGACCAGGGAAGTACAAGTTTGTGACACTTCCTGCCGTACTTTGTTTGTTGTCCAGTGTTATCACCGCCCTTTTGCTGCTGCATGCCTGCGTTTAAAAAAATAGTTTTGCTCGTCCTGTGCGTGTTCCTGGCCGGTACCGTTTGGGCCCAGGTGCTGACTCCTACCAAGCTTAGTACCGCGCTGAGTAAGCCCACGGCACCGGTAGGTGAGGAAATAGAGCTGCTGGTGAATGCCCGCATCGACAACAACTGGCACCTCTATGCCACCGATTTTGACCCCGATCTGGGGCCGACGGTTTTCACCCTCACCCTCGGGAAGAGTGCCGCCTATGAGCTGGTCGGCAAGCCCAAGTCTATCGGTACGAAGAAGAAGTTTGACGAGATATTTAAGGGCGACATCACCTACTTCGAGAAAACCGGCCAGATCCGCCAGCGCATCCGCGTATTGCAGCCCGGCCCGTTAACCATCAAAGCGGACGTAGAATACCAGACCTGCACCGACGTGGATGGCCGCTGCGTGCCGGGCGCCGAAACGCTGAGCTTCGGCCCGATAGCGGTGACGGGTACGGCGGCCGTGGCGCCGCCCTCAACGCCGGCCGCCGTAGCCTTGCCGGCTACCCCGGCTGCTAAGTCGGCAACCGAACCCCGCCCAATGGCTTCTGCCGCCATAGCTGCTGATAGCGCTGCGCCGGCCCTGGCTTTGAGTCAGGCCCCGGAGCGGGATACTGCTGCGGCATCGGCTGTCACCGGGGCGGTTGCTGCTCCGGTTACGGCGGCAGCTGCCGCCCCGGAAAGTGGGGGCCTGTGGAGTTTCGGCTTCCTGGCTTTTCTTTCCGGGCTGGCTGCTCTGCTCACGCCCTGCGTGTTCCCGATGGTGCCCATGACGGTTTCCTTCTTCACCGGCAGCTCCGACAGCCGGCGGCAGGGAATCATGAAAGCTCTGGTCTACGGCCTGTCCATTATTCTGATCTATACCATCATCGGGGTGATTGTGGCGCGGCTGCTGGGCGAAGACGGGCCCAACTTCATGGCCACTCACTGGCTCCCCAACCTGATTTTCTTCGTGGTTTTCGTGGTATTCGGCCTGTCGTTTCTGGGGCTGTTCGAAATCACGCTCCCGCACGCACTGGTCAACAAAGCCGATGCGCAGGCCGACAAGGGCGGCTGGCTCGGTGTGTTCTTCATGGCTTTTACGCTGGTACTGGTGTCTTTTTCCTGCACCGGACCTATTGTGGCTACGGTGCTGGGGCTGGCGGCCCGGGGGCAGACGGTGCTGCCGGTGGTGGGTATGCTGGGTTTCTCCCTGGCTTTTGCGCTGCCCTTCACGCTGTTTGCCATCTTCCCGTCGTGGTTGAAAAGTCTGCCCCGCTCGGGGGGCTGGCTCAACACGGTGAAAGTCGTGTTGGGCTTCATCGAGCTGATGCTGGCACTTAAGTTTCTGAGTATGGCCGACCTGGCCTACCACTGGAACCTGCTGCCCCGCGACCTGTATCTCGTGCTCTGGATCACGCTGTCCGGCCTGTTGGGACTCTACCTGCTGGGCAAGTACAAACTCTCCCACGATAGCGACCTGAGCCACCTGAGCGTGGGACGTTTGCTGATGGCCATTTTCGCCTTCGGCTTCATGGTGTATCTGGTGCCCGGCCTGTTTGGCGCCCCGCTGCCGCTGCTGGCGGGCTACCTGCCCCCGCAGAGCAACCACGACTTTTCGCTGAACCGGGCCGCCGGAGCCGTGGCCGTTCCGGCCCGCAGCGCGCTTTGTGAAGCCCCGCGTTACGCCGACTTTCTGGAGCTTCCCCACGGTTTGCAGGGCTACTTTGATCTGGAGCAGGCCAGGCGCTGTGCCCGCGAGCAGGGGAAGCCCGTTTTTATTGATTTCACCGGCCACGCTTGTGTAAACTGCCGCAAAATGGAGGCAACTGTCTGGAGCGATCCGCAGGTTCTGCAGCGTCTGCGCGAAAATTACGTGGTGGTGGCCCTGTACGTCGACGATAAAACCGAACTGCCCAAACAAGAGTGGTATACTTCCCGGCGTGACAACCAGCTTAAGTCTACGCTGGGCAAACAAAATGCCGATCTGCAGGTAACGCGCTACGGCGTGAATGCTCAGCCCTACTATGTTTTGTTCGATCCTGAGGATGCGAGCGGTAAGCCGTTGGTTACGCCAATCGCCTACGAGCCTTCCGTCGCGGAGTTTGTTGCTTTTCTGGATGCGGGCCTGCGTCAATACCGTCAGCAGGGCAATCCGGTGGCCGTCGGAGGGCGGCCTTAGCCCGGCCAAGCAAGGAGGATTCTGAGGCTGGTCCCAGTTTGCCAAACGGTTAGTTTTGCCTTCCTATCTATACTTCCTGGCCAAAATTGGCGTTATTTGCGCAAAATTTGGGAGAGGGTAGGGTTATCTACACGGATAAGTTCAGCCAGTATAGACCCAAAAAAGGCTGCATCCACCCAGATGCAGCCTCTTCATAGAAGGACTGTACCCACCCAGATACAGTCGCTCAGCAATAAGAACGTACCCACCCAGATACGTTCCTGTTTTCCCTCTTCACACTATCCACTTAAAGCTGTAGAAGAAGGGGTCGAACCTTCACGGTGTAGTTAGCCGGCCGCCGGACCAGTTTCTCCCGAATCACCACCCCCGAGAGAGGAGGGTATGTCTGCCAGTTCCATCATCCTACAAGGTAAGCCGTGTCGTCTACATCGGATTATGACAAATGTAGTGTTTGTGCTGAAGTAATAAAATATCTTCAGCTATTGAGGTGTAAATTTGCAAACATTTTAATTAAAAACGCCTTTAATAGAAATATAGGCAATCAACAAACTAAAAAATGGCCCGTAATTACGAACTTGATGACACCGACCGGAAGATTCTGGCGCTGTTGGTAGAAGATGCGAAGATTCCCTACACCGAAATTGCCCGTAAAGTAAATGTGTCAGGTGGTACGGTTCACGTGCGGATGGCCCGTCTGGAGGAGTTAGGTATCGTAAAAGGGGCAACGCTTAAGATGGATTATCAGAAGCTGGGCTACGGGGTAAGTGCCTTTTTGGGCATCTACCTATTAAAAAGCTCGGTGTATCATAGTGTCGCGGAGCAGCTGCGCGAGATTCCGGAAGTCGTGAATATTCACTTTACGACCGGTGCCTACGGGGTCTTTGCCCGGCTGGTATGCCGGGATACCCAGCACCTGCGCGACGTGCTCTACAACCGGGTGCAGCTGATTGAAGGGATTGAGCGAACAGAAACCCTCATCTCGCTCGAAGAAACCCTGAACCGCCCGATTCAATTGCTGTAAACGGCCAGTTTGAGCCACAACGGCAGCCGCGCCCAGCGGCCCTTTACCTGATCGAAAATGCAAAAAACGGCCTTTCCGCACCGCGGAAAGGCCGTTTTTTGCGGTCTGAATTCCACGGAGTAATCTGGTTAGAACATAGTTTGTATAGTATTTTTCGAACAAAGCCAGGCCCTGGGGTTGCCTACGCCCCGATAACTCAGTATCTTTCCTAGACTGACCCCTATCCGCGTAGCGCCTTATGAAAGTCTGCCTTGCCGCGTTTTACTTTTTCATGATGGCGGTGCTCTCCGCCCCTGGTCAGACGATGCCGGCGGTCTACCTCAACGCCCACGGTGAGGAAACCGTACCTGATAGTGCGACTCACTACCGGTTGGTAGACCGTAAGGGCGAAAGTGGCTATGCGATGCGTGAGTATTCCCTGGCGGGTACGTTACTGCTGCGCGGCACGCTTTCTTCCATTGAGCCGGCCGTACGCAACGGTACCCTGACCTGGTACCATCCAAACGGGGCCAAAGCCGGCCAGGTGCATTACCGTGATGACGAGGCCGATGGAATGTACGTTTCGTGGTACGAGGACGGACACGTGAGCCAGCGCGGGGAATATACCGACGGGCAGCGGGTAGGCCATTGGCTGAGCGTCCACCGCAATGGTCAGAAACGTTCCCGCGGCGACTATGTGGCGGGGCAGCAGCACGGTGAATGGCGCTATTACTACGATACGGGCCAGCCCAGCGCCATCGAACACCTGGACCGGGGGCGCAGCCTGGGCATGACGTTCTTCAACGCTGATGGTACGCCTTACAAAGGGTCGCTCCGGCGGCGGCAGGCGGCTCAGTTTCCCGGCGGCGAAGTGGTCCTGTTGCAGTATCTGGCGCGCAATACGCTGTATCCTAAGGCTGCGCGCCGTAAAAATATTACGGGCAAGGTATACGTATCCTACACCGTGGGCGAAGACGGCCGGGTGAGCCAGGTGCGCGTAGTGCGGGGGGTGTCGGCGGAAGTAGATACGGAAGCGCGCCGGGTCGTCACCAGCCTGCCCGCTTTCCGGCCGGGCCGCGAGTACAATGTTCCCACCGCTATGACCTACACGTTGCCCATCATGTTTGCGCCCAACTTCAAGATCTTCGGGGGAATAAAAGCTACCCAGACTCCGCCCACCGAAGCCCGGGCGGGTAACCCGGACGAAACCTACTAGGGTTACTAATCGCTACTGAAACCAAAAAGCCCCGTTCCTGGTGAGGAACGGGGCTTTTTGGTATTTCAAAAGGAAGCTTAGGCCGTAACCTGGGCGTCGAGCTTCTGGGCCAGAACGTGCTTGGGAACAGCGCCAACCTGCTTGTCGACCACCTGACCGTTTTTGAAGACGAGCAGCGTAGGGATGCTGCGGATGCCGAACTTGGCGGACGTCTGCGGGTTGGAGTCCACGTCAACTTTGCCGATTACGACGCGACCTTCGTATTCGCCGGCCAGCTCTTCTACTACCGGACCCACCATACGGCAGGGACCGCACCATTCGGCCCAGAAATCCACGAGCACGGGCTTATCGGAGTTGATGATTTCGTCGAAATTAGCATCGGTGATTTCGATGGCTTTGTGTCCCATAACAGTAGGGGGTTTGTGGGTTGAGTTATCCAGCTGCTTACGAGCATTGAGGCCGCAAGGTAGCAGATTGGGAGTTCAACAAGCCCCGGGCCGGAAAGTTCAATCAGGACAGAGTGGCAGATAGGGACTTATAACCTTGTCGTACGGCCGCGTAGCCCTGCTGATAGTCAAAGCAAATGCCGCAGATTCTTTCGATTATGACTGAAAAAATCTGCGGCATTTGCTCAAAAGCCGGGAAAGTCAAAGATCAAATCAGCTGGCAGGCGTCGATTTCCATGGCGCGCATCCGGCGGATAAACTCCTTGGGCTCGATGCGGTAGCGGCGGGAGTAGGTGTCGACGGCCAGGTGCTCGTGGGGCTCGGCGAACTTGATTTCGAGCTTCTTGGAGCCTGGCGCGCTTTCCACGGCTTCCATGAAGCGGTCCATGAAGGGCTCGGTGATGGTGCGCAGGTCGAGCTGGACCCGCACGCCGTTGGCGAGCTTCTCGGCCACGTGAAACAGCGGCTCCATGGTCATCACCTTGAACTCGAACTGGTCGGAGTCGCGGAAGCGCTGCTGGTACTTGCCCCGGATAAACATCGGCGGCACCTGCTCCTTGTCGTAGTTGCGGGGGTTGATGATGCTGGAAAACTTGGTGTAGTCGTCGCGGAACAGGGCCAGGTTCAGGCTGCTTTCGTAGTCTTCCACGTTGAACGACACGAAGGGCTGGCCGGTCTTGGTGGTCTTGAACAGCACATTGGAAATAAGCCCGGCTACCGTCACGTCGCGGTTTTTGAAGGTCTCGATCTTGTCCAGCCCGCAGGTGCAATAGGAGTCGATTTCGAGCTTGAAGTCGTCGAGCGGGTGGCCGGAGAGGTAGAAACCCACGACTTCCTTTTCCCGGCGCAGCTTCTCGGTGGGGCTCCAGAGTTCCATATCCTGAATCTTGGGCATGGGAATGGCCATTTCGCCACCGCCGCCGCCGAAGAGGCTTTGCTGGGCAGATTCCTTGGCGGCCTGATGCTGCTGGCCCACCTTCATGGCCTTCTCAATCAGGTTCTGGTCATTGGCCGGAGCCTCCAGAAACTGGCGGCGGTGGTAACGCTCAAACGAGTCGAAGGCGCCGGCCTGGGCCATGCTTTCGAAGGTTTTCTTGTTCACGGCCCGCAGGTTCACCCGGCGGGCAAAGTCGAAGATGTCGGCGTAGTGGCCGCCCTTGTCGCGCTCCTGCACGATTTCCTCCACGGCGGCCTCGCCCGAGCCCTTCATGGCGGCCATGCCGAAGCGGATCTGGCCCTGGGCATTCACGTTGAACTTCAGAATGGATTCGTTCACGTCGGGGCCGAGCACGGCCACGCCCTGCTTGCGGGCTTCCTCAATGAAGAACGTCACCTTCTTGATGTCGCCCATGTTGTTGGTGAGCACGGCGGCCATGTACTCGGCCGGGTAGTGGGCCTTGAGGTAGCCGGTCTGGTAGGCGACAATGCTGTAAGCCGCTGAATGTGAGCGATTAAACCCGTAGGCGGCAAACTTCTCCATCACGTCGAACACCTCGTTGGCTTTTTTGGCCGCGATGCCGTGGAGCGTTTTACAGCCTTCGATGAATTTGTCCCGCTCCTGGGCCATTTTCTTCATGTCCTTCTTCCCCATCGCGCGGCGTAGCAAGTCGGCCCCGCCCAGCGAGTAACCGGCCATAATCTGGGCTGCCTGCATGATCTGCTCCTGATAGACGCAGTTGTGCAGGATGACGTTGTTGCCCACGAAGTTGTGGATGCCGGCCACCTCAATGTCGTACACCGGCTGCTGCCCGGCCGGCTCGATGCTGACAATTTCCTCCCACCGAACCCGCAAGTTCCGCTCGGTAGCCGGCAGCGGTAGCGTCCGCGTCAGCGGAGCCACCACGGCCGCACTGATGCGGGGGTTGCGGGCCAGCCGCGCCGGTTGCAGGTGCTGGCGGTCGAAACCGTGGGTGCGCATCAGGGCTTTGTCTGAGCCGGTCCAGGCCTGGCGCAGTTCGGCCACGAAAGCCTGCCGGCCAACCGTTGCGGTGGTAGCCGGGGTGGCCCGCTCACCGTATCGGCGGCGCTTTTCCACCAGGTGGGGGCCAACCAAAGCGTCGAACTCGCGCAGCTGGTAGGTGCTGATCTGGTAGGCCGGGGTGGGCTGCCCGTCGCCGGGGTTATGGTAGCTGGTTTCGTAGGTTACCGCCCGCAAACCCAGGCGGAGCAGCAGCGTCTGCACGTCGCGGGCCAGCTGGGGCGAAATCGTTTTGTAGAAGCAGATCTTCTCGCCCACGTGCCCGTCGCAGTCCCATAAAGCGGCCACGAAGTGCGCAATGCAGGCCGGGTTCAGGCCGAATACGAACTCGGGCACGAATTTCTCCCGCGAGGGCAGCCCGCCCTTTGGGGTCTTCAGGCCCAGCTCCCGCAGCCAGGCCAGCAGACTGGTGGGCTGGTGATAATAGGCCTTCTCGGCCACCTTCACCGATACCCGCGTTACCTCCCGGACCTGGGGCAAGGTGCTGATGGTCAGGTTTTCAAAAGCGGCGGTGGTGCTGGTGGTGTAGGCGGCCACCAGGGCCGGGCTGCGCGACACGAAGTCGCAGCAGGCGCCGGAAGTCAGGGAGCCGTCGGCCAGCAGGTAGGCCAGGGTGCGGAGCTTGTGGAGGTCGTAATCGGTTTCGTTTGCCACGGCCAGTTGGCGGGGCGCGGCGATATAGTCGCCGGGCGCGAGCTGGCCGATTGCCTGCCAGCCGGCTTCGGTGAGCACCTGGTGGTCGGGCGTCATCGTTACCGTCGAGCCGTCGTGCAGGCGCACCCGCACCACCTCGCGCACGCCGTTGTCGAAGAAGCGGGTGATGGGGGCCACGGCCGGGTTGAGGTCGGCATCCACGCCTTGCACCCGGAAAGTGCCCACGCGGCCGGCCAACTCGTCAATCCGCACCCGCGCCCCGGTGTCGGCATCATGCACCAGTGTGTCGCCGGTGACGCAAATGCCCTGGGAGTAGTTCAGAATGGGCTCCAGCAGCTCGTGCGGGTACTCTACCACCTCGCGGCCGTGCTTGCGGTTGATGAAGTTCGGAATGAACTGCATCGGGCCCGGCCGGTACAGGGCGTTCATGGCAATCAAATCCTCGATGTTGGTCGGCTTGAGGTCCTTGAGGTACATGCGCATGCCCTCACTCTCGAACTGAAACGTGCCGATGGTGTCGCCGCGCTGGTAGAGCTCGTAGGTTTTCAGGTCGTCAATCGGGATTTCGTCGATGTCGATCTTGACGCCGTGGTTGCGCTCGATCAGATTGATGGCATCCACGATGATGGTCAGGGTTTTCAGGCCCAGAAAGTCCATCTTCAGCATCCCGGCACTCTCGATGACCTTGCCGTCGAACTGGGTGATGAGCAGGTCCGAGTCCTTGGAGGTGGAGACGGGAATGTACTTGGTGATGTCGTCGGGGGCGATGATGACGCCGGCGGCGTGGATGCCGGTGTTGCGCACCGAGCCTTCGAGCTGGGTGGCCAGACGCAGGATGTGGCCGCGCAGGTTGTCGGGCGCGTCGTCGCGGCGGATGGAGTCCAGCTCCTGGTTTTCGGCAAAGGCCTTGGCCAGGGTGGTGCCCACCTGCTCGGGCACCATCTTCACCAGGTCGTTAGCCAGCTGCAGGGGCAGCTCCATAGCCCGCGACACGTCTTTAATCGACGATTTGGCGGCCATGGTGCCGAAGGTGATAATCTGGGCCACCTGGTTTTTGCCGTACTTATTCACCACGTAGTCGATGACTTTCTGCCGGTTCACGTCGTCGAAGTCGATGTCGATATCGGGCATCGACACGCGCTCCGGGTTCAGGAACCGCTCGAACAGCAGCGAGTACTTAATGGGGTCGATGTTGGTGATGCCCACGCAGTAGGCCACCGCCGAGCCCGCCGCCGAGCCCCGGCCCGGCCCCACGGCCACGCCGATGCTGCGGCCGTGGTTGATGAAGTCCTGGGTGATGAGGAAGTAGCCGGCAAAGCCCATCGTTTCAATCACGCGCAGCTCGTAGTCGAGGCGCTCCTCAATTTCGGGAGTGCGGTCGGAGTAGCGGCACTTGGGGCCTTCAAAAGCGCCCTTGTAGGTGAGGTGGCGCAGGAAGGCGTCGGCGTTGGCGTGCTCGGCAGGAATCGGGAAGTTGGGGAGCAGAATATCGCGCTGCAGCTTGGGCGGCGTGATTTTATCCACGATTTCGTTCGTGTTGTCCACGCTTTCCGGCACGTCGGCGAACAGCGCGTTCATCTCGGCCTGGGTCTTGAAGTAGAACTGGTCGTTGGCGAAGCCGAAGCGGGCCCGGGGCTTGGGGCTCTGGGCTTCCTCGTCGATGCGCTGGAGCTGGCGGCGGATGAAGGCATCCTGGCCGGCCAGGGGCCGCAGGTTGTCGATGTGGTCGTAGTGAACCTTGCTGTCCTGGGAAATCAGGCGGAAATACTGGGTCTGAAAGTCGCCGACCGGGATGCTGTGCTCCTCGCCGGTGTTCACGCAGAGCAGGATGTCGTGGGGCGCGAAGTCGGTCTGGTCGACGTAGTGGGAGTCGTTGGTGCAGATAACCTTCACGTTGTACTTGCGGGCCAGATTCAGCAGCACCTGGTTCACGTCCTCCTGGCTTTTGCCGGTGCCGTCGAAGTTCATCAGCCCGTGGCGCTGGATTTCGATGTAGTAGTCGTCCTCAAACACGTCGAGCCACCACTTGAGCAGCTCCTCGGCCCTGGCTTCGCTCTGAAACAGGATGGCCTGGGGTAGCTCGGCGCCGATGCAGCAGGAAGTGGCAATCAGGCCCTTATGGTACTTGAGCAGCAGCTCCCGGTCGATGCGCGGAAACTTGCTGTACACGCCCTCGATGAAGCTCATCGAGCAAAGCTTGCTCAGGTTGTGGTAGCCGTCCTGGTCCTTGGCCAGCAGCAGCTGGTGGTAGCGCTTGTCCCGCTCGCCTTTTTCGCGGCTGAAGGCCTTCTTGTGGCGGTCCTCCACCAGGTAGAACTCGCAGCCCACAATCGGCTTCACGTTGTACTTGTTGGCCTCGGCCACGAAGTTGAACGCCCCGAACATGTTGCCGTGGTCGGTCAGCGCTACAGCGGGCATTCCGTCGGCCTGGGCCTTTTTCATGAGGCCGGCAATGCTGGCCTGGCCATCGAGCAGGGAGTATTGGGTGTGGGAGTGCAGGTGCGAGAAGACGGGCATGGCGGCGGGGGAATTCTGAATTTTGAATGCTGAGTTTTGAATAAGTGCAGTTGGGTTTTTGCCCTGCTTTTTCTCGTCTTGTCTCAGCGTTTCTCAAGGGTAAAGATACCAGCTGGAAGAGCCCGATTTAAAACAAAACTTTTTGTATTCTATATTGCGTATCGCGATACGCAATACTTGGTAACTAATCAAGCCATGATTTCTCATAAAGGAATGCGCCCGCAGGATGTCGTGGTGGTGCTGAAATTAATCAGCCTGAAGAGCTTGCTGCAAAGCGACAAAGGCGCGTACATCCGGCAGACCGCCCAGACGCATCTGGCGGTAGCGCTGGGGTTGAGCCAGTCGGAAATCTCGGGCTCCTTGCAACGGAGCCGGATCGTGCGCCTGGTGGGGGAAGATAAGCGGGAAGTGTACCAGCAAAACTTTCTGGATTTTCTGTTTTATGGCCTGCGCTATGTATTTCCCGCCGAACCCGGCCCCCTGGTAGTAGGAATGCCAACAGCTCATTCAGCCGAGCCATTACGGTCGCTGATTGTCAGTCAGGAACTGTATGTCTGGCCCGATCCACAGGGGAGTGAGCGGGGCCAAGCCATCGAACCGCTTTATAATAAGGTGCCTTATGCGGCCCGGCAGGACGAGCGGCTGTATGAGTTGCTGGCCCTGACGGATGCTTTGCGGGTAGGGCGGGCTCGCGAGATTAAACTCGCTCAGCAAAAAATGAAAGACTATATCTATGCATAGCTCCCCGAATACCGTTGCCTTGCAGGCAGTGGCCAATGCATTAGGAAGCATGCGGGCGGAGGTCGTTTTTGTGGGAGGAGCAACCATTGGCTTGTATGGCGCGGCGAAAATCTCGCCGGAGTCACGACCTACTGATGATGTGGACTGCATAATAGAACTCGCCTCTTACGGAGATTTTGCGCAGCTGGAAGAAAGCCTGCGCAAAAAGGGCTTCCGCAACGATGCGGAAAGCGGAGTGCAGATTCGGTGGATCTGGCAAGAGTATACCGTGGACGTAATGCCAACTGACGAACGTATTCTGGGCTTCAGCAACCAGTGGTATACGAGTGGCATACACACGGCAGTGGCGTATGAGCTACCGGACGGCAGCTCAATCCGGATTCTGGATGCGCCGCATCTGCTCGGGACAAAGTTTTGCGCGATGCAAAACCGGGGTGATGATCTGCGGTATGACTCTGACTTTGAGGATATCCTGTACGTGCTGACCTACCGAACAAGGATACTGGAAGAGGTAGCGGAAAGCCAGCCAGCCTTGCGGCTCTATCTGGCTGCGGCCTCAGCCCAGCTGCTGGCTCGCCAGGATATCCGGGCCGTACTTGATGCCGCAAAAGACCGGGATGCTTCCGTGGCGGGCTTGCTGGAAAAGCTGGGCTATGTGGCGCAGCTTGGACAGATACAGCAGTGAATAGCGAGCTGCCACCCCCAAGTTAGGCCTGACCCTCTATTTCGCCGCCGTTTCCAACGGTTCCAGCGTGGTCAGCTGTGCCTCATCAAAACGCCGAAAAGCGTACTCCAGGGCCGGGTTGCGCTGACGGCGGCCCGGCATTTTAGCCGCGGCCGGGCTGGCTAGCAGCGCTTCCGGCGCCTGTACCCAGAGAGCCGGCGGCTGGTGGGGGGCGCTACGGGCCGGGTCGGGCCGCTTCGGCCAGCAGGCCTTTCCTGCGGGCTTGGAACTCAGTGATGGCATGGCTCAGCAGCGCAATGGCCCGGCCGTCGCCGGGGGCCCGGTACACTTCCCGCAGACGTTGGCTGAGGTCGGCGAAATACTGGCTTTCGCGCGCCTCCCGGCTGAGGTCGATCCGGGGCGCGGCAGCGGACGTGCCGGGGGCGGTTGGTTTGGTCTGGGCGGCGAGGGGAGCGGCAGTGCAAAGCACACCCGCGGCGAAAAGTAAGGATTGCAGGGCTGTCATATGCCCTGCCAAGGTGCCCGGGTTAGCAAGAAGTTCCGGCGGGCGGACCCCACAGAGCTTGGGGTCCCGGGCGGGGCCGGTTTTTCAGTGCCCGATGAGGCGGGCCAGGCTACTGCCGGGTTTGAACTACTTACCTTGGGCCGTGCTACCCGAAGAGGGAAGGCCCGCCGGGCCTGCTGCCGCCGGGGATTTATTAATCCGGCCGGCGTTGCCTTTTCATTTGCTTTTCCATCTGATCCTGCAAACAAGCAGCCGTCAGGCGAGTATATCAGAGTGTTCACTCGTAGTGGACTACAAGAAGAACCCGGTTTTCCTCGTATGAAATTCCTGACTGCTACCACCGACCCGGAGTACACCGCCGTCGAGAATCCCTCGTTCCTGGATTTATTTATTCTGAAGTATATCCAGGATAAGCGGGACCTGCCCTTTGCCTACCTCACGCTGCACATCAGCCTCACGCTGCTGCCGCTGGCCGTTCTGCTGTTTGTACCCGCCCTCACGGGTTGGGCGTGGTGGGCGGTGCTGGCCGTGTACCTGTTTCTGAGCAATGCCCGGTTTAAGGGGCCGTTTGGGCTGATGCTGCACTGCACCTGCCACCGCATCCTGTTCAAGCAGAAGTACGGCTTTATGAACAAGTACATTCCCTGGGTGATCGGGCCGCTTTTCGGGCAAACGCCGGAGTCGTACTTCACCCACCACATGGGCATGCACCACCCCGAAAACAACCTGCCCGACGACCAAAGCTCCACCATGTTCTACCAGCGCGACTCCTGGCGGAGCTTCCTGCGCTACCTCGGCGACTTCTTCCTGCTGGGCATTCCCAGGCTGGTACTCTATTTCAGCCGGAAGAATAAAATGACGCTGCGGGCCCGGCTGCTGCGCGGTGAGCTGCTCTACATTGCCGTCACCTTCGCGCTGTGCTTCGTGAACCTGCCCGCCACGCTGGTGGTATTTGTACTACCGGTTATCCTGTCGCGGGTGGTGATGATGCTGGGTAACTGGAGCCAGCACTCTTTCATCGACGCGGCCGCGCCCGATAACTGCTACACCAACAGCATTACCTGCATCAACACCAACTACAACCACAAGTGCTGGAACGATGGCTACCACACCAGCCACCACCTCAAGCCGGCCCTGCACTGGACCGAGCACCCCAAGCACTTCCGCAACAGTGTGGCGCAGTACGCCCAGAACGACGCCATCGTATTCGACGGCATTCACTTCCTGCACATCTTCGTGTACCTGATGAGCCGGCGCTACGACCTGCTGGCGAAGAACTTCGTGAATCTGGGAGAGCGGTACCAGAATGACGCGGAGATAATCGAGCTGCTCAAAACCCGTACCCAGCGCATTCCGCGTCCCGTGCTGGTGCCGCAGGCGGCCTGAGTTCGGTCTTGATTTTTGCTGGATAGAAGCACCCGCTAAAGCCATAAGGCCGCTCCAACTGGAGCGGCCTTATGGCTTTAGAGCGGTTTCCAGGTCTGTTTACCGGCTGGAACGAGTAGGGGCGGGGCTTGCCCCGCCCGTCGTTGTGCGGCCATCGTTGCAGCGGCGCGAACGGCGGGCGGGGGCAAGCCCCGCCCCTACTCGTTCTGGTACACGGGCTCCGGCTTACCTGGCGGGCTTGATGGTGAGTACTTCGCCGGGCTTCACGTTGAAATCGGCTTTGCCGTTCCACTCCATAATCTGCTTGATGGTGACGCCATACCGGCGTGAAATACCATACATCGACTCGCCGGTTGCCACCTTGTGGCGGACAGGGTCGGTGCCGACGGCTGCAGCCGTTTCCGCCGGCGCGGCGGAGGCCGGCGCGATGGTGGCAGCAGGCTTGGGCGTAGCCGCCGGAGCTACCGCAACCGCTGCCGGAGCCGCCACGCGCAATGCCTGCCCCAGGCGCAGCGACGGGTTGGCGGGAAGGTTATTCCAGGCCACTACATCGGTCGGGCGCAGGCCGTAGCGGCGGGCAATGGCGTAGAGGCTTTCGCTTTTCTGCACGACGTGGATGCCATTGGCCGGTACGGGCTCGATGGCCGAAGCCGCCGTTGAAGCCGGGAAGGTTGGGGGCAAGGGCCGGGGTAACGGGGTCGGCGGGGTCGGCTGCGCTAGGACCGGGGTCGGCGACTTCACTTCCTTCGTCGGCGCTACCGGTGCCGGCCCGGGGGCTTTGGGCAGAGGCTCGGTTTTGGCTACCGGAATAGTAACCGCTGCGACTGCTGCCGCACCGGATTCGTCGGTCGGCTCATCGGCTATGGGCGAAGAAGTGGGCAGCGTTTTCTTCGCTGGTTTCAGAACGACGGGCTCCCGGGGCAGTGCTGCCGGCTTCACTACTGCCGGGGGGACGGACGAAGCCGGGCGCGCGGGAGCCGGCTTGGCCGGCTTAGCGTCAGCCGTCAGCTCATTCAGGTTCTCCATGTGGTCGTCAGTAACGACGTCAGCTGGCAGATCTATCTCGACCGAATCGGCTTCCTCAGCATCTTCAATAAGGCGGCTGGCGGCGGCGGTGCGGCCGGTATAAACCTCCACTTCCGGCTTAGCCGCCTCTTTCTTGCGGGCTGGCGCTACCGAAGCTACTGCCGATGCTGCCGCCTTGGCGGGCCGCTCAAATGCGGCTACCGCCCCGGCGTCCCGGCTGGGCGCGTACTCGATGGCCACCTCGCGGGGCCGCGTGTGCTGGAGCCACAGAATGCGGCCGGGGCGCAGCTCCTCGTTGCGGGGCATCCGGTTTTTGGCCCAGATGGCCTTGGCCCGCACGCCATACTTCTGCGAAATGGTAGCCACGCTCTCGCTCAACTGGGCCACGTGGTATTCCACGGCCGCCTTGTCGCGCTTTTTCTGGGTGAAATAGGGCTGGCCTACCACGATGTTGTCGAAGGCAAACAGGTCGTTGTATTGCATGAACCGGCGCATCTTCAGCTTGGCCCGCTGCGCGATGCTTTCCTTGGTGTCGCCGGGCAGGGCAACGAGGGCGCGCATGCCGTTGATCTGCACAAACTCGGCGTTCTGCGGGTCCACGGCAGGCTCGTGCAGCAGCTGGCCACCGGCGGTAGCTTTCTGCAGGGCGGCCATGGCCGTCAGCTGAATGGGGTCGGTTACGGGCACCACCAGCGTATAGGTTTTGTCGGCGGGCACGGCCGTGTTGGGCAGCAGCCAGCGGTTGTGCCGGGCCAGCTCGGTGGGGTTGGTTTGCAGCGCCGCGGCCAGGGCCGGCAGCTGCTGGCCCGGCATAGCCGGAAACTCCCGGAGCAGCATGGCCGGTTTGGGATTCTGGCCACACACGGGCTCGAAGGCCACCTTGTGGGCCAGAAACGTGAGCAGGTAAGGGTGGGTCTGCTCCGAAATCTCCATTTCGGTGGCGTTAAAGTCGGTGGGCAGGGTGTAGGGCCTGGCTCCGGTCAGGCCCAGGTTGTAGCTGAGCAGCGCGTTGAGCCAGTTGTGAAACGTGGCATTGTTGCGCAGGAAGTACTTCGCCGCCGCCCTCGACGACACCACCAGGTGCTTGCGCTCATCCACCGCGTCGTTGACCACCACGCCCAGCTCCGTGGCCGACTCGCGCTTGAACTGCCAGTAGCCCACGGCATCGTGAATAGACTGGGCTTCGCCCTGCAAGCCGCTTTCCTGGAGCACGAGGTAGCGGAAATCCTGGGGCAGCCCTTCGGTCTGGAAAACCCGGTCGATGAGGGGGAAATGGGCATCGGCCAGGGCGACGCGGGCCTGGAAGGAAGCGGGGTGGCTGCGCAGGGCATCGGTTTTCTGCTGCACGGCTTTGCGGCCCCCCTCGGTGAGGCGCAGGTGCAGGCCGGCAAAGTACAGGTCGGAAGGAACGGCCGCGTTCTGGGCCGCCGCCAGCAGGGGCAACACGCAGAGCAGCGTGAGGAAGATTCGTTTCATACTAAGCGGGGCCGGAATTTCGGGCTCTCTCCTGAGGCTCACCAGATTCCGACGGCTACAAAGTAGGCGAAAAAACGGGGGATAAAGGCACAAGCTGCCCTGATGCTCCGCCTTTTTGGTCGTGGTACCACGCGGCCATCAGCTACCCCCGCCGGGCCCCCGCCCCGGCCGGCCCGGCCCATCCGGCCGGTTGTTGTCGCGCGGCATGTCGGCCGGGCCGGCCCCGCCGCCGAAGTTGCGCAGGTTGTACGTGAACATCACCATGAAGTAGCGCTGCAGGATGTTGGTGCGCACGTCCTCGGTGTAGGCATCGGTGATGGTGCGGCCGATGCTGTTGTTCTGGGCCAGCAGGTCGAAGGCGTAGAGCTTGATTTCGCCCTGCTGCTTGGCAAACAGCTTTTTGCCCAGGCTGGCATTCCAGAGCACGAAGCTCTGGTCGAAACCCGCCGTCAGCCCGCGGTAGGCCACGTGGTTTACATCCGACTGCAGGGTTATGCCCTTGATCAGGATCCAGTTCAGGCGCAGGGCGGTGTTCTGGCGGAAGTACCGGCTGTTGTTCTGACTCAGCAGCGTATTGCGGGCGTAGGTCTGGCTGGAATTAGAGGAAAGCGTGAAATCCAGCTCCGGGCTGATGTTGGAGCTCAGTACCGCGCCCAGCCCGACATTGGGGGAGCGGCTGTAGTTCAGCCCCGCGTTAACGATGCCCGGCGTCTGGGAATAGGTCGCGTTGGCGTTCAGGTTGAGGTTGGACCTGATGACCTTCAGCGGCAGCGTGTAGTTAACAAACGAGCGCAGCGAATACTGCCGGTTCAGGTTGATGGGCCGGGTAATCTGGCCCCCGGCGGGCACTAGTACCCCGCCGATGCTGGTCGGCTCGCGCACGACCACGGTGCTGTTGGCAATGTAGTTATCGGTGTAGGAGCCGCCGAGCAGGGCAAAAAAGGAGCGCGACGTTTCGGGCTGCGACGAGGAGTAGCGCAGAAACAGGTTGTGGGAGTGTTCCTGGGCCAGATTCGGGTTGCCGGTACGAATCTGCAGCTGATTGGAGTTATTCACCACTTCCTGCAGCTGACTGATACTGGGGTTCTGGGTGCGCATCTGGTAGTTGAAGCGCAGATTCTGCTGGGCCGAGACCCGGTATTGCAGCGTGGCGGTAGGCAGCACATTCAGGAAAGTGCGCTGAGTGGTGAGGGCGCGCGGGAAGGTCTGGTCGTTGTCGAGCCGGGCGTGCTGCACGGCGGCGCCCACGGCCCATTCCACTTTCCCGAACTGGTAGCGGTAGGTAAGTCCGCCGGAGTTGGTGAGGTAGTTGCTGCGAAACACGTTGCTGAGCGAGTCGTTGGGGGTGCGTGGCCCGGTCAGCTGGTCAAACGTGCGCTTGTCCGAGTCGTTGGGCGCGTACGACAGCGTGTAATTGAGCTGCAGCTGACTTTTCAGGCTGAGCGGCTCGGTGTAGGTGGCGTTGGCATTCCAGTTCCAGCCAATCTGGTCGAGCCGCGAATACTGGTCGGTGGCCGTCGTATCGGGGCTGTAGTTCTGCGCAAGCAGGAAGTTGTCGGCTTCGCGGTCGTTATAAGTGGTGTTCAGGCCCAGCGAGAACGTGCGGGCCCGCTTGGCGAAGCGGTGGCGGTACAAGAGCTGGTTGGCTAGCGTGAGGCCGTGCTGCGCGGAGTTGTAGGTGCTGTTGTTGAGGCTCTGCGTGGTGGCCGGCACGTCGGAAATTCCGCTCAGGAAGGTGCGGCCGTTGAGGGCGCTGGTGCTGGTGTTGCGCTGCAGCGTGAAGCGCGGCTGCCACAGAATCGAGTTCACTGTGTCGAGCTTATGCTCCAGCCGCAGGTTGAAGCGGTGGTTGATGTTGCGCGCCGTCGCCTGGGAGTTTTCGTCGTAACCAAGCGTGCGGCCCCGGGTGAGCACGTTGTAGAGCCGGTTGGTGGTACTCTGGGTGGTGTTGTCGCTCAGGTTGAAAAAGTAGCTGGACTGCACGTCGGTTTTCTTGCCCCAGGTGTCCGCGTAGTTCAGGCCGATGGCGTGGGTAGTGGAAATGCCGCTGCTTTGGTTGACGAGGAAGTTGCCCGCCTGGCCGCCGCCCTGCTGTCCGGGCCGTCCGCCGCCGCCGGGCCGTCCGGGGCCGCCGGCCCCGCGGTTGCCGCCCCCGCCCTGGGCCGAAGTGCCAATCACCCCGAGCAGGTCGTCGGTGCCGAAGTTCTGCTCGTTCACGTTGTTCGACTGGGCCACGATGGATAGCCGCCGGCGGCCTTTAAACGAGTTCAGGTTGCCGCTCACCCGGTATTTGCCATTGCTGCTGGGGTTGTCGGGACCATAGCCGGCCAGGATGCGCCCAAACTGCCCGTTGCGGAAGCTGGGCTTGGTGGTGATGTTGATGGTTTTCTCGGTGTTGCCGTCGTTGAAGCCCGTGAACTGCGACTGGTCGCTACGGCGGTCGTAGACCTGAACCTTGTCGATGGCTTCGGCGGGCAGATTCTTGAGCACGGCGTCCGGGTCGCTGCCGAAGAACTCCTTGCCATCGACGAGGATGCGCTGCACCTGCTCGCCCTGGGCCTGCACTTTGCCGTCGGTAACGACTACGCCGGGCATTTTGGTTATCAGGTCCTGGGCATTGGCATCGGGGTTGGTTTTGAAAGCCCGCGCGTCGTACTGCGCCGTGTCGCCCTTCTGAACGGCGGCGGCGGCCCGCCCGACTACTTCCACGCCCTTCAGCGCCACGGCCCCGCCGGTTTGCAGCCCCACCGCTCCCAGGTTCAGGGGTTGGGAGCGTAGCTCCAGGGTGCGGCGCAGGGTGGTGTAGCCCAAAAAGGAAACCGCCAGCACGTAGCGGCCGGGGGTCAGGCCCGGGAAGGAAAACCCGCCGCTGGCATCGGCCGCAGTACCCTGCCGGACCGAATCGGGCAGGTGGATGAGCAGCACGTTGGAGCCAATCAGCGCCGCCTGATCCTTGCTGTCGACAATGCGCCCGCGGATGGAGAGGTTCTGGGCCCCGGCCCCGGAAATGGCAAACAGGCAGCAGAGCAGCGGCAGTGCTTTCCTGATAACAACCAACGTAGAAGAGTACATAACCGGGTAAGACGCCGCCCGGAAGGGAAAGTTTAAAGTTCGCTGCAACTAATCCTGCGCCCCGCCTGCCGGCCTACCGCTTGCGCACCAGCAGCAGCCCGTCGCGCAGGGGCAGGAATACGTTTTCCACCCGCGCGTCCTGCTGCACGAAGTCGTTGAACGCCCGCACCGCGTGGGCGTCCTTGTCCGCCGGTTTGAGGGGGTAGGAGGCCAGGACTTTGCTGCCCCACAGCACATTGTCGATCAGCACAAAGCCGCCCGGGCGCACCTGCGGCAGTACCAGCTCGTAGTACCGGTGGTTGTTGATTTTGTCGGCGTCGATGAATACCAGGTCCCAGCAATGCCGGGCCAGCGTGGCCACCACGGCCGCGGCATCGCCGATATGCAGATGAATCTGGTCGGTGAGGCCTGCCGCGGCCACGTAGCGGCGGATACGGTCTTCCTGCTCGGGGTTTTGCTCCACGGTGTGCAGCTCGCCCGCCGGGGCCAGCCCTTCGGCCAGGCACAAGGCCGAATAGCCGGTAAACGTGCCCAGTTCCAGAATCCGGGCCGGCCGTACCATGTGGCTGATCATGCTCAGCAGGCGGCCCTGCAACTGCCCCGAGAGCATGCGCGGGGCCAGCACCTGCACGTGGGTTTCGCGGTTGAGGCGGCGCAGCAGGTCGGTTTCGGGGCTGGTGTGGGCCTCAGCGTAGGCCTGCAGTTCGTCGTCGTTGGGGAGCACGGGCAAAGGGTGGCGTCAGGGGGCAAAGGTAGGGGCGGCGGCGGCTATTCAGTGCCCGCCGCCCGTTGCCGCCGAAAAACCGCTGCCGCGGCCAGCAGCCCCACCAGCGCCGCACTCATGCCCGTGACGACCACCGAGTTGAAGGAAAATGGCCAGATGCGCGCCGACACCCAGGCAAACGGACCCCACAGCAACCCCGTTCCCGCCCCGGTTATCAGCCAGAAAGTGCGCCGGGCCACGGCCGGTACGAAGGGTCCCGCGGCGGAGTAGCGCGGCAGGGCCCCGAGGTAAGTCAGGATAGCCAGCAGGCCGGCCACGGTGCTGCCCAGCTGGAGCCAGGTGTACACCGGAAAAGTGCCGTGCAGTAGGGCCAGCGGCTGTTGCAGCGCCGGCCAGTGCAGCACCACCAGCCCGTCGTCGTGGGTAAAGGCGTCCCAGCTAAGATGGGAGAGTATGCCGGCGAAGCCACCCAGCAGCACCGGTCCCGAACAAGCCCGTCGCATCGGCCAGGCCTGCCGGGTCAGCGGGGCCAGGCGGCGGCGCAGCAATGCCGGCAGGCTGGCCACCAGCGGCTGCTTGACCAGGCTATGGAACAACGCGGTGAACAGGACAACCAGCGGCAGATCCAGCCAGAAGATGCCGGCCAGGGTGTGCCCATAAATACCATCGGGCCGCAAACGCAGGAAGTACTCGAAGTCGGGCGCCATGCTTCCCAGCACCAGTCCCGTAGCCGATAGCCCCCGCCGGCACGGGCGGAGCAGCGGCAGAATCAGGGCCGGATGGGCGAGGGTGAAGGGCATGGGCGGGTTAGGATTTGCGCGGCTTGAGCAGGAATTTCCACACCATAAACCCGGATTTTCCCTGTTCATAGCGAGAGTCCAGCACGGTATACAATCCTTCATACCGGTAAACCTGGCCCCGGACTTCGTCGGTCACCTTCTGCAATACCCGCACGGGCTGGCCGCTCTCCCGGCTTGTAAGAAAAGCGGCATTGCGGCAGGTCAGCAGTTGGTCAGTCACCTGCTTACCGGTTTTCGCGTCGCGTCCACCATGGCCCGTGTACCAGATCAGCTCTTCCGTGAAAAGGTCGTCCTCATACTGGTCCGCCAGCACCAGGGAGTCTACTCCTTCTGCTTGCGTGCCGCTCACCCCACTACGTAACGGAGCATGAACGCGCGCAACGCTCAGCTCGGCCCGGGAACTGAACAAGTCGCCGGGTCGATAGTGACTGACGTGGCCAAAAACCCGATTTGTCATCAGCTCCCTCTACCTACTCCGGTATGTACTGCAGCACGCTCAGGTTGTCCTCGTGCAGCACGTCGTTGGCCAGCTCGCACAGCTCCGGGGCCGTGATGCGCCGGATGTGGGCGAAGATTTCGTTGATGGATTCCACGTGGCCCAAATCCAGGGTACTCTTGCCCAGCAGCTGCATCATGCCGCCGTTGCTTTCTTCCGCCATGGCCAGCTGACCCATCAGCTGCTCCTTGGCGGTGTGCAGCTGGCTGGTGCCCAGGGGTTTTTCGCGCAGCTGCTTCAGCTCTTTTTGCACGAGCCCAATGGTACGCTTCACCTGGTTTTTCTCGGTGCCGAAATAGATGCCGAACAGGCCCGTGTCGGTGTAGGGGCTGTAGGTCGAATCGATGGAGTACACGAGGCCGTGCTTTTCGCGCACCCCCAGATTGAGGCGGGAGTTCATGCCGGGGCCACCCAGAATGTTGTTCAGCATGAAAAACGGCACCCGCCGCTCGTCCCGGATGGCGTAGGCCGGGCCGCCAATCAGGCAGTGGGCCTGGGTGATGGGCCGGCGTTCCAGCTGGTCGGTGCGCTGGTAGTTGGTGAACGGTGTGCGGGGCCGGGGGCCGAGGCGGGCCGGCAGCGGAGCCAGATACTTGTCGGCCAGCTTCTTCACTTGCGCGAAGGAAAGGTTGCTGACGGAGGAAAACGCGAGCCGGTCGGTACGCACGTTTTCGGCCAGGAACTGGCGGAAGTCGGCCTGCTGAAAGTCCGTCACGCTCTGGCGGGTCCCCAGAATGTTGTGCCCCAGGGAATGGGTGCCGTACACCACGGCGTCGAACTCGTCGATGATGGCGTCTTCGGGAGCATCCTGGTACATGCTCATCTCCTCCAGAATCACGGTGCGCTCCTTTTCCATTTCGCGCTCCGGAAATACCGAGTTGAAGGTCAGGTCGGTGAGCAGCTCGAAGGCCCGCTCGAAATGGGTGCTGAGCAGGGAGGCGTAGAAGCAGATTTTCTCCTTGGTAGTGTAGGCATTCAGCTCCCCGCCCACGGTTTCGAGGCGGTTCAGGATGTGAAACGAGCGCCGCTTCTCGGTGCCCTTGAAAGCCATATGCTCCCAGAAGTGGGCCAGTCCCTGCTGGTGAAGCTGTTCATCGCGCGAGCCGATATCCAGCAGGAAACCGCAGTGCGCGATTTTGGTGTGCAAAACCTGTTTGTGCAGCAACCGGATTCCGTTGGGATATTCGTGCAGGTCGTAATCAGACATTGGGTAGGATCTTGGTTTCTTGCGGCTTAGGAGCCGGAACCGGCAGGCCCCGGACCAGTATAACCGGCCAGCCCCGCCGGTGGTTGCAAAGGTACGCAACCCTACCCCAACCCCTCCCCGAAAGGAAGGGGCTTTAGCGCTAAAAGCTAAAATCAGAGCTCCTCCCTAGCGGGCAGGGGTTGGGATAGGGCTTCCGCCTCGGCCAGCGCAGCCAGCAGCTGACTGGTCTGAATACCGTGGGCGCAGTGAAAATGACCGAGCGGACACTTTCGGTAGCCATGCAGGCCGCAGGGGCGACAGTCCAGCTCCTGGGGCAGCTCCACAATCCGCGAAAACGGACTCAGCGGTCCGAACCCGAAATACGGCACCGTGGAGCAATATACCGCGCACGTCGGGGCGGCCAGGGCTGAGCAGAGGTGCATCGGCGCCGAGTCGTTGACGTAGTTCAGCACCGCGTCCCGCATCAGGGCCGCCGACGCCAGCAACGACAGCTGCCCCGCCAGATTCACCCCGGTAGTCCGACCACTAGCGGTCAACAGCTGCGCGCAGGCGGCGGCGTCGGGCGGACCGCCGATGAGGTACACGGTGTACTGCGGGGGCAGGGCCCGCAGCAGCTTCACCCACTCTGCCGCCGGAAACTGCTTGGTGAACCACACCGATGTGGGCGCGATGCACACGTAAGGACCCGCGGCCGCGTAAGGCGCGGCGGCCGCTTCGTCGGCCGCAGTGGGGTAGAGGCGGGGCGGGGTCAGCGGCACTTCCGCGGCGGGGTCCAGTAGGTGCAGATTGCGCGACACCTCGTGTACTCCCACCCCGATAACATGGGGTATCACCCGGGTGAAGCGGAAGGCCAACGGGTTTTTATCGAAGCCGATTCGTTCCCGGGCCCCGGAAAAGGCCGTCAGCAGGCCGGTGGAGGCGAAGCGCTGGAGGGTAATGACCCGGTCGTAGCCCGTAGCGCGGATTTGCTGCAGCAGGTGCCACAGGCCCCGGTACTTGTCCTTTTTCTTGTCCCAGATCAGCACCCGCCGCACGTGCGGATGGTTTTTGAGCAAGCCTTCATTTCCCTTACGCACCAGAAAGTCGACGGGCGTGTCGGGTTCGGTCTGGTGCATACGCTCCAGCAGGGCCGTGGCCAGAATCACGTCGCCGATAAAGGCAGTCTGAATCAGCAGGACGGCAGGGGGGGAAACAGCAGGCATTGGAAAAAAAGGAAAGCGCGAAGGTACTACGAAGTCCCCGGCCCGCCGTTTTTTGTAGGCTGCTGGTTGGCCCGGGCCACCCCAGACGGGGCAAAGCTGCTGGGGCCCGCCCGTGCCGGAGCCAGCTCAGTAGTTTTTCAGCGACACCTTCTGCAGCTCCTGCCACTCTACCTTGCCCGGCTCGATGGGCGTGTCGGAGCCGTAGTAGCGGTTTGGGTTCTGCCGGTCCTTGTAAACGTGGTTACAGCCATCGGCCACCTTCACCCGCTCAAGCGGTGCCGGATGGCGGTGGCTTCGGCCGGGCTTTCTTTTAACTTGCGGCCCACCCGCCCCGGCGCGGGCCTTGTTTCCCACCCCTAAGCCCCCTCTATGCGTTACGGCTCCATCTCACCCGATCTGTTTATTCAGAACCGCCGCAATTTCATCCAGCAGCTGCCCCCCGCGTCGCTGGCCGTTTTCCAGTCGAACGACGTGATGCCGACCAATGCCGACGGCACCATGGCCTTCCGGCAAAACAACGACCTGTTCTATCTTTCCGGCGTCGATCAAGAAGAGAGTATCCTCGTGCTCTTCCCCGATGCCAGGCTGCCCCACCACCGCGAAATCCTGTTCCTGAAGGAAACCAGCGACCATATTCTGGTGTGGGAAGGCTATAAGCTGACCAAGGACCAGGCCCGCACCCAGTCCGGCGTGCCCACTATTATGTGGCTCGACTCCTTTAAGCAGGTGCTGCCGGCGCTGATGAACGAGGCCGAAAACGTGTACCTCAATTCCAATGAGCACATCCGGGCCGTGGTGGAGGTGGAAACCCGCGACGCCCGCCTCGGCAAGGAGCTGCGCGCCCGGTACCCGTTGCACCAGTACCGCCGGGCGGCCCCGCTGATGCACCAGCTGCGGGCCATCAAAAGCACCGAGGAAATCCGCCTGCTCCGGGAAGCGGCCAACATTACGGACAAGGCCTTCCGCCGCGTGCTGGGCTTCGTGCAGCCCGGGGTATGGGAATACGAGATTGAAGCCGAGCTCTACCACGAGTTTCTGCGCAACCGCAGCCGGGGCCCGGCCTACGGCAGCATTCTGGCTTCGGGGGCCAACGCCTGCATCCTGCACTACGTGAGCAACGACCGGGAGTGCCAGGATGGCGACGTTATCCTGATGGACTTCGGGGCCGAATATGCCAACTATGCCGCCGACCTGTCGCGCTCCATTCCCGTGAACGGCATCTTCACCCCGCGCCAGCGCGCCGTGTACGACGCCGTATTGCGGGTGATGAAGTTCGCCACCTCCCGCCTTGTGGCCGGCAACAACATCGAGGACTACCACGCCGAAGTGGGCCGCACTATGGAGCAGGAGCTGATCGGGCTCGATCTGCTCAACGCCAACGACGTGCAGAACCAGGACCCCGGCGCGCCGCTCTACAAAAAGTACTTCATGCACGGCACCAGCCACTACCTCGGCCTCGACGTGCACGACGTAGGAGCCAAGTACCGCACCTTCGAGCCGGGTATGGTCTACACCTGCGAGCCGGGCATCTACATCCGTGAGGAAGGCCTCGGCATCCGGCTCGAAAACGACATCCTCATCACCCGCAGCCAGCCCGAAGATCTGATGAAGAACATTCCGCTCGAAGCGGACGATATTGAGCGCCTGATGCGCGAAGCCCGCCGCTAAGCTGGCCGGCAGGAAAACCGGTCGCCCCGCCAAAGTAGATTGCGTCCGAACGATACAGCAGAGTGGAAAATGAGAAAGGGGCTCTACCGGTAGTAGAGCCCCTTTCTCATTTCCTGTGTTCAGCCTTACTGACTGATTTCAGATTTTACCTTAGGCAGGAATTTAATCAGCTGCTGAAGCTGCTCCGGGGTGAAATTGCCGGAAATGGCCACCAGCATAAACGATTCGGGCGCGCCTTCCACGTTGCCGGTAGCTACCACTTCCTGCACGGTGTCGCCCTGCCGGCGGGCGGCGTAGCGCATCACGGTGGTACCCGCTTCCGTGGCCGGCAAAGGCGTGTACCGCTCACTGGCCAGCAACCCATCCACTTCCTTATTCAGCCCTTCGGCTACCAGCTGGCGGGCGCTGCCGGAAGTAGGGGCAAAGGTGAGCACCTTCACGCTGCGTACCGCCGACAGCGCCTGGGTAACGGAGTTGTCGCCGCCGAGGCTGGCCACCTTCAGCAGCAGCAGCCGGGCCGTGAGCCCGGCCGACCAGTCGGTGACTTTGAAGCCGGAGCGGCCTTCATACTTGCGGAAAAACTGATCGACGGTTTGGGCGGGCTGGCCCGGACCCGAGCTGCGGCAACTGGTACCACCCAGCAGCGTTGCCAGCACAAGGAAAGTGAGGAAGCGGATTTTCATGGCGTAAAGGAGGGGAAAAAGCGGAATACCTCCCTGTACGCCGATGGCCGGTCGCCGGTCGGCTTATTTGAAGGTAACGGTGTTGAGGAAAAATACGTCCCGGTCCAGCCCCCCATCTACGCGGACGTGCTGGTAGCCATAAGCCAGAAACCGGTTGCCGTACCAGGCCCGCATCCCACTTTCGCTCGTAGCGCTCGGGCGTTCCTGGTCGTTGGTAGACGAAACCTGAATCGGGACGCTCAAGTCGTTGGGGGAAGACACCGTGCGGTCAATAATCTTGTAGCGGATCACGTTGTCGTCGAGGTACGCCAGGGCCAGTCGCCGGCCATCCAGCAGGGGCCGCAAACGCACCGTTTCCAGCAGGTCGCGGTGACGCACGTCCTTCAGCACGAAGGTGTTGTCCCACAGTAGATTGCCGCGTCGGTCAAAGCCACAGATGATGGCGTGGGTGGTAGTGTAGCCATCGAAGTTGCGGGTGGGGCTCATCATAAAGCTATAGCCGTAGGTATCGTAGCGGTAGTGCGGATAGTAGACCTCGGCTACCAGCACGTAGCCGTTCTGAAAAGGGACCAGATCGTGCATCAGCAGGCGGTAGTGCAGCCGGAACTGGCCCGCCGCCGCCCGCCGCCGCGCCCCGCGCTGGCGGAACCGGGCTTCCCGGGCGGGGTGCATAAAATCGAAAAAGTGCTTGAGGTTGAAGAAATCGTAGAAGCGCAACGACTCGCGGGCCCCGGTGGGCGTCACGCCCGCGGCCAGGTCGGTGGCAAACAAGCCCTGCGAGTAGCGCGGGTCCCGGAGCGTGTACGTGCCGGTCAGCAGCCGCTCGGTGGAGTCGCCGGGGCTGATCTGGGCCGTCAGCAGGCCCCGGTCGCTGGCGGCTTGCACGTATTCGGTGCGCAGCAGCTTGCCCTGGGCCGAGAGCTGCTTCACCTGCAGGCGCGACTTCACCCCGTTGGTCTGGCTTAACACAAATTTAGCGCGCTGGCTCACCGAGTCGGCCAGGAAGGTAAGCTGGGTTGGAATCTGCTCGTACACCGAGGGCAGGAATTGCTGTTGACCCGTGCGCAGGTTCAACAGCAGTACCGTTACGTGCTGGTCCACCTGCACCGTGGCGAACAGGTTTCCTCCCAGGGCCTTGAGCTCATAGATTTCGTCGCTGACCCGGGTGTCAAACGTCGTGGTACTGATTTCGCCGGTGCGGCTGTTCAGGGCGGCTACCCAGATCTTGTGGGCCTGCGTGTCGTTCTGAAACAGCGCATACACCATGGCCTCTTCGGCACAGATTTCCGCGAATTCATACCCCCGGGGCACCTCCAGCGGCCTGGTCCAGCGGGTCTGTAGCGCATGGTCCAGCTTTTGGAAGCTGAAGTTAGACCGTCGCGCCGTGAATACTTCGCGCTCAACCAGCAGCACGGCACTGCTGTCTTCGGCCAGCGGTTGCACCTGTACCGCGCTGGTATAGGCCTGGAGCGGCAGCTCGAACCGGGCCGACTGCGCGGGAGCATTGGCCGGCAGGGGAGGGTTAACGTGCGGCCGACGCTGGGCCTGGCCCACGCCCGGACCACCCAACAGCAGCAGCAGTAGCAACGGCGCGAGTAAAACGTGTTTCATAGCAGGTGGAGCCACTTGCTGCGTGGCGTCAAGTAAGATACGACGAAGCCGCGGCAAAGTAGCGGCTTCCCGGTCAAATTCGCGGTCCGCCCCGACCATAAGCAGCGCCCCCCGGAGTGCAGCCGACCAGGGCTAGCTGCCCAGCTCCAGAATCGTATCGAATTCCTCCGCCTGCAACGGCATCACCGACAGGCGCGACTGGCGCAACAGGCCAATCTGAGTCAGGCGGGCATCCTGTTTTATCTGCTCCAGGCGGACGGGGTTGGGCAGCACCTGCCGGGGCTGGAGCGCTACGGCCACCCAGCCACTCCCGGCTGCGGCCGTGGTATCGGGGGTGGCCGAAGCCGCTACCTCCGCAATACCAACGACGGCTTTTTCGGTCACGCTGTGGTAGAACAGCACCAGGTCGCCGGCCTGCATCTGCTGCAGATAGTTGCGGGCCTGAAAGTTGCGCACGCCGGTCCAAGCGGTGCCGCCGTCGCGGCTGAAATCAGCCCAGGAATAGGCGGTGGGTTCCGATTTTACGAGCCAGTACTTCATGGCCGCAAGCTACGCAGGAAACCGGGTGCCCGGCCCTGTACTACGGCAAACGCCGGACGCGCAGCACCTCGTTTTCGAGAGAAACAAGCTGCAGACTATAGCTGCCGGCCGGCGCGTTGGGGGTGATGCGGAACCGGTCGGGGCCGGTGGTCTGCCAGCGGCCGGGGAAAGTTGCGGTACCGTCGACGGGGCTTGGACCGTAACCCGTGAAGACGTTGCCGGCATCGAAGCGGAACCCGTCCCGGGGCCAGGATGCCGGAAACGCGGAGGTTTCGGGGCGGTACACCCGGATGTCGCTGCCCGGCTGCGCGTCCTCGTGCGACTCCAGCCAGGTGCGGCCGATAATGCGGGACTGCAGCGTAGCCGGCGCGGCCGGCGCACTTTCCTTTTTACAACCGCCCAATAACCCCAGCGTCAATAGCAACGAGAGCAGAACACGCATGGCAACCCCAAGGATTAAGATGAAACTATATCCTCTGGATTGCCACTCGCGCGGAAAGGTTGCACGGCGGGGCGCCGGCCGGCCGTAGAAAAGACTACTCCAGCCGCCGCACCTTCAGCACGTCTTTATCCAGCGACACGATTTCGAGGGTGTAGTCCGGGTCGCGCTTGTCGTCGAGGCTGATGATGACTTTGGCGCTGCCGCTGGCTTTCCACTGCCCTTTGCGCCCTTCAAGGCCATCGGTGGGGGCAATGTCGAACTGGGTGAACAGGCCGTTGTGGTCGAACTGGAAGCCGGTGCGGCCCCGGGCCGGCGGAAAGGCGTAGGTGTTGGGCCGGTACACGCGCACGTCGCCCTGATCTTCTTCCTGGGCGTGGAGCCAGGTGCCTTCAAGCTGTTTCATCGAGGGAGATTGGGCGGCAGTCTTCGCATCGGGGTTGCAGGTGCCCGCCAGCAGCACCGTGCTCAGGCAGGATAACAGAAGAAACAAACGCATAGGGCAAAACGCAAGAAGAGAGGGGCAAAAACCAGGACCGGCCCCGCCGGGGACGTCGCAGCGAATGTACGCTATTGCCCCTTACCTTTGCCGCCCGCCCTTTTACTGGTTTTTGGTTGGTGGTTTTTGGTTTTTGGCCGTAGGTCACTGACTAAAACCAAAAACCAAAAACCACCAACCAAAAACCAAGTGGACAACCGCGCCCTCATCCGTGCCTTCCGCCTCACCGCGTCGCTCATGGAGCTGCACGACGAAAATCCGTTTAAAATCCGGGCCTACGAAGGCACCGCCGCCGTGCTCGAACGCCTGGAAAGCCCCGTGGCCGACATGGACCGTACCGGCCTGCCCGACCGCACCGGCCTGAGCAAGACGGCCGCCGCCAAAGTAGCCGAGCTGCTCGATACGGGTACTTTTCCGGAGCTGCAGAAGCTGCTCGACACCACCCCGGCCGGCGTGGTCGAAATGCTGAACATCAAAGGCATCGGCCCGAAGAAAATCCGCTCCCTGTGGCGGGACCTCGGGCTGGAAAGCATTGATCAGCTGCGCGAGGCCGCCGAAAACGACGAGGTGAGCAAGCTGAAGGGGTTCGGCAAAAAGACCCAGGACCTGATTCTGGCGGCCCTGGAGTTCAACCAGGAAAGCCGGGGCAAGCTGCTGTATCCGCACGCCGAAACGCTGGCGGAGGAGCTGACCCGGCACCTGCGCGAAGCGCTGAGAACGGAGCATGTAGCCGTGGCCGGGGAAGTGCGGCGGCGGCTGGAAGTGGTCGAAACCGTATTGCTGGTGGCCGCCACCGCCCAGCCCTGGCAGGCCCATGAGCTACTGAATACGATGGAGGGCCTCACGGCCGACCCTGCGCGCTCGGGCCCGTTTGCCTGGCGCGGCACGGCCATGGCCTCGGGCGTGAAAGTGGAGGTGCAGCTGGTAAGCCAGGACGATTTCGTGAACCAGCTGTTTCTGCTCACGGCCACCGAAGCCCACCTGAGCGAGCCGCTGGGCGGCCCGATAGGGTCGTTGCGGCAGCTGGTGAAGCGGGAGCGGTTTTATCAGGAAGCCGCCATTTATCAGACCGCGGGCCTGCAATACGTGGAGCCCGAGCTGCGCGAAGGACTGGGGGAAGTAGCCCTGGCCCGGGAACACAAGCTGCCCACGCTGCTGGAGGATGCCGACCTGCGCGGCTCCCTGCACAACCACAGCACCTACTCCGACGGCAACCACACTCTGCGGCAGATGGCCGAGTTTCTGCGCGCCAAAGGCTACGGGTACCTCGGCATCTGCGACCATTCGCAGGCCGCGCACTACGCCAACGGCCTGCCCCCCGAGCGGGTGCGCCAGCAGCAGCGCGAAATCGACCAGCTCAACCAGGAGCTGGCGCCGTTCCGCATCTTCAAGGGCATTGAAAGCGACATTCTCTCCGACGGCGGCCTCGATTACGCGCCTACGGTGCTCGAAAGCTTCGACTTCATCGTGGCCTCGGTACACAGCAACCTGCGCATGGACGAGCGCAAAGCCACTGAGCGGCTACTGCGGGCCATTGCCAACCCCTACACTACCATGCTGGGCCACCCCACGGGCCGGCTGCTGCTGCGCCGCGAAGGCTACCCCATCAACCACAAGGCCGTCATCGACGCCTGCGCCCGGCACCAGGTCATCATTGAAATCAACTCCAACCCCTGGCGCCTCGACCTCGACTGGCGCTGGGTGCGCTACGCCCTCGACCAGGGCGTGCAGCTCAGCATCAACCCCGACGCCCACCACACCGACGGCTACGCCGACATGCGCTACGGCGTGATGATGGGCCGCAAGGGGGGGCTGACCAAAGAAATGACCTTCAACGCGCTGACGGCCGAGGAAATGGCGGCCTACTTTGCCCGGCGCAAAGCCGGTATCAAGCCCGCCGAGGAATTCAAAGCCACGCTATTCGGGTAAATCAGTTGCCAGTTGCCGGTTGTGTGTTGCCAGTTGTGTGTTGCCAGTTGCCAGTTGCCGGTTGTGTGTTGCCAGGTGTGTATTGCCAGTTGCCAGACATTATTATTGAACAAACTCGAAACTGACAACGCACAACTGGCAACTGGCAACCGGCAACACATAACGGACCCCTATGAAAATCCTCGTTCTGCGCTTTTCCTCCATTGGCGACATCGTGCTGACTACGCCGGTGGTGCGGGCGCTCAGCCAGCAGGTGCCCGGGGCGCGGGTGCACTTTGCCACCAAACCCGCCTACCGCGGCATCGTGGCGGCTAACCCGTACGTGACCAAGGTGCATTGCCTCACCGGCTCCCTCGGGGAATTGGTGGCGGAGCTGAAAGCGGAGCGGTTCGATTACGTAGTCGATTTGCATAACAACCTGCGCACAGGCCTTATCAAGCTGCGCCTGGGGGTGAAATCGAGCAGCTTCGACAAGCTGAATCTGCAGAAATGGCTGCTGGTCAACCTGAAAATAGATCAGCTGCCGCGGGTGCACATCGTGGCGCGCTACCTGGCCGCCGCCGCCCCGCTGGGGGTAACCGACGACCGGCAGGGCCTGGATTATTTTATCCCCGAGCAAGACGAGGTTGATCTGGCCGCGGCCCTGCCAGCCACCTTTCAGCGCGGCTACGTGGCCTTCGCCATCGGGGCCCAGCACGCCACCAAACGCCTGCCGGTGGAGCGTATCATTGAGCTCTGCGCCCTGTTGCGGCGGCCCATCGTATTGCTCGGCGGCCCCGAAGATGAAAGCACCGGCCACGTGGTTGAGCTGGCCTTCGAGCGCAACGTGCCGGCGGTAGTGCCCGCCCCACCCCGCCTGCCCGACAGCCCCTACTACTTTCCCCCTCCAGTGGGGGAACCCACGCAGCTGACAAGTATTTATAACGCCTGCGGTAAATTTTCCCTGAACCAGTCGGCTTCCCTGGTGCGGCAGGCCGAGCTGGTGGTCAGCCACGATACGGGCCTGATGCACATTGCGGCCGCGTTTCAGAAGCAGATTTTCAGCGTGTGGGGCAACACTGTGCCGGAGTTTGGTATGTATCCTTATCGCAGCGAGTTTCGGGTGCTGGAAGTGCCGGGCCTGTCGTGCCGGCCCTGCTCCAAGATTGGCTATGCCGAGTGTCCGCAGGGGCATTTTAAGTGCATGCGCGAAATTAAGTTCGACCTTAACCTGCCCCCCGCGCGGGACGGCCGCTAAGCCGGGCCGGCAACCCCGGCCGGGCTCGCGGGGTTAAACGAAACGGAGTTTTTGCTTTCTTGCGGCTTATCCTCTTCACTTTCAGCCCAGATGACGGAACCGGACAACCAGGCAGTGGTCGTAAAAGTAGGCCCCGAGGCCCTGGTCGCCGACGTGCAGGCAGGCCGCCACACGTATTTCGTGGATGAGCCGGTGCCCGTCGGCGGGCAGGACCGGGGCCCCACGCCCTACGATCTGCTGCTCTCGGCCCTGGGCGCCTGCACGGCCATCACCCTGCGCCTCTACGCCACCCAAAAAAAGTGGCCCCTCGAAGGTATTGAAGTGCGGCTGAGCCACCAGCGGGTACACGCGCAGGATTGCGAGCAATGCGAGCAGTCGGGCCAGATGCTGGAAGAAGTCCGGAAAGAGCTGCGCCTCATTGGCCCGCTCTCCGACGAGCAGCGCCAGCGCCTGGAAGCCATTTCGCAAAAGTGCCCGGTGCAGAAAACCCTGATGAGCAGCCTGCGCATCGTCACGCGGCTGGTGGCCGAATAGCGGCTGCCCGTCCTGGCGAGCGAAGCGCGGCAATCCGTTCCGGCCAATGAGCAGAGGGTGGAAAAGCAAATAGCCCCGACGTAATGCATACGTCGGGGCTTTTGGGATAACAGCGGTTTTCGTGTTGTTCAGGACGGATTGCCGCGCTTCGCTCGCCAGGACCTATTGCGCTACCCAATTTTCTCAAACCCGCAGTAGGAATGCAGTGCTTTCGGCAGCTTAATACCATCGGCCGTCTGGTTGTTTTCCAGCAGTGCCGCCACGATGCGGGGCAGGGCCAGCGCCGAACCGTTGAGGGTGTGCAGCAGCTGCATTTTGCCGCCTTCGGCGCGGTAGCGCAGCTTGAGGCGGTTGGCCTGGTAGGTTTCGAAGTTAGAGGCTGAGCTTACTTCCAGCCAGCGCCCCTGGGCCGCGCTCCACACTTCCAGGTCGAACGTCAGCGCGGAGGTAAAGCCCATGTCGCCGCCGCAGAGGCGCAGCACGCGGTAGGGCAGCTCCAGCTTCTGCAGCAGCCCTTCGATGTGGGCCACCATGCCTTCCAGCGCGGCGTAGCTGTTTTCGGGCTGGGTGATCTGCACGATTTCCACTTTGTCGAACTGGTGCAGGCGGTTGAGGCCGCGCACGTCGGCACCCCAGGAACCGGCTTCGCGGCGGAAGCAGGGCGTGTAGCCGGTGTTGCGGATTGGCAGCTGCTCGGCGGCAATGATTTCGTCGCGGTACAGGTTGGTGATGGGCACCTCCGAGGTCGGAATCAGGTAGAGGTTGTCCTGCTTGTCGTGGTACATCTGACCTTCCTTGTCGGGCAATTGGCCGGTGCCGTAGCCACTGGCCTCGTTTACCAGAATCGGGGGCTGAATTTCGTCGTAGCCGGCGTCGCGGGCCTCATCCAGGAAGAAGTTGATCAGGGCGCGCTGGAGCCGGGCCCCCTGCCGCTTGTACACGGGAAAGCCCGCGCCGGTAATCTTATTGCCCAGCTCGAAGTCGATGATGTCGTACTTTTTGATCAGCTCCCAGTGGGGCAGGGCATCGGCGGGCAGCTCGGGAATGGTGCCGCCTTCGCGCACCACTTCGTTGTCGGTGGCCACGCGACCTTCGGGCACGCTGCGGTGGGGCAGATTCGGTAGCTTGTAGAGCAGCTGCTGGAGCGCTTCCTCCACCTGCGTCAGCTCATCGCCGGCGGCTTTGGTATGCTGCTTGAGCTCGGCGGTGCGCATTTTCAGCGTTTCGGCCCCGGCCTGGTCGCCGCTTTTCATCAGGCCGCCAATCTGCCGGGCCAGCTCGTTGGCTTCGGCCTGGGCCGAGTCGCGGCTGGTTTGCAGCTCCTTGCGGCGCTGGTCGAGGCCCAGAATGGCGGCCACGTCGGCTTCCGCCGTTTTATAATGCTTCTTGGTCAGACCGGCTACGACCAGCGCGGTATTTTCTTTCAGGACGGAAACTTGCAGCATAGGGCAGAAAACACGAATTGGAACGTCGGCAAAAGTAGTTTTTTTTGAGAAGGGCCCGCCGTAAAACCTCCGGGCCCGGGGCCAAAGGGGCCTGACCAGGGCGTATTGGCCTCCTGACCCGGCACCCCGGTTTCAAAAACGAACCAAGCTGCCGGGCCCGCCGTTGAAGTAGCGGCCGCACCACCGGGATTTGCCGGCGGCGGCGGGGCCAGGTCAGGGGGCCGGGCTCAACCGGCCGCCGGTAGAATGACTACCCGACAGCCAGTTAAAAAATCGGCATCCCGTTTGGCGGTTCCGGCGTATTACGCTAACATTGCGTAAGTAAACCGGCCGCTGATGCCGGACCCGGAGTTGCTTTTGCTCGCGTACGGTCCGAATTATCTCCAGCGCCTCCCCGTACTACCCCCGTTTCTCGTTCCGAATTTTCAGTGCTACGCGCCGCCCCGCGGCGGCCCTCTTTTGTCCGGATTGGCCTGTGTTGCTCCGTGTCGGCTTCGTACCCGCTCGTTTTCTCTCCCCCCCGTTTTAGTGTATGTACAATATTGAAGAGTTGAAGGACCGTTTGCTTTCCGAGCTCAAGGAAATAGCCGAAAAGCTGAATGTTGGTAACTTCAAAAAACTCAGCAAACAGGATCTGATCTACAAGATTCTCGATCAGCAGGCCATCACGCCAACTGACAAGCTCCCCAACAAAGTGAAACTGGCTGACGAAAAGCCAGTGGCCGTCCCGTTGGCTTTTTCCGATGTGGCTCCCGCCGCTACGCCGACCCCGGCCCCGGCGGCCCGCCCGGCCCGCCGCGAACCGGCTTCTCCCCGCGCCGCCGCCACGTCCCGGGCTACCCGCTCGACGCCTCCGGCCGCGGTAGCCGTACAACCCCTCAAACCCGCGGCTGCGGCCGCAGCCGCTCCGGCTCCGGTAGAGGCCCCGCTCGTAGCGGAGATGCCCTCGGAGGCTACCCCAGCGGTAGCCGTCAACGGGGAAGCCGCTGATAGCGCTGCCCGGCCCGTAAAAGTATACCAGCGCCCCGAGCGCCGCACGCGCACCGACCAGCGCCGCGATGAGGAACCGGCTGCCGTGCTCCCTGAGGACCCGGAAGCGCCGGTGGTAGTGATGCCCGAAGCACCAGCCCTGACGCCCGCGGTTTCTGCTCCGGAAGCCGCGGCGGAAACCGCCGCGCCCGCGCCCACCATGGCCCCCTTCGTGTACCGCGAGCCGCGCCCCGAAAATGGCACCGGCCGCGATGGACGGGACCAGCGCGACCCCCGCGACGGGAACCGGGAGCCCCGTGAAAATGCCCGCGAGCCGCGCCCCGAAGCGTTGCGTAACGATGCCCCCCGCGAAGGCCGCGACCAGGGTCGCCGCGAAGACCGCCCGCTGCGGGCCGACGCCCCGCGGGAGGGCCGCGAGCCCCGCGAGCCCCGCGAGCCCCGGGAGCCCCGGGCCGACCGGGAGCCGCGCGAGCAGGGCCGCCGCGAAGACCGCTTCGCCGCCCGCGACCAGCAGCGCCAGGCCCGCCAGGGAGGCGAGCCGGGTCAGCAGAGCCAGCCGCCCCGCGCCCCGCGCAACGACTTCGATATCATTATTCCCGGCGAAGGCACCCTGGAGATGATGCCCGATGGTGGTTACGGCTTCCTGCGCAGCCCCTTCTACAACTACCTGGCCTCGCCCGACGATATTTACGTATCGCCGGCGCAGGTGAAGCAGTTTGCCCTGAAAGCCGGCGACACGGTGAAGTGCACCCTGCGGCCCCCGCGCGAAGGCGAGAAATACTTCGCGCTGGTGACCGTGGAAGGCATCAACGGCCGCACGGTGGAAGAGGCCCGGGACCGGATTCCGTTCAGTCACCTCACCCCGCTGTTTGCCGAGGAGCGCCTGAAGCTGACCACCAAGTCGACCCAGCTCAGCACCCGCATCATGGACCTGTTTGCCCCCATCGGCAAAGGCCAGCGCGGCCTGATTGTGGCCCAGCCCAAAACCGGCAAAACAGTGCTGCTGCAGGAAATTGCTAACGCCATCAGCGAAAATCACCCCGAAGTGTACCTCATCATCCTGCTGATTGATGAGCGCCCCGAGGAAGTGACGGACATGGCCCGCTCGGTGAAAGCCGAAGTACTCAGCTCCACCTTCGACGAAACCGCCGACCGTCACGTCAAAATCGCCAGCATCGCGCTGGATAAGGCCAAGCGCCTCGTGGAGTGCGGCCACGACGTGGTGATTCTGCTCGACTCCATCACCCGCCTGGCCCGGGCCTACAACACGGTGCAGCCGGCTTCCGGCAAAATCCTGTCGGGTGGGGTAGATGCCAACGCGCTGCACAAGCCCAAGCGCTTCTTCGGCGCGGCCCGCAACGTGGAGAATGGCGGCTCGCTCACCATTATTGCTACGGCCCTCATCGAAACCGGCTCCAAGATGGACGAGGTTATCTTCGAGGAATTCAAGGGTACCGGCAACATGGAACTGCAGCTGGACCGCAAGCTGGCCAACAAGCGCGTGTTCCCGGCCATCGACATTCCGGCTTCCGGCACCCGCCGCGAAGACCTGCTCATGGGCAAGGAAGAGCTGAACCGCATCTGGGTGCTCCGCAAGTTCATGGCCGACATGACGGCCATCGAAGCCATGGAGTTCCTCAAGGACCGCATCAAGAATACCAAGAGCAACGAGGAGTTCCTGGTGTCGATGAACGGCTAGGCGACCAGCCTGACGCTACAATGACAAGCCCGTTTCACCACTGTGAAACGGGCTTTTTGCGTCGGAATGCTTACTTGTTGCCCGTCGGCAGGCCTTCCAGTACCAGCAAAACGCGGGTGCCGTCGAAGAAGCGGTAGTGCATTTCGGTGAACCCGTACCGGGGGTGAAAGTAAAAGTCGAGGTAGCTGTTGCCCAATCGGCTGTGCCGGCCTACTGCCTCAATCAGCCAGCAGCCGGCCAGGTCCTGGTTGCCATAGCGGCGGGTTGCCGGGGCTTTTACCTGGTAGAAGGGTTGTACGCTGCCTTTGAACGCGCCCCAGCCACCCATGATGAAAAGCCGGCCCCCGCGCCAGCTGCCGCCCGGGTGCAGATCAGCCGGTCTTACCTGCGGAAAAGGCGCCACCTCCGTGTAGGCGTACTGGTTGCTGCGGATGGGGTGCATCCAGATTTCCTGCGGGTTTTCGATTACCCCGGTCACCGTCGACTTGCGCCACTCGTAGGCCTGAGGCTGGCGGCCGGGCTGGTTTTGCGGATTGGGGCGGGCTGCGAAGGTCAGCGAATCGCCGGGACTATACCGATACTGGATGGTGCAGGCGGTCTGGACCTTGGGCTGCCCCGCCCAGGGCTGGCCGGAAGGCTGCATCGTTATCCGCTCCCGCGATAATGTGTCGCCGGCCGGGCTGATAAAAATGGCCTGGTAGTGATACGTCCGGCTGGCATTGAAGATAATCAGGCTGTCCGGGGCCGTCGGGCCGGGGCCCCCTAGCAGCGGCAGCGCCAGGGCGTAAGGAATAAGAGGGAGCATACTGGGTAGAGTAAGGAAAGGAGCCCAAAGGTTTGGTGAGCCGGGAGAAATACTTTCGGCCGCCGCTTCCCGCCACGGTTGTTTCCACTGCTCTAAAGCCTCCTCCGGCTTTGCCGGATCTTCGGCCGGAGCTGACAGTTCAGCGCCTGCCGCTACCTTTGCCCCACGATGGAACAAACCCCCGACCTCCCCGAAATCCTTTACCTCTTCGACCCGCTCTGCGGCTGGTGCTACGGCATGAGCCCGGTAATCCAGCGCATTCAGGCCGAATACGCCGGCCGCGTGACGGTTTCGGTGCTCTGCGGCGGTATGGTGACGGGTGAGCGGGTCGGGCCCATCGGGCGGGAATGGGACTACATCGGCGCGGCCCTGGAGCAAGTGGAAAAGGCTGCCGGCGTACAGTTCGGCGAGGCATTCCGGGCGCTGGGGGCAGCGGGTAGCAACGTGCAGGACTCGGAGCCGCCCTGCCGCGCCATCACCGTGTTTCGCCAGCTCGACGAGCAGCACCGCGCCGCCAGCTTTGCCCACGACCTGCAGCTGGCGCACTTCCGCGACGGCCAGGACCTGAACGACGTGGCCACGTATCGGCTGCTGGTAAGCCGCTACGGCCTGGATGCCGCCGAGTTTGAGCGGCGCTGGGCATTGCCGGAAACGGCCGTGGCCACGCAGAATGAATTTGCCGCCGTGGCCAAAATCGGCGTGCAGGGCTTCCCGACTACCATTCTGCGCGTGGGCAGCCAGGGGTATCTGCTGGCCCGGGGCTTTCTGCCCTACGCGCAATTCGCCGGCGGCCTGGAGCAGGCGCTCCGGCAGGCCGCGGAAGAAGCCGGCGCATAGCCTGTCGGGGACGCTTGCTGGCTCCTGCAGCGGCTGCAGGGCCGGGGTACGCTCCGGTCCGGCGGCTTTTTCAGCCGTCGGGCTGGTCGCCGCCAGAACAACCCGCCCGAACGAAACCACACCCGCTTATTTCGACCGGTCCGACGGTAGAAAAAGCCGTCGGACCGGAGCAAACGACCTGCACCCTGATCAGGCAGCAGCTTCATGAAAAGCGGCCTTAGCCCCCGAAGCCGGGCAGGTGCACCACCTGCTGCTTCAGTGGCGACCACGCCACGCGGCGCACATCCTCTTTGCCCACCAGATACTGAAAGCGGATAGACTGGGGTTGCTGCTGCAACTCATTCCAGGTGGCACGGTCGAGAGGGCCGGGCTGGTAGGCTTCCCGCGCGCCGAGGGCCGGCGTGCGGAAGTTCTTATCAGCAAAAAATTCGTCCATGCGCTTCCGGATGAAGGCTTCGCGCTCGGCCGGCGTGGCCGAGTTGGTTTTCATCTCATACACCATCGAGGCCTCTAGGTCGGCGGCGCCCAGCATTTCGCGGAAGATAACCTGCCCCCCCCGCGTCAGTGATGGTGAGCGTGGCCTCGCCACCCACTACTGATGAGCCCCGCAAAGTCAGCATAAACAGGTCGGGCGTGGTGGGGGAGGAGAACAGGTGGCGCTGCCGGACGACTTTGAGCGTGTCCGCCTGGGCCGAGACGGCTGGGGTGCGGGCCGTGTCCATGGGTTCCACGGCGGTAGCAGAACCGGCCGCCGGGGCGGCCGGGGTGGTGGTGGCAGCGGTTCCGGTCGAATCAGGCGATGAGCAGGCCCCGGCGAAAAGCAGCAGGGCAGCAAAGGCAGCGTAACGCATAGTCAGGGGAAGATGGATGTGCCGGGAAATACGCAGGCCGACGGCCGACCGTTGGCCACACCCCGTGCCAAAGGACCCGCCGCTTACCGCTGACCCAGCAGAAGCATGGCAATGAAGGCCGCGCTCAGACATAGCGACGATACCTGGTTCATGCGCATGGTGTGCTCGAAATCGGCGGCGGCGGCATCATGCCACACGGCCCAGGCCCAGCGCGAAAACAGGTAGACCACCGGCCCGGTCGCGACCAGGAAGATGAGCAGATTGCGCGTTTCGCCGCGCAGCCCGTAGGCCAGCGCCAGCACCGCGGCCCCCAGCAGCAGGCCAATGGCCGCGAAAATGAACGTGCCCCGCAGTCCCAGCCACAAGCTCAGCGTCTGGTCGCCGCGCTGCCGGTCTTCCTGGTGCTGATACACCTGGGTGAGCGGGTAGGAACCGCACAGAAACAGGGTGCTGACCAGTGCCAGCAGCAGATTAGTCGGCTCGGAAAGAGCGGCCCACGGCGTGCCGACGCCCACCTGCGTCATCAGGAACGTGAAGGCACCCTGAAATACCACTACCACGAACGTGCTCAGAAACGGGTACTTCTTAAGCCGGATACCCTCGTAGCTGTAGGCTTTGGAAATCAGCAGATACACCGCCACCAGCCCCGCAAACAGCGGGGACAGCAGCCAGGCGCCCAATACGGCCAGCGCATCGAACAGCCAGACCAGGTGAATCAGCTCCTCGGAAACTTTGGGTGGCGCTTTCAGGCCTCCAATGCTGCCTTCGTCCCGGTCGTAGTAGGAGTTGTAGCCGTTGGAGGCCGGGTAAGCCAGCAAGTGCAGCACCAGGAATACGCCTACGGCCCGGCCCGCATCTACCGGCCCACGCAGGGCGCTGAGCCCGAACCAGAACACCGGCATCAGGTAGATGGAAAACGGAATGCGCAGCAGCGGTAACGCCTTTTTGTAATGAGCAATTATCAATGAGCAATGAATAATTACGGATGAACAATCAAGGATGAGTAAGGAGCCGGTTTGTGGCGTCAGGGTACGGCCCGGCGGCAAGAAACCACTTATTGTTCATTGCTCATTGATAATTGCTCATTACCGCCAGGCCAGCCGAGCAGATAAGTCACTTCGGAGCGGGTGAGCGGGTTGCGTACCTTGCCGGCCTGCCACTCAAACTGCCCGTTCGGGTCGGCGCGGCGGGCCAGGGCCAGCAGCTGGTCCGGTGGGTACATGCGTAGCAACGAGACGGTACCGTCCCAGATGGTGCAGAGCGGAATGAGGGGCACCAGATAGGTGAAAAACAGTCGGCTCAGGCTGAAAGGCCGGATAAAAGGCGTGGTGACCAGCTGCACCACCGGCAGCACCAGTCCGGCCAGCACCAGCTCGTACCAGTGCTTGCCGGCGCCCTCGAAAATGCCGATGCCCGCGCCCTGCCGCACGGCATCGGCCAGCATGGCCTCGGCGGCGGCGGGCGGGAAGTGGTGAAACGCGGAAAATACGGTGCGGAAGCCCGCCATATTTGCGGGTACTGCCGTGGCATCCACCGGGGCGGGAGCGTACGTCAGGCCACCCTGGGTCCGCTCGGCTAAAAGCTGCCAGGCGGCGGGCTGCGGGTACAGGTCGGAAAGCGTAACGCGGACGTTGGGCAGACCAGAAGCCCGCAGGCTGCGCCACACGCCCTCGGTGCCACCCCCGGCCCCGGCGCACAGCTCCAGGATATCCTGCTGGCCGGTTCTGACCAGGGCCTCGCGCAGCAGCGGCACGATGGGCTGGTAGATGCGCAGCAGCGAGATGGTGAAGCGCAGGTAGTCCATCATGCCCGCCCGGATAACTTTGGGGAACCAAGACAAATCTTCAAACTCAAACAGCTGGCGGCGGAATTTCACGGGCCCAAGTACGCACAAAACCAGTTTGTGGCGGGGTGGTGCCACGACTTTTTTGGTCGTGGTACCACTATCGTTGCACGGCAGGCAGGCAGGCAGGCAGGCAGGCAGGCAGGCAGGCAGGCAGGCAGGCAGGCAGGCAGGCAGGCATCAGCAACGATAGTGGTACCACGACCAAAAAAGTCGTGGCACCACTCCAGCGGGGTTATCGAAATATTTTAATAGGCCTTACGCACTGGCCGCCCGCGTTGTCTGGCGCCTGGCCGATGCCGTAGACAGCTTCTTCCGGAAAGCGGGGTGGCGCTTTACGGACATTGCGGGCTACGGCGGGGTGGCGCTTTCCCCTGCTGGGCTGAACGGGCTGCTGCCAACCAAGGCGGCCGGCCGGCCGAACGGAGCAATTGTGCTAGCTTCCCGCTCCCACTACGCTCTGTTCTATGGCCCGCACTGCGCTGCTCGTTCTGCTTTTTCTCGCACTCATTATTGAGCTGACGCTAACCATCGGCGGATTTTTCGTGCCCGATAAGCTGCTGACGGGCTTCGGGGTAGGTATTTCCAACGATACGCAGTTTATGGGGTTTACCCTGGCCTGGCTGCTGCTGTTCGTGTCGTTGGTCGATGCCGTGGCCTTGTGGCAGGTGTGGCAGCGGCAGCCGCACTACGCCACGCTGTGCTACCTGCTGGGCTTTTGGTGGATGGGCATCGGGCTGGGCCTATACCTGGGCTACGGTCGCCTGGACAACCTGCTGCTCGATTCGGGCAAGGGTTTGCTCATCGTGCTGGCTACCTGGCGCAGCCAAATGGCGGCCCGGTTGGCGTAAGCCCGGTTTCTGCTCTCGGCAGTGCCTGCTTCTACTCGATGATAATTCGCCGGATAACCGGCGTTTGGCCCGTTAAACGCAGCGTGAGCACGTATACACCGGGTGCCAGAGCCACCAGCGGCACCCGGGTAGAGCGGCCCGAAAAGTTCTGGCGCAATGCCGTTTGCCCCAGCATGGTGGTGAGGCTTATTTGCGCCATGTGCCCGGCGGAAATGGAGCCTGGTAGTTCCAGATAGAGCGAGGCGTTGTGGCTGACGGGATTTGGCCAGACCCGTACGGCCGCGTCGAGGGCTGAGGCGGCAGCCAGGGGAATTACCTGAAACAACGATCCGGGCCCGCTACTGCCCGCCGCAGTCTGCACCGTAACCGGGCCGCTGCTTGCCCCGCCGGGCACCGTAGCCTGCAGCGAAGTAGCCGAGAAGACCGTGAAAGCAGGTGCTGGAATGCCGTTAAATGCCACGCCATTTACTCCAGTGAAGTTGGTGCCCGTAATGGTTACCGTCTGCCCCGGCGCGCCACTGCTCGGGGCTATGGCCGTTACGCTGGCTAGCTGACCCTTAACGAGACGGGCCAGAAAGCCGTAGCCGCGCGGGTAAATGCCGGTCAGCACCAGCGGGCCCATCGCCAGAGTGGCACTGCGGGTGATACCCGTCAGCCACACATTTTCCTGCGCATCCACGCTTACGTCGATGCCAGCTTCCATATAGCTGCCGGCGGCAGCCAGGGCCCACTGCCACTGCCCGGTCCCGCTCACCTTAGCCACAAACACATCGTGGTTGGGTACCTGGCCGGTATTAGTCAGTTCCGTGGGGCCGAACCGGGCCGGGGCGCTGTCGAACCAGCCGGTGACGTACGCGTTGCCGGCCGCGTCGAGGACAAGGTTGCCCGCCACTTCGGCTTCGGTGCCCCCGCCCGTGGTGGCCCAGAGCACGGTACCCGCGGGGGTCAGCTTGGCCACAAACACTTCGAAGGCGCCGTTGGTTGGCGTGAGGCTGAAGGGGCTGCTCGCGTCGGGCGTACCGTGGATATTGCCGTAAAGGAGGACGTTACCCGAGTTGTCTACGGCCACGGCGGTGCCGGAGTCGTAGCCGGGGGCACCTTCGCGGTAGGCCCACTCCCAGGCGCCGTTGCTGCTGAGCTTGGCTACCAGAGCGTCGGTGTAGCCTGCGTTGGTCAGCACGGTGGCGCCCAGGCTGGCGCTGGAACTGCCCAGCGAACCAGTCACGTACACGCTGCCTGCGGCATCAACGGCAATACCGGTGCCCTGCTCACTGTAGTAATTGAAGGAGAGGCGCACGCTCTGGGCGCCCCAGAGCCAGGTGCCGGCTGCCGACAGCTTGGCCACGAACAGGTTGGCTGGGTTGTAAGCTGAATTATTGGTGTTGGTGAGCGTGGTGGCGCCAATCTGGATGGTGCCGGTGCCAAACCAGCCCGTCAGGTACACATTGTTTTGAGCATCGACGGCTAGTGCCGTGGCCACAATCCCGCAGCTGCCTTCCACCTGCCGGGCCCAGACATAATTGCCGGCGGGGTCAATCTTCACCACGACCAGGGCGATGCCGCTGCCGGTGGTAGTAAGGTGAATGGCGCCGAAATCGAGGCTTTCGCTGTAGCTGGTAGTGATGTACACATTGCCAGCGGCGTCGAGCGCCAAACTGCGCCCGGACCAATCAAAAGCCGGGTGTTGGAGTGCCCACTGGCAGTTGCCGTTCTGATCCAGCTTGACCAGATAGCCGGTTGGCAAACCGCCGGGCGAGGTCAGGGTAAAAGCCCCAAACTGCACCGTGCCGGCAAAATTTCCTTTCAGATAGGTACTACCCTGAGCGTCGGTCACCATGCCCTGGGGCTCGGAAGTGGAGTAGCCGGAATTGGTAGGGCCACCGGCGTACTGGATTAGGTTGACGACGGGCGCCGCACTTTGGGCCTGGGATACGGTAGTAAGCAGATAGCTGGCCAGCACGAAGATCAGGCGCAGCAGATTGGGTAATCGAAATTTCATAAGCAATCTGGGAGTAGAAGTAAGGCTAATTCCGCCGGGCCAGGCAGTGAGTAAAGCTACCAACCCGGCGCCAATAATATCGGGCCGCCGCCGCTTCGCAGCCCGAATTACTTCCGGCGCGGGTCAGGGGCCGGTCCTGAAAAGGGTAAATAGTGGGGCCGCCGGGATAGGAGCACGCATAGGCCGTACCTATCTGGTATATTTACGGTCTAGTTGCCGGGGCTGAGGCCTCACCCAGCTCAACCTGCTCCGAATGTCCGCTCCCGCACAGCCGAAAACAAACGCCGTTTCCCGTCCGCCGCGCCGTTGGCCCAACATCATGGCACGCACCGTCTGGGGCTTTTTCGTGGTGTTTCTGGGTATCTTCCTGCTCTACCCCATTCTGGTGAAGAGCAATTTCCTGTTCCTGTTTGGTAAGTCGCCGGGGCTGGAGGAGCTGGAAAGCCCGCGGGTGGAGCAGGCCTCCGAGCTGTACACCGCCGACGGCGTGCTGCTGGGCAAGTACTTCCGCGAAAACCGCGCCCCGGTCGCCTACAACAAGATTTCGCCCCTGCTCATCAAGGCCCTCATTGCCACCGAGGACGTGCGTTTCTACCAGCATTCCGGCATCGACCTCACGGCCCTGGCCCGGGCCGTGGCGGGTGGCGGCAAGAACGGCGGCGGCTCCACGCTCACCCAGCAGCTGGCCAAAAACCTCTACAAAATCCGGCGCGGCGACCGGGGCCTGCTGGGTCACATTCCGCTGGTTAACATTCTGGTAGTCAAAACCAAGGAGTGGCTGACGGCCGTGGAGCTGGAGCGCCGCTACACCAAGGAGGAAATTCTGCGGATGTACCTCAACACCGTGGAATACGGCTCCAACGCCTTTGGTATCAAGGTAGCCGCCAAGACGTTTTTCAATACTTCCCCCGACAGCCTGCTGCCCGAACAGGCCGCCATGCTGGTGGGCGTGCTCAACAACCCTACGGCCTTTAATCCACGCTTCCACCCGGAGGCGGCTCTGAAGCGTCGCAACGTGGTGCTCGAGCGCATGGGCCAGTCGGACGTGCTGCCCGCGGCCACCATTGCCGCGCTCCGCAAAGCGCCCATCGTGCTGCACTACCGCGTGGAGAAGCACATCGACGGGCCCGATACGTACTTCCGCGGGGCCGTGAGCCAGTACGTGAACAAGTGGTGCGAAGCCAACGGCTACGACATGTACCGCGACGGCCTGCGCATCTACACCAGTATCGACTCGCGCATGCAGGCCCACGCCGAGGATGCTCTGGAAGACCGCATGAAGCGCCTGCAGCGCGACTTCGACAACTTCTGGCGCAACCGCGGCGGCAACCCCTGGGTGGATGATGAAGGCAAAGAAATTCCGAACTTCATCGAAACCCAGATGAAGCGCACCGACCAGTACAAGCTGCTGGCCGCCCGCTACCGGGGCCAGCCCGCCCGCCTCGATTCGGCCCTGCACGCCAAGCGCCCCATCAAGGTGTTTACCTGGAAAGGCGACGGCGACACTACCCTGGTGCTTTCCCCGCTCGACTCGCTGGCTTACTACAAGCACTTCCTGCACGCGGGTATGATGACCATGGACCCCTTCACGGGCCACGTGAAGGCCTGGGTGGGCGGCATCAACTACCGCTTCTTCAAATACGACCACGTGAAGCAGGGCCGCCGCCAGGCCGGCTCCACCTTCAAGCCCTTCGTATACCTCACCGCGCTGGACAACGGCTACACGCCCTGCGACCGGGTGCGCGACCAGCGGGTGACCATCAACTACGTCGAGAATGGCAAGTCCATGGAGTGGAAGCCCGACAACGTAACCCGGGAGTACACCGGCATCAACATGACCCTGCGCCACGCCATGGCCCGCTCGGTAAATTCCGTAACGGCCCAGCTCACGGAGAAAGTAGGCTGGGAGAACGTGGCCAGGTACGCCCACAAAGTCGGTATCACCTCGCCGCTGCTGCCGGTGCCCAGCATCGGCCTGGGCTCGGGCGGCGACGTGAGCGTGTACGAGATGGTGGACGCCTACAGCACCTTCGTCAACAACGGCTTCCAGAGTGAGCCCCAGTTCGTGACCCGCATCGAAGACCGCAACGGCAACGTCATCAAGCAGTTCGACCCCAAGCAGAAGCGCGCTATTCCCTCCGAAACGGCCTGGCTGATGCTGTATATGCTACGCGGCGGCATGGACGAGCCCGGCGGCACCTCCCAGGCCCTGTGGGACTATGAGCTGTGGCGCAACAACAACCAGATCGGCGGCAAAACCGGTACTACCTCCAACTACTCCGACGGCTGGTACATGGGTGTGACCAAGGACCTCGTGACGGGCGTGTGGGTAGGTGGCGAAGACCGCAGCATCCATTTCCAGGGTTCCCAGCAGGGCGAAGGCGGCCGCATGGCCCTGCCCATCTTCGGGGCCTACATGGAAAAGCTCTACGAAGACCCCGCGCTGGACATCACCATGGGCCCGTTTCCCAAGCCCACGGCCAAAATCAGCAAGAAGTATATCTGCGTATCCGAGTCGGAGCCCCGGCGGCAGCGCGTGGAAGCCGTGGATACCATTGCCACCGATAACCTGCTGGAACAGCTCAACACGGAAGGCACCGCCGTGCCCGACAGTCTGAAGCTGTAGATCTGTCCTTGCTTTGGTCCTCGCAAGGACACACTGGAATTGTTTCCAACTACTAAAAAGCAGGCGTCATACTCATCGAAGCGTAGCGGAGTCGAAGTATCTCGCCTGCTGACGGTGCAACGGTATGCCGACGAAGCGAGCGAGATGCTTCGGCTTCGCGGACGCCAGATGAAGCATGACGTGCTGTTTTTTGGGTGTTTTAGTATTTGGGAACAGGTCTACTGACTACTCCTCCTCCCCGTAGAACGACTCCAGCGCGGGCTTCAGCTGCGGATACTCGAACTTGAACCCGTGCTGAAGGACTTTGTCGGCACTCACGCGCTGGGAACCCAGCACGATTTCGCTCATCTCGCCCATCATCAGCTTCAAGCCGAAAGCGGGTACTTTGGGCAGTACCAGCGGCCGGTGCATCACCTCGGCCAGGGTTTCCGTGAATTGCTGGTTGGTTACCGGATTGGGCGCTACGGCGTTGTAGGTGCCCTGCCACTGCGGCTCTTCCAGCGCCTGGATGAACAAGCGGCACAGGTCGTCGAGGTGAATCCAGGACATAAACTGCTTGCCCGAGCCGAGTGGGGCGCCAGCCAGCATTTTCACCGTGCGGGCCAGCGGTACCAGGGCGCCGCCTTCCGTGCTGAGCACAATACCGATTCGCATCAGCACCGTGCGGATACCGAGTTCCTGCACCCGTTGGCCGGCTTTTTCCCACTGCTGGGATACATCCACCAGAAAATCGCTGGCCGAAGCCGGCGGAGTTTCTTCGCTCACCAATCGGTCGCCGCTGTCGCCATAGATGCCAATGGCGGAAGCCGACAAAAACGTGCGAACACGCTGGGTGGGCTTAGCCAGCTCGCGGGCTATGAGGCTGGTGCCCTGCAGGCGGCTGGTCAGAATATCGCGCTTGCGCTCCTCCGTCCACTTGCCATCCGACACGCTGGAGCCAGCCAGATTGATGATATAATCGGCGTAGGGCACGGCGGCCTCATCGATAGTCCCGGCTTTCGGGTCCCAGCGGAAGCTGCGGTAGCGACTCTGGCTGGGGTGGCGGCTCAGAATGGCTACTTCGTAGCCGGCATCGATGAGCATATCGGCTAAGCGGGTGCCGATAAGGCCGGTGCCACCGGTAATGAGGACTTTTCGGGACATGCGAGGTCAGCGGGGCTGGAGCAGGGTGCAAAAACGGTGTTACGCAAAACGGGCTGCAAGCTAACAGCTAACCAGCAAACGGCCACGATTTTTACTTCCCGATCAGGCGCAGAAACTCCGTGCGCAGGGCCTGGTCGGTTTCAAAGACTCCGCCATACTCGGCCGTGAGCGTGCTGCTGCCCGTATCATTTACCCCCCGGCTCATCACGCACAAATGGTCGGCTTCGATAAGTACGGCTACGTTGTCGGTGTGCAGGGTTTGCTTGAGCTCCTCCGCAATCTGGCGGGTGAGGCGCTCCTGCACCTGCGGCCGGCGGGCGTAGTACTGCACTACGCGGTTCAGCTTGGAAAGTCCCACGACACGCTCCCCAGGCAGGTAGGCCACGTGGGCCTTGCCCATAATGGGCACGAAGTGATGCTCGCAGCAGGAGAAAACCGTAATGTCGCGTTCCACCAGCATCTGCGAGTAGGCATAGCGGTTTTCGAACAGCTTCACGTCGGGGCGGTGCTTAGGGTCGAGGCCCTTAAACCACTCGTGCACGTACATCTTGGCTACCCGGCGTGGGGTTCCCTGCAGGCTGTCGTCGGTCAGGTCGAGACCCAGCAGCTGCATGATCTCGCGAAAGTGCTCGGCGATGCCCGCAATTTTGGCTTCATCAGACAGAGCGAAGGCATCAGGGCGGAGAGGGGCCCGCAAATCAACTGATAAGTGGGTGTCGGGAAGGCCGGAGCCGTCCACAGTGGAAGCCGCAGGGGCGGATTTATCCATGGTATTCTACAAAGTTACGGTCCGTCTCATAGAGCGTGACCGACAAAGCCAGAGGTGCCTCAAGATGAGGACGCAAGCGGTTCCAGATGACCACGGCAATATTTTCAGCCGTCGGATTCAGCTCCCGAAAATCACTGGTGTCAAGATTCAGATTCCGATGATCAAAGGTATCCAGAATCTCGCGCTTGATCAGGTCACTCAGACGCTTCAGATCATACAAGTAACCGGTTTCAGGGTCAACTTCGCCGGTCAGACGCACAATCAGCTCGTAGTTATGGCCGTGATAATGAGGGTTGTTGCACTTGCCAAAGATGCGTTGGTTTTGCTCGTCGCTCCACGCGGGATTGTGCAAACGGTGAGCGGCATTGAAGTGTTCTTTTCGGCAGACGGTGATAGGCATAGTCGTTACGGAACCCGCCATAGTTGATTTTGTTTGGTACCGCGGACAGGCTTCATTGTACGCATTACCTGATTTTTAACCAAGTATTTCGGTTTTACTTTCCGGATTTGAATAAAATAGATATATGATATAATTAATTCGATAAAATATTGATTTCTTTAAAAAAATCAATCGGTAGGGGTACCAACATCAGGGTAGTCTGGTTAAATTTGGTGAGTCAGATGGCCCGATTCGTTTCTGACTTCACCTTTTGCAAACCTTTTCTTTTCAACCTTTTCATTGTCATATGAAACCAGGTGTACTTCTCTCCCTACTGTTGGTGTGTGTAATGACGGTGACGGGCTTTGCCCAAAAGTCACCCGTAGACGAGACGGACATGGCCATTAAGGGCATCCCTCGTAAAGGCCAACGGGTTACCATTCAGCTGGACAGCAAGCGCGTCGACGCCTCCTGGCAGAAACAGCTGAGCGAAAAATTCGGTGGTAAGTTTAAAGCCGACAAAGGTGTTTACACCATGGACGGCGTCATTATCGAAGACATCTCCAAGACGCCGGTTCGTCTGATCAGCAAAGTAGACGCCACGCCGACCGGTACCACGGTATGGTGGTCGATTGACCTGGGCAACGCCTACCTGAGTAAGGATGCCACGCCGGTGCAGTGGAAGTCGTCGGAGAAATACCTGAAGGATTTCGCCCGCATGCTCTACCGCGAAGATTTGGCCGTGCAGGTGGCGGAAGCTGAAAAAGCGCTGGTATCGTCGCAGAACAACCACATGACGGTTATTTCCAAGGCTGACCTCATCAAGAAGGACATCGAGAAGAACAAGGTGAAGAAGCAGGAAATCCAGCAGCAGCTGGCTTCCAACGCCGCTGAGCTGTTGCAGTACAACAACCTGATCGACATGAACCTGAAAGAGCAGGAAGCGGCCCGCGCCGACATTGTGAACATGCGCGTAGCGCTGGAAGCCGTGAAGGACCGTCAGAACAAGATTGAGTAGTATCACTGAGTAACGCCGATGCTGCGCTGATTGCGCTGATTGGTATTCAGCCACCGGTCCCAACAAGAAAGCCGCTCCAGGAAGGAGCGGCTTTCTTGTTGTACGGGCATTTTAGTCGCCTCCTGGTTTTCAGAAGCATTTCTGCGGTGTAGCCCGGGCGCTTGCTGCTTACCACAAACGCAGTAGCGCAAGCATTGAATCTGCGTAATCAACGCACAATCTGCGGCAATCGGTGAGGCTACTGCATGGCAGCGCGAATCTGTTGCAGGGCATACTTCTCGTCCTTCCAGCCGACAATGCGTACTTCGCCGGGGTTGCCGCGGTGCTGAAACCATTGCCGCAGAATCTCTTTGGCCGCCGGATAGTTGCGCGTGAATTCGCCCCAGGTCGTGGCTTCGGGTAAGATCTGCTGGCTGGGCCGCGCAGGTACCGCCAGCACGATGGCCTCCAGCGACCCAACCACATCGAGCAGGAGCATGCCAATGGGTAAGACTTCCAGGGTGGTCCCCGCCGGCTGGCTTTCCGCAAGGACCAGCACCCCCAGGGGGCGTCCGGTCGGAAAGCCTCGCCCGGGTGCGGTATGCGTGCCCGGTACGAAGCCAAAGTTGCCGGGGTAAGGAAGAAATTCCACTTGCCGGTCCTGTCCGGCCCGCTGGATACGGCGGAAAGCTTTGGTTGCCGGGTCGTATACCTGCTCGTGGGTGGTGCCGGCCGGAATTTCCACCACGGCCTGCAACAGCCGGCGCTCCGCCGAAAAGGTGGGGAGCTGGGCGTAGTCGGTTTGGCAACCGGCTACGCCCAGGCCGCCCAGCCAAAGCGCGAATGCAACCCGGGAAAAACGCATGGCGCAGGCAGAAGCAAGGTTATTGCGCCAGCTGCTCGTTCAGCAGCCGGAACGGATTGAACTGATTGAGCTTAAGCACAAAGCGAATCTGGTCGGCAAAATCCCGGCCGCTGCCGGGAAAGCCGTTCCGGTACTGCGAACCGGCCACCGGCAGATAGAATTGCAGCACGTCGCGCACCACGGGAACCACCAGACCGGCATCGTAGAAAATACGCTGGGCCTGGGTTTTGCCGTTGTCCAGGGCAAAATATTCCTTGGTAGCGCCCAGGTCCGCAAACACGCTCAGACGGGTTACCGGCAGGTCGGCCTGCAGGTTGAGCGTAGTCAGCCAACGCCGGCTGAACACGCCGACCGGGCCATTTTGCAGCGGCATAAAGCCCTTGAAAGCGCCATCCTGGTCGTCGGTCTGACGTACCTGGGCGGTGAAGGCGTTGGAAATCTGCTGGCGGTCCAGGAAAGCCGTCTGGCGCCGGTAGTCGGGGCTGCCGCTCAGCCCCATCATAAAGCCACTGTTGTTGTTTTGCAGGAAGCGGCCGCCGAAGAGCCGTACCGATACCCGCTTTTTGGCTTTGTAATAGCGTTGATAATCGGCCGAGGCCCGCAGCAGCACGGCGTTGCGCGAGCCGGTTTCCTGCTCGATAGCCGAAGTCAGCTGGTTGAGTTCCACGTGGGCTCCCCAGGTCTGGAGCGCATTGCCGGCTTTCACGGTGTATTCCAGCGACTGAATGCTGGACGTGGCCTTCAGGTCCTGATCCTTGATAGCCGTATTGGCCAGCTTGATGGCATGCTGGGGCCGGTCGAAAGCGGACTTTGGTAGCAGGAAGGTGATGCTGGGCTCCACTTTGCGGTAGCGCTCAAACCGCTGCACCGTGAGGCCGGTCACAATCTGCCGGGCTATGCCGTTGGGCAGCACATTCACGTTGACCGTGGCAATGCCGTTGAGCTCCTTCTGGTTGAAGCTGTACATCGGCATGACCAGGTAGTTCAAATTTTTAGTTACGAGGGGGCTGTTGTAGAAGGCCGCCCCCAGCATAAACTTATCGGAGGTATTAGCGCCCAGTACCGGGGCCCAGTTCAGCGTACTCCGGTCCCAGCGCTCAATGCTGGCCAGGGGCTTGATCTGCAGCTTTTCGAACCCCCGCAGCACGCCATCAACTTTCATCCGGTCGTCGCGGCGGTTGAGCTGGGGCGTCAGGTAGGCGGCATCGACCACCACGGCGGCGGCCCCGGCGCGGCGGAAGTTCAGCTGCACCTCGTCTTCCTCGTCATCGGTGCTGATAACGGGCGTCCATTGCGTTTCCAGGATTTTACCCTGCGCGTCCACCGTAGAAACCGGCACGGCAAACAAACCCGGCGAATCGTTGCGGATCAGCACTTTCACCTGGCTATCGGATACCTGCATCTGCGACACGGCCGCGTTGTACTGGCCCGTGGTCTGCAGCATATCCTTGAAAAACCAGTCGAGCTTCTGCCCCGTGGACTCCTCAAACACGGCCTGCATATCCTCGGGGTAGGGGTGCCGAAACTGCCACCGCTCGTAGTAGGTGTGCATGGCTTTGTCGAACGTATCCTGCCCCAGATAGCCGGCCAGATACCGCAGCAGAGACGCGGTTTTGCTGTACACGATAAGGCCGTAGTTAAGCTTGCCATAGGCGGCGGAAGGTGGTCCGCTCACGGGCTGGTCAAGTCCCCGGCTGGCTACCGCCTGGTAGGGCAACTGATTCAGGGCCGAAGCATTCAGACCGTCAATTCCAACCAAGCCAGCGACGGCTTTAGACTTGAGAATGCCGCTGAAATCCCCGGCCAGCGAGTCCGTTTGCGCCTTCACCCGGTTTTCGACGTAGGAATTCACGCCCTCATCCAGCCAGGCAAAGTCCCGCTCATTGGAGGCCAGAATGCCGTAGAACCAGTTGTGACCCACTTCGTGGATAATAGCTGAGGGCATCGTTACGGTCACCATCGGGTATTCCATGCCCGAACCGGCACTCAGGGCCCCATCCACGGCCGTAGCGGCGGAGTAGGGATACTCGCCCACCCACTGCGAATAGTAGGTCAGGGCATCGTTCACGTCCTGTAGGCCCTTCACCCACTTCAGGGCATCAGCGTTGGTGAACAGCACCCACGACGTGACGGCCCGGCCCGAAGGCAGCGTAACGCCGCTTTTCAGTACGTTGAAGCGCTTATCGGCAAACCAGGCGAAGTCGTGTACGCGGTCCTGCTGGTAGCGCAGGGTTTTGGTTTCGGGAGCCGAAACCGGGAAGGAAAGGTCGGTGCCGAAGTCGGCGGCGGTTTTTTTCAGGGCCGTAGCGGCTGCCAGCTGGTCCAGGCGCTGCTGCTCGTCGGGGTTCTGCAGCACGCCGGTGGCGCCCACGGTGTAGTTGGCGGGCAGGGTGATGCGCACGTCGAACGAGCCGAACTCCGAGAAGAACTCACCCTGGTCGAGGTAGGGCATCTGGTGCCAGCCTTTGGCATCGTACACCGCCGGCTTGGGGTACCACTGCGTGATCTGGTACGACTGATTGACGTGGCCGAAGCGCGAAAACGAAGCCGGAATCTTCACCCGGAAGGGCGTGCTGATGGTGGCTTTGGCGCCCGGGGCCAGCGGCTGGGGCAGAATGAGCCGGGCCATGTCGGGGTTAGCCGGGTCGTAGGCGAGCTGGGCCGCCTGGCCGTCTACCTCAAAGTCGAGCTGGTCGATGGAGCCGCGCTGGCTGGCTGAGGCAAACTGGAACTTGCGGCTGCCGTTGCGGAGCTGCTGTTTGGCAAAGGCCGTGGTGTTGTCCTTGTAGGCGTTGGGCCAGAGGTGAAACCAGATGAAGGTGAGCTTATCGGGCGAGTTGTTGGTATACTGGATTTCCTCAGTGCCGGTCAGCAGGTGCTGCTTGTCGTCGAGGGTTACGTCAATAGAATAGTTGGCTTCCTGTTGCCAGTAGGGCCGAGCCGCTTTTTGCTGGGCAAAAGTCAGATAAGGAAGAGCAGCCAGGACCAGGCCGGCGAATAGTTTTTTCATGAAACAGAAACAGGGAGAAACGAATGCGCTACGAAAGTACGTTTTCGGCCCGGAAAAGCCGCGTATCGATAACCCTACCCCGGCCGGGCCGTTAGGCTATACCAGGATGAGACCTTTACCTCACCGCCAAAACCCTTGACTATGGAAAAGACCGAAGTTCAAAACCAGGTTCACCTCGATGCGGCTACCACCCTGCTGACCGGCAACCTGCTGGAAGAAGCAACCCGGGCCGGGCTCGATAACACCTTTCAGCGCTGGATTCAGGATTTGAAGGATGCCAACAATCCCGAGCTGCACCAGCTCGTAGTAGATATGCAGGACTTGAAGGCCCATTTTGGGTCCGGCACCTACGATAAAGACGTTATCGGTCGCTTGCTCACCCGGCTGGGCGAAAACACGCTCAAGGCCGCTGTATTCACCGACGGCAACACCCAGCCGCGCGTCGAGAAGCTCGGCGAAGCCCTGCTGGCCGCCGCCAAGCAGGTGCAGCACCCCGACACGGCCAACAGCGCGGAGCAGGATCTGCAAAACAGCTAAGACCGCCGGATCAGGCAGGCGCCTGAACACGAAAAAGCCGGCTCCTGAAAAGGGGCCGGCTTTTTTGGTAGTTGATTTTCCCGAAGGAAGAGGCTTAACCGCGACGCTCTTTGATCTTGGCTGCTTTGCCCGACAGGCCCCGCAGGTAGAACAAACGGGCGCGCCGCACCTTGCCACGACGGATCAGATCGATCTTGTCGATGTTAGGCGACAGCAGCGGGAAAATCCGCTCGGTGCCGATCTGGTTGGAAATCTTACGCACGGTGAAGGTCTCACCGTTGGTGCTGGGGTTCTTGCGCTGAATGACAACACCCTGGAACTGCTGAACGCGTTCCTTGTTGCCTTCGCGAATCTTCACGTGCACGTTAACGGTGTCGCCGGCGGCGAAAGCAGGGAAGCTGGCGCGGCGCTCCTGGGATTCCTGCTGGATAAAATCGAGTAGTACGCTCATGACTGAAAAAACTAGAAAAAGGACGGCGCCGCCGCCCGGGGTTTCACTTAAGGAGGCGCAAATATAGCGCTCTGTTTTGATGATTACAACTGGGTTGAAAGAGGCGGAACGTATTAAATGGGTTAAACGTGGTAAATGAGCCCGAAAAGCTCTTTTATTTCCACATTCAGCACATTCCCACATTCTACCACCTTCACTTGAGCAGGTCCGGGCGGCGCTGACGGGTGCGCTCCAGCGCCTGGTCGTGCCGCCAGATTTCTATTTGCGGCGTGTTGCCCGACAGCAGAATCTCGGGCACCGGCTCGCCCCGCCACTCGGCGGGCCGGGTGTAGACGGGGGGCGCCAGCAGGTTGTCCTGGAAGGAGTCGCTCAGGGCCGACTCCTCATTGCCCAGCACGCCGGGCAGCAGCCGCACGATGGCATCGGTAAGGATGGCCGCGCCCAGCTCGCCGCCGCTCAGCACGTAGTCGCCCACGCTGATTTCGTGGGTGATGTAGGCCTTGCGGATTCGCTCGTCGATGCCCTTGTAGTGGCCGCAGAGAATGAGCAGGTTGCCGGCCAGCGAAAAGCGGTTGACCAGCGGTTGGCGGAGCGTTTCGCCGTCGGGCGTCATGTAGATAACGGCGTCGTAGGCGCGCTCAGCCAGCAGGGCGTCCAGGCAGGCCGCAATAGGCTCTACGCGCAGGACCATGCCGGCCCCGCCACCAAACACGTAGTCGTCGATCTGACCGTGCTTGTTGATGGCAAAGCGCCGCAAATCGTGCACGTGGATTTCGGCCAGGCCTTTCTCCTGCGCCCGCTTCACGATGGAAAAGGCAAAGGGGCTGATGAGCAGATCAGGCTGACACGTAACGATATCGAGGCGCATAGAGCTTACGTGTTGGTCTTGGGCTCGTCAAGTTCCGGGCCGTCGAACTCGTCGGGCTCATCTTTCTCGCGGGAGGAGGGCGTGAGGTATACGTCGAGCAGGCCTTCGGGCAGGTTGACGAAGATTTTCTTCGCGTCCTGATCGGCGTGCAAAATCAGTTCGTCTACCACCGGAATAAGGATTTCCTGCCCCTTGTAGCGCATGCCCATCAGATCCTGCTGGGGCATTTCGTAGAAGGTTTCCACGATGCCCAGCTCACCCAGCGTCTCATCGATTACGGTGTAGCCGATTACGTCGTGGAAGTAGAACTGGTCGTCCTGCAATGCGGGTAGCTCGGTCAGCGGGCGGTAAAGCTTGGCGTTGCGCAGGGGCTCGGCGGCTTCTATCGTGTCGAAGCCTTTGAGCTTGAGCAGGGCGCGGTTCTCAACCTGGAGCTGGAGCTTTTCCACGTCGTAGGCCGTCAGCTTGCCAGGGGCGAAGGGCAGCTCCAGGTACACCGATTTGAGCTTGCGGTAGTCGTCCAGGTCGTCTACATCCATAAAGGCCACCACAAAGCCTTTCAGGCCGTGCGTTTTGCCAATGGAACCCAGCTGGTAACAGTCGTCGATGGTCATGATCGGGGGATTGGGTAAAAAGAAAGAGGTGATCAGGTGGCTTAGCTTGTCCGGCAGCCTGAGCCGCGGGCATTCTAATCACGTAATCACCTCCTACCTACGTTACCGGGAAGCCTAGGCGCCGGCTTCCTCAGTCGTTTCGGCCGTCGCTTCAGCTTCGGTCGTTTCGCCTTCAGCAACAGCCGGAGCTTCTACGGGAGCCGGCGTGTTTTTCTTGCGGATAGCTTCAGCCCGCGCTTCTTTCACTTTGGTCTCAGCAGCCAGAGCAGTCTTGCGCGACTCCTCTTTGGCAGTGCCCAACGTGGTGCGCTTGCCTTCGATTTTAGCGTCTTTCTGCTCTTTCCAGGCAGTGTAACGCTCATCGGCTACGTCCTGCGAAATAGCGCCTTTGATGACACCCAGCTGCAGATGCTTCCGGTACAATACGCCGCGGTAGGAGAGCATAGCCCGTACCGTGTCGGTAGGCTGGGCCCCCTTCATGATCCAATCGAAGGCTTTTTCGCCGTCGAAGTTGATCGAAGCAGGGTTGGTGTTCGGATCGTAGGTACCGATTTTCTCGATGAAACGACCGTCGCGGGGAGCGCGGGCGTCAGCTACTACGATGTCGAATTGAGCGGCCTTTTTACGGCCACGACGGGCGAGGCGGATTTTAACTGCCATAAACCGGGTTGGTTAAGCGACGCAACTCGTGCGTCTGGTTGAAAATGAGGTGCAAAGGTAGGGAAGTCAATGAACAATTAAGAATTAATAATGAAGAATTGCCCCGGCTGGTAACGCGAAGCTCCACTGCGCGGATCGCGTGCGCCGGTGGGGTGTATTCCGTAGTCGTTCAACGAGTCGCGAAGTAGAGCTTCGCCCTACGGCAAAAAGCCCCGACGCTGGCGTACGTCGGGGCTCTTCAAATTGATCAACTCAGGCTGCTTACGCGGCGACGCGCAGTTTCTGGGCCGTGACCTTGCGCTTGATCTTGATGATACGCGCCTTGTCCAGCGTCCAGATAACCACGTAGGTTGGGTCGAACTCCCACCATTTCACGCCGAAGTTGACGCGCATCGGCAGCTTGTGGTGGTTGTTCTGGAACAATTCGCCGAAGGCCAGGAAATCCAGGGCCAGCGTATTTTTGGACTGGTCGTGGTTGTCGAAGTTCTGGTAGCCGTATTTGTGGCCGCCCCAGTTCACGATAGCACCGTGGATCGGACCCATCAGGAAGTGAATCGGCAGCAGCAGATACATCCACCAGGCGGTGGCAAACTGCACGTAGAAGGCCACGTACAACGCGCCCCAGCCGATGCGCGAAACCGCGGTGGCGCTGAACTTCTCCAGCGATACCCACTCCGGATAATCACCCTCAAACCGCTCGGCCGCGGCGTAATTGTGGTTCAGCACGTCGTTGTAGATGTTCTTGGTCTTCCACATCATGGAGAAGGCATTCGACGAGAACAGCGGCGAGTGCGGGTCCATTTCGGTGTCGGAGTAGGCGTGGTGCATGCGGTGCAGCAGCGCGTAGGCCCGGGGCGACAGGAAGGAAGAGCCCTGACAGATGTAGGTGAACAGGAAGAAGAAGGTCTCCCAAAACTTGTTCATCGTAAACATCTTGTGCGCGGCGTACCGGTGCAGATAAAACGTCTGCGTGAACAGCGACAGGTAGTAGTGGGCGACGAAGAAAATGAGAATTGGCATGGGCCGGTCAAAAGTTAAAACCGCAGTTGGAAGGCAATAACGCGTAGCTCGCAGAAGAGGAACCCGAAACGATAAGTTCCTCCTGCTGGGGCAAAACTACGGTCACGGCAGCCGGGGTTCAATAAATGAGCCGAAAAGACCAAAATCTTATTCAGGCAATATTCTGGTAGCCGCTTCCCGTGAGATACAACAACTAAAAAGCCTCCCCAAGGTTGGAGAGGCTTCGGAAAAGATCGGGAAATGAATTTAAGCCGGGTAGAAGGCCTGGGCGGCGTCCCAGTGCGCTATTTCCGGTACCGGCGCCCGAAAGCACATCGCTTCCTTCGTCACCGGATGCTCAAATTCCAGCTGGCGGGCGTGCAGGGCAATGCTTACGTCGGGCAGGGGGGAGAGGAAACCGTACTTCACGTCGCCGACGATGGGCGTGCCGAGGCCGGTGGCGAGCTGCACCCGGATCTGATGGGGACGGCCCGTGATGGGGTTCACCTGAAGCAGGAAGCGGTTGCCGGCCTGGCCCAGCACCTGATAGTCGAGGTCCGCTTTCAGCCCCTGGCCATGGCGCTCGGTGTAGGCTTTGGTCACGTTGCGGATGGGGTCTTTCACCAGCCAGTGGGTGAGGTGGCCGCTGGTCGGGTTCGGGCATTTGCCCACCAGCGCCCAGTAGGTTTTGGTCACCTTGTTGTCGCGGAACATTTCGTTGAGGCGGCTCAGGGCTTTGCTGGTTTTGGCCAGCGCCACCACCCCGCTCACGGGCCGGTCGAGGCGGTGGGCCACGCCTACGAAGGCCGCCCCGGGCTTCTTATACTTGAAGCGCAGGTACTCGGCGGCCTTCACCGAAATAGGCTCATCCCCGGTGTTGTCGCCCTGCACGAGCATGCCGGCGGGCTTATTGAGGATGAGCAGGTGATTGTCTTCAAACAGAATTTCCTTCTGCTCTGACCAGATATTCGGACGATTCACTTTTTGGCAATGAACAATTAATAATGAGCAATGAGCAATGGCGCAACACCGCGGACCATATCAACGACAATTGTTCATTGCTCATTGATAATTGCTCATTGATTTAATAGGCTTCGTCCTGAGTGGGGAAGTTGCGGTCTTTCACGTCTTTCACGTAGCGCGTCACGGCGTCGCTCATCAGGTCGGCCAGCTCGGCGTAGCGGCGCAGGAAGCGCGGCTTAAACTCCTTGGTGATACCCAGCATGTCGTGCACTACCAGCACCTGCCCGTCCACGTCGGGACCGGCGCCGATGCCGATAACGGGAATCGTGAGCTGCTCGGCCACCTGCTTGGCCAGGGCCGAAGGAATTTTTTCGAGCACGATGGCGAAGCACCCCAGCTCCTGGAGCAGCAGGGCGTCGTCGATCAGCTTCTGGGCTTCGGCTTCTTCCTTGGCCCGTACGGAGTAGGTGCCGAATTTATAAATGCTCTGCGGGGTGAGGCCCAGGTGGCCCATCACCGGAATGCCGGCCGTGAGGATGCGCGTGATGGACTCGCGGATTTCGGCCCCGCCTTCCACCTTCACGCCGTGCCCACCCGATTCCTTCATGATGCGGATGGCCGAGCGCAGGGCTTCGGAAGAGTTGCCCTGGTAGGAGCCAAAGGGCATATCGACCACTACGAAAGCCCGCTTCACGGCCCGTACCACGCTTTGAGCATGGTAAATCATCTGGTCCAGCGTGATGGGCAGCGTGGTTTCGTGGCCGGCCATGACGTTCGAGGCCGAGTCGCCGACGAGCAGCACGTCGATGCCGGCGCCGTCGAGAATGGTGGCCATCGAAAAATCGTAGGCCGTGAGCATGGATATTTTTTCGCCGCGCTGCTTCATGGCCAGCAACTGGTGCGTGGTCACGAGCTTCACTTCTTTATGCTGCGACATGGGGGGCAATTAAGGATGGAGGATGAAGGGCTAAGGAAAGCCGGGGCCAAAAGTGCCAAAATTCCGGCATATCCCCGGCCCACCTCCCGACCTGGGTTGTTCCCGTCGGGCAGCAGGCCCCTTTTTCGGTGCCCTGCGAGCCGTTATACTCATCACAAAGTGGTTCGCGAAAAGGAAGTAGACGGGCGGGGGCCAGCCCCGCACCCTACGGCGCGACGAGTATAGCGCAGCGGTTTAACGATTCAAAAAAGTCCGGTTACGGTTCAGCTTCAGGTCCTGCAGCAGCGCCGACTTGGCCGCGATGGTCACGAAGTAGCCCCGGGTGTTGCCGAGAGGCCGCCAGTTGCCGGTGATCTGCCAGCAGTGCAGGTCGCGCACGATATCGAGCGTGGTAAAGGACACTTCTTTATTCTTGACGTCGTAGCCAGTGGTGTAGCGCAATTGGAATTTCTCCGTCAGCTTGATGGAACCGCTCAGGCTCAGGCCCGCTGCCGCCAGCGCCGAGGGACGCAGGCGCCCGGGGCGGTTGGGCAGCGGACCCGGATCGGAGTAGAGGGTGGTGAAGTTGGCACTTAGCTCCCAGGGGATTGCAAAATCTATGTAGTCTTCGTAGGGGTTGACCTGCTGGGGGCTGCCCAGCACGGGGTCGTTGGTAGGGGCCACGGTGCGCGGGACCGTCGATTTCTTCTGCCCCACGGCCGGATTGAACTGGTAGCTCAACGTTAAGGTCGCCTGCGACAACCGCATCAGCCGCGGCTTAGCCTGGTTGAGCAGATACTTGTTGACGAAGCGACCGGTGGAGTCGCGCTGGTAGAATTCGAAGTTGGCGTTGATGCGCACGTCCAGCTTGCGGGCAATCTGGGTGTGGAAACCGCCAAACAGGCCCGACAGACGCAGGGAATCGGCCGCGAAATCGTAGCCGGTGCTGAAGGTGAGGTCGTCGATCAGACTGACTTTCTTGAAGGGCGTGATGCCGGTCGTGTCCTTGAGGTCGCGCACTTTCATTTCCACGGAGTTCTGCACCGAGAAACTAGCCCGACTCACCCGCTGCCCGCTGGGAATACTGCCCAGAAAGCCCTGATAGCGCGAAAAGCTGAGCGGGTTCAGCAGCCGGGTCCGGTCGCCGGGGTAGCGCGGGTCCTCCGTGTTGTAGAGCTGGCCCGAGCTGTTGGCCAGCCGGCCCAGGTTGGGATTGAGTACGTAGTAGTTGTCGTTGCGCGAAAAATCCGGCGAATAGCGGTAGCTCACATTGGGGGAGAGCTTGTGGCGGATAGCCTGAATCGATTTACCCTTGATGGGCAGCACGCCATAGATGTTGGTGCCCATGCTCAAGCCCGCCGAATACTGGTACACCCGGTTGAAGCCCCGCACGGTATCGATGCGGATGGCCTCGGCGGCCGGTACGTACTCGTAGTTCAGGCGCTTGCCGTACCAGTTTTCGTCGTACGTCACCGTGGGCTGCAGGCTCAGATGCTTGAGCACCGGGTAGCTGCCCAGTGAAATATCAAACCGGTGGGAAACTGCCGTCTGACCATTGCGCAGCAAAGGCCCCAGGTTGTCGAGCCGCACCGGAATACGGGTGGTCTGGGTGGTGCCGCCCAGCAGGGGCAGGCCGCTTTCCAGGGTGCGGGTCGTCTGGGCATTGCTCAGGCGGTTCTGCCCGTTGAGCGTGTAGCTCAGCGCAAACTGCTCGTAGAATCGGCCGCGCGGCTCCAGGCCCAGCCATTCGTAGGGGTACTGCCGGGCCACGCCCACGGTGACGTCGGGCAGCGTAAAATCCATGGCGCCCGTCGCCGTGTTCTGACTCTGGCTCAGGGTGAGGGCATAGTTGATGGGCGAGTTGCGGACCTGCTTCTGGTAGCTGATGGTGGAGCTGAACGACGGCGTCAGGTAGCGCCGGGTGTCGAAGGAGTTCTGCTGGTTGTGATCGGTGCTGCCGGCCTGTACGCTGGCCGAGAAGCGGCCGCCGCCGGGTCGGGGAGTGGGCGAGTGGGCCCAGGTAAGCCAGAACGTCTGCGGCGTACGGGGCCGGCGGTAAGCCTGATCGGTGTTGACGGCGTTGTTCACCGGGCGCAGAATCTGGTCGGAGGGCCGCTGGCTGTAGCTGAAGTTTACCCGCCCGTCGTAGGTATAGCGCTTGAGGTACTGCATCTCCGCCGTAACCCCGAAGCCCCCAAACGTGGCCGCATTGCCCGAGTACACGTCGCCGGTAAGGCGCAACCCGATGTACTCGTTCGGCACCCAGTAATACCCGCCGTTGCGCAGGGAAAAGCCGCGGTCCGCCGTTTGGCCGAAGGTGGGAATAATGAGCCCCGAGGCCCGGGTTTGGGCCGGCATGGGAAAGTAGCCGAACAAAAAGCCCAGCGGCGTGGGAATGTCGCCGATGATGAGGTTGAAAGGACCGGTAACCACTTTTTCCTTGGGAATCACCTTCATCCTGGTGGCATTGATGAAGAAGTGCGGATGCTCCAGATTGCAGGTGGTATAACGGCCATTGCGGCCGAAAATCTCGTTCAGCTCGTTCTTTTTAATGGTTTCCGCGTGCACGAACCCTTCTCCTTCCGACGTCACGGCATCGGTAATGCGGCCCTTCCTGGTCTTGAAGTTGTAGTTGATACGGCTGGCGGCGTAGAGCGTGGCGCCATCTTTGAAGACGGGTTTGTCCCGCACCTTGCCGGTGGTATCGCGGATGCCTTCGGCCGTGAGCAGGTTGTTGCTGTAGTCGACGGTGATGCGGGCCGCTTTCAACGACATTTCGCCGTAATCCACGGTGGCCTTATCGTAGAGAATAGCCTGCTTGTTCTGAACCTCAAACCGAATCGAATCCTTGGCGGCGTACCTGACCGTTGTTTGGATATCGCCCTGGGGCGCGGCCGATACGCGCAGCGAGTCGCCGGGGCGGCGGGTGGTATCCGGCGGCAAAACGTTGGTGGTGGGGCGTCCGTCCACATTCAGCCGGGGTACCACGGCGGGGATACCGGCCTTTTTGGGGCGCTGCTGGCCCCGGGCATCGGGGCCGAACCCCAGCCCGAACAACACCAGCAGCAGCAGCACTGGGGCGCGCATCAGACGGGCGGCGGAATAGAAAAGGGGCGGGCGGGACGGCGCAGGCAATGCCACGTAGTTTTTAATCGTTTATTTTGTGGCTGTTTGCAAAGATAATGGCTAGCTCTTCCAACTAACGAACTCTGTGCGGAATATTGTCGCTCTTTGCGCTGCCGGCTTACTTCTTCTGGCGGGCCCCACGCGGGCCGTAGTACCCGGTACGCCCGGCCTGCCTCCCCGTAAATACCATTTGCGCACCGTGGTGCTCGATGCCGGCCACGGCGGTAAAGACCGCGGCTGCGCGGGCGTGCAGGCCCGGGAGGCCGATGTAGCCCTGAAAATTATTCTGGAGCTGGGCCGCCAGATCGAGGAAAATATGCCCGGGGTGAAGGTGGTGTACACCCGCAAAACCGACGTGTTCGTAGAACTGGCCGACCGCGCCGGCATTGCCAACAAGGCCGCCGCCGACTTATTTATCTCGGTCCACTGCAATGCCAGCGCCCCATCGGCCTACGGCACCGAAGTCTGGACCATGGGGCCGCACAAGACCGACGCTAACCTGGCCGTGGCCAAGCGCGAAAACGCCGTCATCCTGCAGGAAGAAAACTACAAGGAGCAGTACAATGGCTTCGACCCGACCTCGCCGCAGAACCACATTCTCTTTTCGCTCTACCAGAGTGCTCACGTCGTGAACAGCATCCGCTTCGCCCAGAAAGTAGACCGCCAGTTCCGCACCACCGTGGGCCGCAGCTCCCGCGGCGTGAAGCAGGCCGGCTTTTTGGTGCTCTGGAAATCGACCATGCCTTCGGTGCTGATTGAGGCGGGATTTCTCACCAACCGGGCCGAGGAACGCTACCTCAACGATAAGTCGGGGCAGTCGTATATGGCAGCAGGAATCTACCGGGCTTTCCGGGACTATAAAAACGAACTCGAAGCTATGAACGGGGAATAAGGGGCTTTCCTGCCTTTTCTGGCCCCTTTCGCTGGCCCATCACCTCATTTACTAGCTGCTCCCACTGTGTCGAGAGAAATTAAAGTAGCCTTATTAGGCATCGTCGCTTTGACTGCCCTGTACCTGGGCTTCAACTTCCTGAAAGGCAGCAACCTGCTGTCATCGGACCGGACTTACTTCGCCAAGTACGACAACGTGGACGGTCTGGCCATTGGCAACCCGGTTATCCTGAACGGCATTAAAATCGGCCAGGTGAAGCACATGGAGCTGCTGCCTGAGGAGCGCAACCGCGTGAAAGTGTCGTTGGAGCTGCAGAAAGGCGTCATCGTCGGCGACTCTACCGTGGCCAGCCTGTCGGGCTCGTTGCTGGGCAGCAAGACCATCACGCTCTTCATGGGCCGGAACTCCAAGATCTACAAGGGTGACGAGGAGCTCAAATCCTACACCGTGGCCAGCATCACCGACGCCTTCCAGGCCAAGGCCCTGCCCGTGCTGGGTACCGTCGATTCGACGCTGATTAAGATCAATGGCTTTCTGAACAAGGATGCCAAGGTGAGCCTGCAGGCCACGCTGCTCAATGCCCAGGGCTCGACGGAAGCGCTGAAAAACCTGCTGCTGATGAACCAGCGCAACATCAACGAAATCACCACGAACATGGCCAAGCTGACCGGCGACCTGAACGTGACCAGCCGTAAGTTCGACCGGATTGCGGCCAACTTCGCCGTGCTGAGCGACTCGCTGAAAAGCGCCCCGGTGGGCCCCGCCATGCGTAAGCTCAACGCCACTATGACCGAAGCCCAGACGGCCATGACCGGCGTCAACAAAGCCCTGACCGACCAGAAAGGCTCGCTTGGCAAGCTCATCAACGACACCACGCTGTATAATAACCTGAACTCCACCGCCGCCAGCTCCGACGCGCTGATGAAGGATTTCAAAGCGAATCCGAAGCGCTACGTCCACTTCTCGGTGTTCGGCGGCGGCGGTAAGGACAAGAAAACCAAGACCGAAGTAGAAACCACCACCACCAAGCCCAACGGCACGGAGGTAGAGGCCGAAATCAAGACGACCGTCAAGTAGCCGGCCAGCCGCTAAAGCCAGAACCCTTACCTTTGAAATCCGCCCCCGGGCGGATTTTTTTATGCACGCACGGTGAGATTATGAAGTTAGCACTTACGCAAAACCCTCCTGGTGCCATTTCACGCAGTGTTTCGCCGTGTTAAACCGCAGTGTTTCGCCGTGTTAAACCGCAGTGCGAAACACTGCGGTTTAACACGGCGAAACACTGCGTGAAAGCATTTTGCGTAAGTCCTAGAAGTTGTGAAATGGTGCGTTTGCGGTTCGGCCTGCGTCACTTGCGCCGCCAGAACAGCAAACGCACCATTTCCCAACTTCACCATCTCACCACTACCCTTCCCACCACTACCCTTCCCACCCGCATGGATCTGGAGTTCAACAAAAACGAAGACCAACTCAAACAACTCACCTTTCAGCTGCGCCAGAAGCTGCAGCGCGTAGCCCTCGGCGGCGGCGAAAAGCGCATTGCCGCCCACAAGGCCAAGGGCAAGCTCACGGCCCGGGAGCGAATAGCCTACCTGCTCGATGAAGGCCGCGACCAGGTGGAAATTGCCGCGTTTGCCGGCGAGGGAATGTACCAGGCGGAAGGCGGCTGCCCCAGCGGTGGCGTGGTGGTGATGATGGGCTACGTGAAGGGCCGGCAGTGCGTGGTGGTGGCCAACGACGCCACCGTGAAGGCCGGGGCCTGGTTCCCGATTACGGCCAAGAAAAACCTGCGGGCCCAGGAAATCAGCATCGAAAATAAGCTGCCCATCATCTACCTCGTCGACTCGGCGGGTGTGTTTCTGCCGATGCAGGACGAAATCTTCCCCGACAAGGAGCACTTCGGCCGCATGTTCCGCAACAACGCCGTGATGAGCGGTATGGGCATCGTGCAGCTGGCCGCCATCATGGGGCCCTGCGTGGCGGGAGGCGCTTACCTGCCCATCATGAGCGACGAGGCCATGATCGTGGATGGCACCGGCTCGGTATTTCTGGCGGGCTCCTACCTGGTGAAGTCGGCCATCGGCGAAACCATCGACAACGAAACGCTCGGCGGGGCCAGCACCCACTCCGAAATTTCGGGCGTCACGGACTACAAGTTCAAGGACGACCAGGAGTGCCTGGACCACATCCGCAACATCTTCGATAAGATGGGCGAGCTGCCCCGGGCCGGCTTCAACCGCGCCGCCGCCGTTTTGCCGGCTTTAGAGCAGAAGGAAATCTACGGCACCTTGCCCTCCGACCGCGCCAAGCCCTACGACATGATGCAAATCATCAACCGGCTGATCGACAACTCGGAGTTTGAGCCCTACAAGGACCTGTACGGGCAGACGCTGATCTGCGGGCTGGCGCGCATCGACGGCTGGGCCGTGGGCATTGTGGCGAACCAGCGCAAAATCGTGAAGAGCAAGAAAACCGGCATGCAGATGGGCGGCGTCATCTACTCCGACTCGGCCGACAAGGCCGCGCGCTTCATCATGAACTGCAACCAGAAGCGCATCCCGCTGGTATTTTTGCACGACGTGTCGGGCTTCATGGTGGGCTCCCAGAGTGAGCACGGCGGCATCATCAAGGACGGCGCCAAGATGGTGAATGCCATGGCCAACTCGGTGGTGCCCAAGTTCACCGTCATCATCGGCAACAGCTACGGGGCCGGCAACTACGCCATGTGCGGCAAGGCCTACGATCCGCGCCTGATTGTGGCCTGGCCCACCGCCCAGCTGGCCGTAATGAGCGGAGCCGCGGCAGCCAACACGCTACTCCAGATTCAGGTGGCCACGCTCAAAGCCAAAGGCGAAGTCATCACCCCCGAAGCCGAAAAGGAGCTGCTGGACCGCATCAAAGCCCGCTACGAAGAGCAGCTTTCCCCGTACTACGCCGCGGCCCGCCTCTGGGTCGATGCCATCATCGATCCGCTGGAAACCCGCAAAGTCATCAGCATGGGCATTGAGGCCGCCAACCATGCGCCTATTGAAAAGGCGTACAATGTGGGGGTTATTCAGGTGTGATGACTATTATTCTGGAAGAAGGATATCAAACCAATTTGGGTACACTCCTGCTACCACTTCGGCAGCAAGTAGAAAATCTAAACTGGCTGGTTACCGAACTGCAATGTTTAAGTTTGGGTGATTGGCCGCCACTGATTGATACTTGGCAATCAGAATCATACAACTCGGTACCATACTACAGTGTAGTGCCTGGTAAAATCGTATATGAAACATTTGCTGGTCGGGAAATACAAGTGGTATGGGGGATTTTCTGTGGGGTAGCTGGCAATGTTCCTACTATACCACTTGAGGAGGTTCCGTATGCTGATGGTAATCGACAGATTTGGACCGAGCCAGAGGCATTTCAGTTGGCATCTTCTGAAATTGAAATAGTAGCCTTTGATAGCACCTTTGTAAGCTCCCCCTCAAAGTGAGCCAGTCAAAACTAGAGGTCAGGCAGCTTGGCGAAACTCGATGGGAGTTAAGAAGTTGAGGGCCTCATGGGGCCGCAGATGGTTATAGTCGTACTGCCAGCTCAGGCACTGTTCGCGCACCTGGCGCAGGCTGGTAAAGAGGTAGGCATTGAGCAGCTCCCGGCGAAACGAGCCGTTAAAGCGTTCAATATAGGCGTTTTGCGTTGGACTCGCGGGCTGAATCCAGTGCAAGTCAATCCCCTGTTCCTGGCACCAGGTCTGTAACACCTGGCTGATAAGCTCGGGGCCATTGTCGACCCGGATGCGGGCCGGGCTGCCGTGGCGGTGGACCAGCGTGGTGAGCAAGGCGACGACCCGCGTAGCGGGCAGCGAAAAATCGACCTCGATACCGAGCACTTCCCGGTTCCAGTCCTCGACCACGTTCAGGGTACGGAAGCGGCGACCATCGGTCAGCGCATCGCTCATAAAGTCCAGCGACCAGCACACGTTGGGCTGCGCAGGCACTTCCAGAGGCCGTTTTATCCGCTCGGGCAGGCGTTTCTTTTTCCGTCGCTTACCCAGTTGCAGGCGCAGCAGTTGATAAATACGCCATAAGCGCTTGTGATTGACCACAATCTGTAGCTTGCGCAGCCGGTAATAATATTTCCAAAAGCCCCAGCCACTATGCCGTTTCACCAGCGCCCGCAGCCGGGTAACCAGGTCGGCATCGGCGGGTTGGAGTCCCCCACGGCCCCCACCTGGGGGCGGGGCGTAGCTGCCGCGGGCCAGGCCCACGAGCGCACACGCCTGGCGCTGGCTTAGTCCCCGCCCACAGGCGTAGTGGGCCACCGCGCGCCGGGCCGTGGGGGTGACTACTTTTTTCGCAACACCTCCTTAATGACCTGGTGCTCCAGGCTTAGCTCGGCGTAGAGCTGTTTGAGGCGGCGGTTTTCGTCTTCCAGGTGCTTGAGACGCTACAACTCGCTCACGCTCATGCCCCCAAACTTGCTTTTCCACGCGTAAAAGGTGGGCTCACTGATGCCGTGTTCCCGGCAAATCTGAACTACCGTCTGGCCCTGGTCCTGTTGGCGCAAAATACCCAGTATCTGGGCTTCGCTAAAGCGGCTTTTTTTCATAAACAGTTGAAAATAGAAGAAGTGAAAAGTTACTACTTCTCTCTACTTTTGACTGGCTCACTTTGGGGGGAAGCTTACACCTTCACGCTGGTGAAGTTTCGGGATGAACGCTTGGGGCGTCAATTCCTGGAAGCATTCCCCGACGGCAGAATCGTGCAAAATCCTGACGATATGTTGAAATCCTGTCAGCAGCAGCAATGAAAACCCTCTACCTCCTGGCCGGCTGCAACGGCGCGGGCAAAACCACTGCCGCCTACGCCCTGCTGCCCAACCTGCTGGGGTGCCGGGAGTTCGTGAATGCCGATGAAATTGCGCGGGGCCTCTCGCCGTTTCAGCCGGAAACGGTGAGCGTGCAGGCGGGACGGCTGATGCTCACGCGCCTGCAGGATCTGCTGGCGGCGGGGGAAAGCTTTGCCCTGGAAACCACGCTGGCTACCCGCATCTACCTGCCCTTTATCGAGGCGGCCCGGGTGCGGGGGTACTACGTGAGTCTGTTCTTTTTCTGGCTTAATTCCGCCGACGAAGCGGTAGAGCGGGTGCGCATCCGGGTACGGGAGGGCGGCCACAACATTCCGGAGCCGGTGATTCGGCGGCGCTATGAAGGCGGGTTGCGGCAGTTTTTCGGGCAGTATCGTACTGCCGTGGACGACTGGATGTTTCTCGACAACTCGGCGGGCCTGGCGCAGGTCATTGCCGAAGGCACCGCCGCCGAAACTGTCGTAGCAAATCCGGAAATTTGGGGGCAGCTAACCACCACCTATCATGACTAAGCAGGAACAGGCCGCGCACATCAACGCACAGGTACGGAAAGGCCTGGTCGTGGCCTACAATAATATGCTGGCCTTCAAACGCTACAAGCAGACTCCCGTCATTATTTCCCGGAATGGTAAGGTAGCAGAGGTGCAGGCCGACCGGATGCCGCCTGCTGAAGACCCGGCAGCTTAACCCGCAAGTTCAATCGTCCTTCCCGGCCCGCCGCACCTCCCGTTGCGGCGGGCCGCTTTTTTGCCTATCCTGCGGCCAAAACCAGCCCGCATGCTTTCCCTGACCCGCACCACTTCCGACCACCCCGACTTCCGCACCCTGGTGACCCTGCTCGACCACGACCTGGCCGTGCGCGACGGCGGCGAGCACGCCTTTTATGCCCAGCTGAATAAGGCGGCTGTGCTCCGGCACGTCGTGCTGGCTTACCTTGATGGTGAGGCCGTGGGCTGCGGGGCATTTCGCGAGCATGCGGCCGGGGAGGTGGAAGTGAAGCGCATGTTTGTGCCGCCCGCGCACCGGGGGCAGGGCGTGGCCGGCAAGGTGCTGGCGGAGCTGGAGGCGTGGGCGCGGGAGCTGGGGTATACTGCCTGCGTGTTGGAAACCGGTAAAAAGCAGCCCGAGGCAATCCGCCTCTACGAGAAAAGCGGCTACGTCTACATCCCCAACTACGGGCAGTACGCGGGCGTGACCAACAGCGTGTGTCTGCGCAAAGTGGTAGGCTAAGGCTGGCGGCTTTTTCTATCTTTGGGTCCTCCGTCAAGAGGAAAACCTGCCTTAATGCCCTTCATTCGCCTAAAACAGCCGCTCTAGATATGGCCAAAAAAACCGCTGCCACCGCGTCCCAGCTCGTCCACATTCAGGCTCCAGGCATGGTCGGCTCGTCGCTGTCCAAAGCGCAGAAGGAATTCAACCGGCTTACCAAGCGCATCCAGAAGCTGGAACAGGACGTGGCCGACTTCCGCGCCGCCGCTGACCGGCTGCGCCAGCGCGTGCAAACCGAGTACCGGCCCCTCCAGACGCAGCACAACGACCAGCGCGCCGCCCTGGTGCGCCACCTCGACCGCGCCCACGACACCTACAAGCTCACCAAAACCGAGCGTGCCAAAATCGTGGACCTCATCGTGCAAGGCTGCCACGACCTGCCCGACCGCGGCTACACCGACCTACAGCCCATCCTCGACAAATACGCCCCGCCCTTGAGCGAGGAAGCCGGTGCCGAAGCCGATCTGCAGATTTCGGAAATGATGAAGCAGCTCTACACCCAGCAGTTCGGCATCGAGTTCGACCCGGCCGTGGACGTGAGCACCAAGGAGAAGTTCGGGGTCTACGTAGAGCAGAAGCTGGCCGAGCAGGAAGCCGAGTACGTGCGCCAGGAAGAGGAGCAGGCCGCCCGCCGCGCCCAGCGCAAGAAAAGCCCCAAGCAGCAGGCCGCTGAAGCCAAAAAGCAGGCCGAGGAAAAGAACATCACCAAATCGGTGCGGACGCTGTACATGGACCTGGTGAAGGCCCTGCACCCCGACCGGGAGCCCGACGAAGCCGAAAAGGCCCGCAAGACGGTACTGCTGCAAAAAGTAACCGCCGCCTACGAGGCCAACGAGCTGCTCACGCTGCTGCGCCTGCAGCTGGAGCTGCAGCACATCGACCAGAGCCACCTCGAAAACCTGGCCGAAGACCAGCTCAGCTATTACAATAAGCTGCTGCGCGAGCAGGCCCGCGAGCTGGACCAGGCCATGTATGAGGAACAGCTGAACGTGTCGGACTTCTCCGGGCAGCCCTACTACATGCTCTCCACGGCCGCCGCGCTGGACTACGACTACCAGCGGCAGAAACTACTGCTGGAAGCCAAAATACGGCAGCTGGCCGCCAACGTGCTAGCCTTTGAGCACGACCCGGCCGCGCTGAAGGCCTTCCTGAAAGCCTACCGCATTCCGAAGGCCGGGCCGGGGGCGCTGTTTAGGCCGCTGTAGGTATAAGAACCTGATTAAGCTGGTATCCTCGTCGCGAAGTGGTATGCGCGGTAGGGGCGGGGCTTGCCCCCGCCCGTCGTTGAACGACTCCGGCCCCAATCGTTCAACGAGGGGCGGGGCAAGCCCCGCCCCTACACGGTTGCTGGCCTCGGAAATCACCTCAAACAGACTCTTGCTGGCTGAGGAGCCGCACCGTGTCGCGCAGAAACGCGCTGGCACCCCCGAAATCGTAGTACCGCTCTTTCAACACCGCTACTTGCTGGGGCAGGGGCAGCGACGCGCTCCACTTGGCAAAGTCGAGCAGGGCCGGCGTTGCCGTTACGGCCTGGGTGAGGTGAAATTCCACGTCGTCGGCGAACAGGCGAAGCTGCTCGAACAGGTCGGGCAGCCGGGTGGGCGCGAGGCAGAGGCTGAAGCTGCTGGTGCTCTCGTCGTAGGGAGCCTCCACGTCGAGGCACTGCAGCAGGAACGCCAGGCTGCGGTTGATTTTGGTGCCGGTGAAGGTGTAGAGCACCAGGTGCTGGTCCTTGACGATGACGGGACGCTCGTGGGTAAGCTGGGCGGGCCAGGCGAAGCCGGCAAACTCCTGGCGCAGCCCGCGCAGGGCTTCCTGGCTGGGCGCGTCGAGCTCGGCATACTGGCTGTCGGCCACCAGCAGGTGCAGCATTTTTTCGCGGATGCGCGGATGCACCGCGCCCGCGCCGCCGAAAAACAGCGGCTTCTTGCCGTCGTGGGCCGGCACGACTTCGATGCGCCGGGCGGCCAGGTCCACGAACCTGATTTTCCAGATGCGGGCGGCCAGCAGCAGGTTCTCGTTTTCCTGCACCTGGGGCGAGTAGGGAATTTCGCCCACCGTGTTGCCGGCATGCACCACCTTGTAGGCCGGCTCGGTCTGGAACACGCTGTAGAAGGCCCGCGAATTGACCACGAATTCGCCCGCCACCCCGATAATCAGCTCCGGGCCCAGGCTTTCGAGCCAGTCGAGGCGCAGCAGCTCGTCCAGGATGTCGTTGATTTCCGGGGCCGCGATGTCGGGGAAGGCGGCGTTGGCTTGCAGCTGGCGCAGCAGCTCGGCGCGGGGCAGGCCGCCGCGCTCTTTCGTGATGGACAAGGCCTGGTGCAGCAGCAGGTCGTAGGGGTGGCGGGCCTGGCGCAGGGGCTCCACAAAGCCTTCCTGGTAGAGCAGCCAGCAGGCCAGGGACTGGAGCAGGCTCCACGGGTCGGTGGCGTAGAGCAGCAGCTGGCTGGGCTCGCCGTCGCGCCGGCCGCTGCGGCCCACCCGCTGAATGAGCGAGGCAATGGAGTGGGCCGCGTTCACCTGCACTACCTTATCCACCGAGCCGATGTCGATGCCCAGCTCCAGCGTGGAGGTGCAGGCAATGCAGAACGGCTGGCGCTGGTTGTGCTTGGCGAAGTGCTCCACGTACTCACGCACTTCCTTATCGACCGACGAGTGGTGCGAAAAGTAATTGGCATGGCCGCCCACGCGCCCGGCAATCTGGCCCAGCTTCACGGCAATGAGCTCGGCCAGGCCCCGGCTGTTCGGGAAAATCAGGGCCTTGCTGGTGGCGGTTTGCTTATACAGGTCCTTGAGCAGGTCCAGCGGCAGGTCGGCCCCGGTGGCCGGAAAGTAGCGGAACTGCGTCAGCATGACGCGGCCGGTGCGGTCGAGCAGCACCTTGGTGCGGGCCGCGTCGCCGGTGAAGCGCTTGGCCTCGGCATAGTCGCCGATGGTGGCCGACAAGCCCACCACGGCAAAGCGGCCGGCCGGCACCGCGCCCAGCCGCGCCAGCAACGACTGGAGCTGCGTGCCCCGGTCGGTGCCCAGGAAGGAATGGATTTCATCGACGACGACGTATTGCAGCTGCGAAAACAGGGTTTTCACGCTGTAAGGCGCATTCACGAACATGGCTTCCAGCGACTCGGGCGTGATGAGTACGATGCCTTCGGGGTGCTGGATGAGCTGTTTTTTCGCGGTGCGGCTGGCCTCGCCGTGCCACTTGGTCACCCGCACGTCGAGGTATTTGCACAGCTCCTCCACGCGCTGAAACTGGTCGTTAATCAGGGCGATGAGCGGCGACACGTAGAGCACCCGCACGCCGGGCTGGCGGAAATCGACCTTGGACAGAATGGGCAGAAACGCCGCCTCCGTCTTGCCCGAGGCCGTGCGCGAGGCCAGGATGAAGTTGTCGTCGCTGGCTAAAATATGCTGAATGGCGGCCGCCTGAATGGGCCGCAGCGTTTCCCAGCGCTGGTCGCGCACGTAGCGGCGAATGGGTTCGGCAAGCAGGTCGAAGGACATATTTGAGCGGTTAGCGGTCAGCGGTCAGCTCCCTTGTTATAGCGGTTTCGGAATCGGGGTACCGGTCATTGGCTCCGGTCCGGCGGCTTTTTCAGCCGCCGGACCGGAGCGTACCCCGATCATAAACCCGCTGTAGTTAACTGATTCAGAAAAAGCTAACGGCCAATAGCTGACCGCTGACCGCTCAAAAATCACAGTACCTCAATCCCATCCAGCAGCGCATCCACGGCCGACTCATCCGGCCGTTCGTCGCGGATTTGGAGGTCGCCGAACAGCTTCTGCTTGTCGAGGCCGGGGTTTTGGCGCAGCAGGCTGAGGATGTTCAGAAAGTCGCGGATCACCTCGCGGGGCGTGAGAAACTCACTCGCGCCGGGCTTGTTGAACAGCTCCTCCATGAAGGCGTGAATATCGGCCTCCGACACGGCGAGCGTGGTGTGGTAGTTGAAGTCGAAGATTTCCTTGAGCTTCTGGAGCAGCACGAACACCTCGTTGTGGGTGAGGGGCAGCAGGCGCACCACGGGCTGGGCGAAGTCGCGGACTTCGGCGGTTTCGAACTTGTTGGTTTCCAGGCGCGACTTCAGGGCCTGGTAGCTGAACAGACCGCGCCGCTCGTTTTCGAGCACCTCGCGGGTGCCGGCGAAGTTGATGAACAGGTGGCTGACCTTGCCCTGGAAACAGTCGTTGTAGATGGTCAGAATCTTCTCGTAATTCTTCTCCCGCATCCCCGCCGTCGAGATTTTGTAGAGGTTGATGGCCTCGTCGAGGTTAATCATGAACCCGCTGTAGCCCAGGCTCACGAACAGCCGCCCGAAGTTTTTGAGCATGTCGTAGTAGTTCAGGTCGTGGATGATTTCGCGCACGCCCAAATCCTGCCGGGCCTCGGTTTTAGTGCGGTACTCGCCCTTAAGCCACTTCAAGGCGTGGCGGCGCAGCAGGTCGTTGTCGGTGATGTAGCCTTCGTAGTACTTCATCACCACGGTGCCGAAATCGAAGCCGCCCACGTCGGTCAGCTCCTGAATGGTGCGCATGATGGCGGCCTGCACCTTGGGCAGGTGCTGCGCGTCGCGGATATCGGGCAGGGCAATGCCGTGGGTTTCGGCAGTGCGGGTGAGCACCTGCTCAATCCACTTTTCGAGCAGGGTAGCCAGGGCCCCGCCCTCGGGCTTGGTCTGGATGGCAATGTTGTCCATCAGGGCCGAGTACAGCGCCACGGCCTTGCCGTCGTTGGCGTAGAGGCGGTTGTCGGGGGTGAAGTCGGCATTGGCCACCACGAATTTCTGCTTCAGCGCCACCGTGTTCAGCAGGTGCAGCATGAACGATTTGCCCGAGCCGAAGTCGCCAATCCAGAACTTGACCATGCTGTGGCCGTTCTTCACCTCATCGAGCGACTTGAGGAAGGCTTCAATCTCGGGCGAGCGGCCCACCGTGATGTGCTGCACGCCCAGCTTGGGCACCACGCCGCCCAGCAACGAGTTGATGATGGCCGTGGCCTCTTTGGGTTTGATGTTGTCTAGCATGATGCGGTAATGCGCTGGTAGTAGGTTTCGTAAATGGTGTAGTCGTCGCCGCTTTCCTCAATCAGCACGTCGTCGAGCCGCGCGTAGCAGGCCTCGTTGATTGCGTCGATGAGCTGGTTGCGCAACGCTCCGTGCTGCCGGGCAAAGGCTTCTACGTCGGCCCGCGGCAAGGTCAGGCTCTGGCCGGCGAAAAGCAGCAGCAGCTCCTGCTGGGCCGCGCTCAGGGCTACGGCGAAAGTGAGGGCCTGGGGCTGGGCCGCGGCTGATTCGGGAGCACCGGGCGCAACGGCTTTTTTGGTCGGCGCGGTGGCTTTGGCTTTAGCTTTTCGGGGCGGAGTCGGGGCCGGCCGGGAAGCGGCGACTGGCGGCGTAGGAACCGGGGCCGGCTCGTCTTGCAGGTACTCGTTCAGCAACTCCACGGTGCCGGCGTGCTGCTGGCGGGCGGCGTGCACGGCGGCGGGGCTCCGCTCAATTTTCCGACGCTCCTTAAAGTAGATAGTGGGCACGGCGGCCAGCGCGGCGGGCAGGTCGCGGGTGTTGATGAGCTCATAGGTGAGGCTCTCGAAGCGCGGGAAGTGCTCGGGCAGCGGAAACAAGGCTTTCTGCAGCCGCTTCAGCAGGGGTTTGGGCTTGAAGGGGTGGCGCCGCGCCCCGTGGTAGAGGTAGTGCAGGTAGAGACGAAGGGTGGCTTGCTGGCCGGCCGCGCCCAGCTCCCAGGCTGCCTGCTGGTAGATGGTGGCCACGTTGGGGTTGCGCTCGTTTTGCTGCCCCAGTGCATATACCTCTTCCACAAACTGTGCTGGCTGGGCCGGCAGGTAGGCCAGCAGCTGCTGAAAACGGGGTAACCAGCGTTTCGGGTCGGCGAGGTTGAGGGCTTGTTCCAGGGCGGGGTCGGGAGCGGGCAGGGCCTGGGCCAGCGGGGCCAGCAGGGCCGGCAGCACGTCGCCGAAGTAGTGGTTGAACCGCTGGTCCGGGTCGCTCTTTTCAGAGAAATACAGGTCGGCATCCAGCAGCCTGAAGCCATACCGCTCGCGCACGGCGTTTTCGCAGCGCTGAAAAAGAGTGAGAAACACGGCCGCGCCCACCTTAGGCCCGGCCGAGTCGCGGCTCATGTAGCGGTAGTTGTAGTAGTGGTGGTCGTAGTGCTCGGTTTCTTCCTCCAGCTGTTTCACCCGCTTAAGCAGGGTCGAGCCAGCCTTTTTGCACCCAAGCTCCAGCTCGTGCAGCACCGCCACGTAGAGGCGCACGGTGGTTTGCCGGGCCACCTCAATCTGCAGAAACGCGTGGTTGGGGGCGAGGAATTTGTTGAGCTAGGTTACCTCGTTGCGTTGCAGGCCCAGCGGCTGTTCGTACAAGTCGCCCAGCTGCGCCGGGCGCGAGTAGTGGTGGTAAGAAGTGAAATAAGGCATGAGCGGAGGCGTAACGAGTGGGGCCGCCGGGGCCGGAATGCTGACCGCCGGCCGGCCCGTGAGGTCGATGATGGAGTCGTCATCGGCGGCAGCGGCAGCGGCAGCATCGGCAGCGTCATCGGCGGCGGCGGAGCGGGTGAACGACATAAGCGGGCGGGCAACAGGTGAGGCGGAGCTGGCCGGAAAGGCCCCGGCCAGCTACAAAGTTGGCGCTGCCAGCGGTAAAAAGCTATTGCCCGGCCGTTGCCCGTAGTGCCGCCGCCACGTAAGCCGCCGGCAGCTTTTCCTGCTCCAGCCGGGCATTGGTGCGCAGCAGCTCCTGGTAGAGCGGCTGCTCCGCTTCCGTGAGGCCGGGCAGGGCCTGCGCCACGAACCCCGCGCCCTGCCCGCCGCCGTGGTAGCGCCGGAACGTGTCCGCGTCCATCAGCCACGACTGTGCGGCGGGGAAACAGGCCCGCAGCCGCGCCAGAATCGGGAAGCCATGCACGTCGATGTCGCCCCAGTAAAACAGCTGCTTTTCGCCGAGCCAGCCGGCGTCCGCCAGCAAATTCACGGCAAAGCCGCTGCCCCAGACGGCCACCGCATCCGCAACCGCCGGGAAGGCCAGAAACGAGGTCAGGTTTTCGATGATGTAAACCCGGCGCACGGCCAGGTTCAGCCGCGCAAACTCGCTCACCCACACGCTCAGCTGCGACACGGCGGGGTGCAGCCGGTGGGCCGTTAACTTCTAGGGATGAGGGGACAAAAACTGCTTGAAGTTTTGGGCGAAGTGCACTTGGGTATAGCTCACAGGGAGGGGGGTATGCAGCAGCAAGTAATTCAGGGACAAGGTGTTGAACAAGGCGACATTGACCGCCGCCAGGGGGTGGCGAATCCCATTCGTGTCCTGTTTAAACTGCACGTCGCGGGCGCGGTGCAGCTTGTTTTCGATGCCCCAGTGTCCGCGAATGCCCGCCGCCAACTCGGCTACCGGTGTCGTGCGTAAGCTGGTGATATAGTAGCGTGTTTGCCGGGTGCTGACCGCGCCGCGGACCACGGTTTTGACCACGACCACGGTGCGGGCCAGCCCGGCCCAGGCCGTCTGCAACACGGGGTCAGCACAGGCATAACTACTTACTTGCCAGGTACAAATTGCCCCGCTTCGGCGCTCCTGGACTTGCGTATAGTCCCGGGCGGGGGCGGGGGCGGCCTGGTGTTGGGCCTGGATAGCAGCCCGCAATTTGGGCTGGTTGCCCTTGACTTGCAGCACGTAGTCGTTGCCACTGGTCACGATGGCGGCAGCCGTTTTTTTTGGGCATGCAACGCGTCAAGCGTCAGCACCACGCCCCGGTGTTGCAGGCCATCCAACAAGGCATGAATCACGCTTGATTCCCCTGTTTTCTTGTCCGTGTAGTCCTGCAGGGCCAGCGTCAGGCCCGTGCGCTGGCAATACAGACTCACGACCGAGACAAAGGTTTGCCCGGCTTCTTGAGCGTGCTGCACCGTCGAGCGCAGGCTTTGGCCATCGCCGGCCACCCAATCGCCCGCGACGGCCTGGTCGTTGAAATACTAGCTAAAAGCGTGCGCAAGCGACTTCTTGTCAAGGGCTTGTAGCAGCTTGCGCACGCTCACATGCTAGGGCAGGCCGTGCGCCAAGGCGAAGTAGTCGCTGAAAAAGGCGGCGTTACTGCGGCCGAAGGCACTGATTTTACGGTAGCTCACGTAGCCGCTGGCCGCGGCCAGGAAGATGAGCCAGAGCAGGCCTTGCAACGGATAGCGTTGGCCTTGCCGCCGACGCGGGTCTGTAATTTGCGCAAAGAAATCAGCTAATGCCATGAAATTTACGTGGTTTGAAAGAACACAACCTACACGCCTGCCTAGAAATTAACGGCTCTGCCACACCTCGCCAGACGCAGCATTACCAGCTCCCCACCCGCAAGAATCCTGCTTTCTGCCGCATTTCCTCCGATATTGCATCCCGTAAGCCGGACGGCGACGCGGCTGAATAAGAAGCCGGTGCGGGCCGACTGCGAAAAGGTGAAGCTGCCGCCAGCCGGGAAAACTGGACTGCGGGCTGGTTTTTCACTTTATTACCAGCCATAACCTGTGAATGGCACCAGGGCCATTCTCCCCATTGAATGACGAACAAAGAAATTAAAGCCCTTATTTCCCTGCTCGACGACCCGGAAATCGCCCCCCAGATTCAGGGCAAGATTGAGTCGTTGGGCGAGAGCATCATTCCGTTTCTGGAGGAGTCGTGGGAGGAGAGTCTGGATCCGGCCCAGCAGCAGCGCCTCGAAGACCTGATTCACAATCTGCAGTTCGGCGGCCTGCAGCAGCGTCTGCGCGTGTGGCGCGACTCGGGCAGTGAGAACCTGCTCGAAGGCATGTGGCTGCTGAACTCCTACCAATACCCCGATGCCGACCTGCAGGCCCTGAGCCGGGCCATCGAGCAGCTGCGCTTCGAAGTCTGGACCCTGCTGCGCCCCGACATGCACCCCGCCGACCAGGTGCAGGCGCTGAACTACGTAATGTTCCGGACCCATAAGTTCTCGGCCAACACCCAGAACTTCCATTCGCCGGCTAATTCCATGCTCCATCTGGTGTTGGAAACCCGGCGCGGCAACCCGCTTACGCTCTGCGTGATTTACCTGCTGGTGGCCCAGCGGCTGAATCTGCCCGTCTTCGGCGTGAACCTGCCCAATCTGTTCGTGCTCACCTTTCAGCCCGACGACCCGGCGGTGCTGCCGTTCTACATCAACTGCTACAACCGCGGCCTGATTCTCTCGCGCACCGACATCGAGCACTACGTGGGCCAGCTCAACCTGTCGCCGAACGATATTTTCTACGAGCCCTGTTCCCACCTCGACATCGTGCGCCGCGCCCTGCGCAACCTGATGATGAGCTTCGAGAAAATGCAGGAACCCGGCAAGTCCGCCGAAGTAGGCAAGCTGCTCGCCATTCTCACCGACGACGCCACAACCACCGATGCCGACCCCCGGGAAGACGACGGCGCGGACGAGGATTAGAATGTAACGCGAAGTTTCACTTTGCGAAGCGTTGAACGAACCCCAGCAACGTAGCCGCGCCGCGAAGTGAAACCCTGGTTAACGTAGAAAGCCCCGACCGGTGATCATACGGCGGGGCTTTCTAAGGTAACCAGGCTTGCTTCATTGCTCAGGACGGATTGCTTCGGGCCTCGCACTGACCCGGCATTGGGTCGCAGCTTAAAATTTCTTGATCAGGCAGCCGGCGGCGCGCTTATCGGCCACGCCGGCGGGCTTGCCGGCCAGGATGTTGTCCAGGGCCTGGGCCAGATACTGGTCCTTCACGTAGCTTTCCACCTGGGCATTATCGTCGATGGCTCCTTTGTAGCGGACGGCAAAGCCATTGCTGGTGGGCACCAGCAGGAAGGCTTCGGGGGTTTTGGTAGCGCCCAGCAGCGTGCTGGCCCGGTGGTCTTCGTCGGTGAGGTAGGCCAACCCGGTGCCGGCCGTTTTCACCTTCAGCTTTTCCGCGTCAGTGTCGGCCGCGCTGGCTTCCAGGTTGATGGGCACGTTGATGAACAGAAACTCAACGCCCCGGCCGCTGTACCGGGCCTTGAGCTCGTTGAGCCGATTCTGGTAGAGCTTGGAAAAAGCGCAGGCCGGGTTGACGAATACCACGACCACGGCTTTTTTCTGCGCGTAGCTGCTCAGCGCCACCTCGGCATTGGCCGCGTTCTTCAGCGTGAAGTCGCTGACGGTAGGGCTCTGGGCCCGAGCCGTGGTGACGGCCACGGTACAGAACAGCAGCGCAACGGCGGCGAGGATGGAGATGCGGCGGAAGGACATAGAGCGGGAGAAATCAGGAAAGAAGGAAAGGGGCATCAGGCTCAAAACAGTGGGTAAGTACGTAATCCGGGGCCAGCCGCTGGTATTGAATCTGGTGTCGGCTGCGGGAGTTTTCTGTGAGCAGGTGCCCCGTCAGCACACCGGCCGCCCGCAGCCCAAACGGGGTGAGCTGAATCTGCTCCTTGAACACCAGGCCCCGGCGACTATGCAGCTTATAGAGCGTCTCTTTGGCACTCCAGTAGAGACTGTTTTTAGCTTCATCGTCGCCGGCGTCGGCTCGTTCGGTTTCCGATAAAAACCGGGGAGCCAACTTTTGAGCTTTAGCCCGGATCAATTCAACATCTGTGCCAACTCGTCCACGGGCCGCCACGACCCCCGCCACCCACTCGCCGGAATGAGAGAGTGACACCGCGTACTCCGGCAGCTGCTCGAAGAAGGGCCGCCCGTTGACATCATTGCGGAGCAGAGCCGGAGTAGGCGTGAGCTGCCGCAGCAGGGTATGAGCCAGGGCGCGGCCCGCCAGCCATTGTAAGGAGCGGGTTTCGTCGCGGCCCACGGGTTGCAGCCGGGTGTAATGGTCGGGCTGAGGCAGCAGCGCCAGCAGCCCGGCAGGTAAGTCGGTGAGGTGCCACAGGCCGAGCAGCGCATCCGAAGCAAGCGGCGTAACGGTGTGCAGCGGCATAGGGGGAGAAAACAGGGCGGAAGGGAAGCACAAAGCAAGCAGATAAGCCGCAACAAAACGGCCGCCCGGCGGGAAGATCAGGTTAAGCTGCGAACCCCGGGCTAACTTTCGGCCCTGGAGCTGGTTAAAAATCAGGCCTGGTCTATAGTTCAGACACTCCAAAAACGCCGTTCCGGGCACTTCCAAGGCTTCAGCCCTATGCTTGCCCAACCACGAATAGGCCTTTTCCGACTTGTTTCGAGGTTAGAAGCATTAGCCAATGCTAATTTTTAACCGGCTCTTACTCCGCTCGCTATGCCCTTGCTCTTTCGTCCGCAGATTCAGAAACTGGCCACGCTCACCGGCCACCGCGACTGCGTGTATGCCCTGGCCGGCACCCCCAACGAGGCCACGGTTTTTTCGGCCGGCTCCGATGGATTTGTAGTAGCCTGGGATATCGACCAGCCCGAGCGGGATGGCGAGCTGGTCGCGCGGGTCGAAAACTCGGTGTACGCGCTGCGCTATCTGCCGGCGCGCGGCCTGCTGCTTATCGGCCACAACTTTCAGGGCCTCCAGGTTATTTCCCTGGCCGAAAAAAAGCTGCGGCACGCCATCGCCCTGCCGCCGGCTGCCATCTTCGACATCGTCCATTCCGCCGCCCGCCGCCGCGTATACGTGGCCCTCGGCGACGGCACGCTGGCCGTGCTGCACGACGACGATTTTAGGGTGGAGAAGCTGGTTTCCCTATCCGACAAAAGCCTGCGCTGCCTGGCGCTGCACGAGGAGCGCAACGAGCTGGCCATTGGCGGCAGCGACGCATTGATCCGGGTGCTGGACGCTGATTCGCTGACCGTTAAATATACCCTTGCCGGCTCCACGAATTCGGTTTTCACGGCGGCGTACTCGCCCGATGGATGCTTGCTGGTGACGGCGGGCCGCGATGCCCATTTGCGGGTGTGGGACGTGGCGGCCGGTTACCGCGAACAGCAAAGTATTGTAGCGCATCTTTTTACCATCAATCACCTGGCCTTCAGTTCCGATGGGCAGTTTCTGATAACGGGCAGCATGGACAAATCCATCAAGCTCTGGGACGCCGCTACCTTCCGGCTGCTGCGGGTGGTGGATAAGGCCCGGAGCGCGGGGCACGGCACGTCGGTGAACAAGTTATTTTGGTCCGCACTCCGGAATCGGGTAGTTTCGTGTAGTGACGACCGCAGCCTTGCGGTCTGGCAGGTAGTAATGACCGATTAACAGTCAGCAATGAGCCCGTAAGAAGTGGCCGTCCACGGTGGAACCGGGGAGCGGGGCACGGATAATGGGGAGGTGCTGATTGACTCCTGGTCATTGATAATGGCTCATTGATAATTGTTGATTGAAAAATGAAGATTACCGCCCTCGATATCCGGCAAAAGACTTTTGAAAAAGCCTTCCGGGGCCTCAACAAGGAAGAAGTCGAAGCCTTTCTGGTGACCCTTTCCCAGCAGTGGGAGCGAATGGGCGACGAAAACCGGGAGCTCCGCCTCAAGCTGGACCATGCCACCCAGGCCGTGAGCAAGATGCGGGAAGTGGAAACGAGCCTCTACCGCACGCTCAAAACGGCCGAAGATACCGGCAACAGCATCACCGAGCAGGCCCAGCGCGAATCGGAGCTGCGTATTCGGGAAGCTCAGCTCAAGGCCGATCAGCTTCTGGCCGATGCCCGGCAGAAGGCCCGCGCGGTAGTGGATGAGGCCTATAAGCAGGCGGAGAAAACCATTGTCGAAATGCAGACCGAGGTCAATGGCCTGGGGCAGCAGTGCCAGGGCCTGGAAAACCAGCTCGAAGGCCTCGTGCGCGACCTGCAGCGGCTGGCGGCCGACTCCCTGGATAAAGTAGAAAAGGTGAAAGCCCGGCCGAAAGCGTCAATCGCGGCCATCCTTTCGCGGGCGGCCAGCGTAAAGGTGAATCGACCTGATTCCTCACCTGACCCCGATTCCGCCATGCTCGTAAGCTCCGCTTCCACTTCCGCCGTTGCCGCCGTCGCCGGCGCTGCCGCCGCCACCGTTGGGGGTAGCGCGGCCGACCAGCCCCGCCAGCCCATCGGCCCGCAACCCGGCAGCTACAACCCCAAGCCCGGTCAGCAGCCCGATCCTCGCCCGGAACCCCAGCCCGGCGAGCAGCCCGATCCTCATCCGGAACCCCAGCCCGGCGAGCAGCCCGACCGCGGAGCCCCGGCCCGGACGCCCGGTCCCGACATCCGGCCCAACCCGTCGCCCAACGAGAACCCCGGCATTTCGGACCCGGAGCGCATCTATCAACCCGGCCCGGCTACGGTTCCTAATCCCGTAGAGCCCTACGTGGAGCCAACCCGCCCCGATATTCAGCCCGTGGGACCCAGTCATCCCGAAATAGCCCCGCCTTCGCCCGCGACGCACCCGGGGATGACGGTGGCGGCGTCAGCCCCCGCCGAGAAGTCGTTCTTCGACGAAATCTAGACCACGGATTCCTCCGGATTTTTCGGATTCCGCGGATTTTGTGAACGTGCGAAAACCTGCCCGACCGGGCAGGTTTTCTTTTAGGTAGTTGAGGTGCCGCCAGGCGTCCGTTGGCGGGTGGGCGGCACAGCAGCCGTTCAGCTACCAGCCACACCTCATCAAAAGGAAGCCTGGTCCTCTTAAGGCCTTTGGGTCAACCACCGCAGCACATTAGCTAATCACATCAGCACATTAATCACATTCCACCCATCAGCACATCAGCACAGTAATCACATTCCACACATCAGCACATTAATCACATTCCACACATCAGCACATTAATCACATTTCACACATCAGCACATCAGCACAGTAATCACATTCCACACATCAGCACATTAATCACATTCCACACATCAGCACATTAATCACATTTCACACATCAGCACATTAATCACATTCCACACATCAGCACATTAATCACATCAGCACATTAACAGCATGGGTCAGATTGCACTGGAGGGGATGGAGTTTTTCGCGTTTCACGGCTACTACGACGAGGAGCAGAAGATCGGTAACAAGTACGGGGTAGACCTTTACATCAGCACCGACCTGCACGCGGCGGGTACCTCGGATAAGCTCCAGGAAACGGTGAACTACGAAGTCCTGTACCGGGTGGTGGCGGAGGAGATGCGCGCCCCGGCCCGGCTGCTGGAGCACGTGGGCCATCGGGTGCTGGATCGGATTATGGTGGAGTTTCCGCACGTTCATTCGGTGAAGGTGCGCGTGTCGAAGTTCAATCCGCCGCTGGGTGGCATCTGTCGGCGGGCCCGCATCACGCTGAAGCGCAAACGCGCTCTGCAACCATAAGGAAAAATAGATGTCCTGTGAAAGCCAGTCGGATACGGCTGGTTTTTATCTTTGGGGTAAATCATACGAAAGTATTCGTAGTAAAATTTGGGACTACGATATCTTTCGTATATGTTTGAGGTACGAAACGCGTCGTACTAAAGTGCCTTCCTATGAGCAAGTCTCCCATTCCTAAGCCCACCGAATCCGAGCTGGAAATTTTGCAGGTGCTCTGGCAACAGGGGCCGGCTACCGTCCGGGTTGTCAACGACGAGCTTAGCCGCCGCCGTGACGTGGGCTATACCACTACCCTGAAGCTGCTGCAGCTGATGCTCGACAAAGGCCTGGTGCTGCGCGACGACGATAGCCGCACCCATGTGTACCGCGCCGCCGTGCGGGAAGAGGAAACCCAGGGCCTGCTGCTCGACCGGTTCGTGGATGCCGCTTTTGGGGGCTCGGCCATGAAGCTGGTGCTGCAGGCGCTCGGCAACCGCCGTACTTCGAAGGAGGAGCTGCAGCAGATCCGCACGCTGCTCAACCAGATGGAAGATCAGAAAGACTCCACCGATAAAGCTGCTACCGATGAACTGGCTTGAAACTGCACTTTCTCCCGCCCTGGTGCGGGCCCTGGGTTGGACCATCGTGCATTCGCTCTGGCAGGGAGCCGTGGTGGGGCTGGCCCTGGTCGGGCTGCTGCTATTGTTGCGGCGCCATTCGGCCCAGGTGCGCTACAATGTGGCCTGCGTAGCCCTGGCCACCATGGTCGGGCTGGCTTTGGTGACGTTTATCCGGCATTACTCGATTGCGCTGATCGGCCCGGAAGCGGTTACGGCCCTGGCCGCGCCGGCTACCTCCGCCGGCACAGCTGAGGCGCTGGGTTTCCTGCCGGCCGACCAGCCGGCTGCGGATGCCGGTGGGGCGGTTGGTCTGCCGGCCTGGCTGCAGTATTTCGACCATAATCTGCCTTTGATTGTTGCCGCCTGGCTGCTGGGGCTGCTGGCCATGACGCTCCGCCTGCTGGGTGGGCTGGCTTACGTGCAGCGCCTGCGGCATTACCGGGTGCAGCCCTTAGCGGCCCACTGGAACGAGCGGCTGGAAGGGCTGGCGGCTAAAGCCGGGCTGCAGCGCCCGGTTACCCTGCTCGAATCGGCGCTGGTGAAAGCTCCGCTCGTGGCCGGGCACCTGAAGCCGGTGATTCTGCTGCCCCTGGGTACGGTGCTGGGTCTCACGCCGGAGCAGCTGGAAGCCATTCTGGCCCACGAGCTGGCCCATATTGTCCGCCGCGACTATCTGATGAACATGCTCCAGTCGGTGGCTGAAATCCTTTTTTTCTACCACCCCGCCGTCTGGTTTATCACCGCCTGCCTGCGTACGGAGCGCGAAAACTGCTGCGATGACGAAGCTACCGCCATCTGTGGCGATCCACTAACGTTGGCCCGGGCCCTGACCGCGCTGGCTGAAATGGGGCAGGACGTCACTCCCGTGCCGCAGCTGGCCCTGTCGGCCGTGGGGCCCGATGGCTCGCTGCTGGGCCGCATCCGGCGGCTGGTGCAGCGGCGGGCGGCTCCAACCTTCTCCGAGGGCTTTATGGCCGCGCTGGTCGTGATGGGCGGTCTGGTGCTGCTGGGCGTCACGGCGGCCGTATCGATGGCCAGCCCCCGACCCTGGGCCGACAACGCTCAGGCCCTGGCCGGATTCGTAGTCCGCCCCGACCATACGCTCTGGCTGCACAGCATCGAAGCTATGCACCAGGATACGCTGCCGCCCATCCCGCAGCCGGAATACCTGCCTCAGGATCAGGCGCAGAACGGGCCGGCCGGCGACGACACCAAGGACAAGAAAAAGAAGCGCCCGGCTACCGAGGGAAACCAGCGCGTAGTAATCGTGCGCAACGAGGCCGGGGAAGGATCCAGCCGGTACGGCCGCAATGATGACGACCGCACCGTGATAGTGAAGCGCGATAAGAAGGGCCGGGCCACGGAAATCTTCGTCGATGGCCGCCGCATCGATCTGCAGGCCGAAAATAAGAAGGGCAAAGGCGGCAGCACCGAAATCATTCAGCTGCCAGCACCGGGCCGCGCCGACCGCCGGGGGAGCAACAACAGCGGCGACGACTTCGCCTTCAACTTCAAGGACGGCTCCGAAACCTACGGCATGACCTTCAAGGACCGGGAGGCGCTGCGCATGGCTTTTCCCGGGTTTCAGATGAACCTGAACCTGGATACCGAGCGGGTACGGGCCAATGCCCAGCGTGGGACGGGCAAAACCTACGTGACGCGCAACGGCAAGCGCGTGGAAATCCGCAACGCCAGGACCGGGCAAATCATCGACACCGGGAAAGTTCAGGACGAAGCGCTGCGCGATGCCGAGCACCAGCTTCGGGAGGCCATTCGCAGGGAAACGGATGAGAAGATACGGGAGCAGCTCGACGACCAGCTTGACCGGCTGCAGGAGCAGCACGAAGAGCTGCGCAACCAGCAGCAGGAGCGCCAGCAGGAGCAGGACCAGGAGCAGCGCGACCGGGACCAGGAGCAGCGCGACCAGGTGCAGGAACAACGCGACCGGCTGCAGGAGCAAAGCGACCGGATGCAGGAGCAGCGCGATCAGATGCAGGAGCAACGGGACCGGGCCCAGGAGCAGCACGACCGGATGCGGGAGCAGCGCGAACGAACCGAAGCCGCCATGGTGCGCGAACTCCGGGCCGACGGCCTGCTTTCGGACCCCGACAACTACCAGCTTAGTCTCAGTGCCAAAAACCTGGTAGTGAACGGCAAAACCCAGCCCGCCGCCCAGCGCGACAAATATCTGGGCCTGCTGCAGAACCAGTCCGGCCATAAATTGGCCCCGGGCAGTAGCTATAACGTTACCCGCAATACGGATAGCAGCACCAGCACTATTACCGGTCCCCGGCCTGTGCAGCCCCCGCAGCCCCCGCGGGCGCCCCGGGCGGTGACTCCCCCCATGCCCCTGCGGGCACCCCTGCCGCCACGCAGGCCAAGCGTTGACTCCGGCGTTATTGGCAACCAGCTGCGCCAGGACGGACTGATTGGAAAAGAGGATAAATCCTATCAGCTGCAACTGAATCAGGCCGGCATGAAAGTGAACGGGCAGCCGCAGCCGGAAGAAGTGGCGAAGAAATACCGGGCCCTGCTCAACCACGCCGACGACAAGAGTTTCAACGTGAATATCTCCGTCTCGGAGTGATGAAGGGGGTAGAAAAGGCGGCTTGCAGAGAGCAGGCCGCCCTTTTTTTGCCCAATCGCGCCGGTTTGAGCAACCCTTCGCGAGTTTAGCTCATCTGTTTAGCTGTCTGCTTTATGTTTTCTTCATCCTGTTTTATGCGCGTACGGGTCCTGTTTCTCGGCCTTTTTGGACTATTGACCTCTGCGGCCCGCGCTCAGGATACGCCGGCCTCACCCCCTGCCTCTCCCACGGCCGCGGCCGCGCCCAAGCGCCAGCTTTCGGCCCTGCGCATCACCCAGCCCATTAAGCTCGACGGCCAGCTCGATGAGCCGATATGGCAGGAAGCTGCGCTGGCCACCGATTTCATTCAATCCCGGCCCAATCCCGGCCCGCACGAAAAACACCCCACCGAGGTGCGCATCCTGTACGATGATGCCAACCTCTACATCGGGGCCATCATGCACGACGTATCGCCGGACTCGATTCTGCGCGAGCTGACCCCGCGCGACGAGTTCGGCAACACCGACTTTTTCGGGGTCTTTTTCGATACGTACCAGGATAAACTCAACGGCTACGGGTTCTTCGTGACCACCGGGGGCGTGCAGCTCGATGCCCGCTACTCGCCGGCCAGCGGCGAAGACTTCAACTGGAACGCCGTCTGGGACTCGCGCACGGCCATTCGGGGCACCGACTGGATTGCCGAAATCCGGATTCCGTACTCGGCCATTCGCTTCAGCAGCCAGCCCGAGCAGCTCTGGGGCCTGAACTTTATGCGCCAGCGCAAAAAGGAAAACCAGACCTTTTTCTGGAATGAGGTGCAGCCCCAGGTCGATGGTTTCGTGAACCAGTGGGGCACGCTCAGCGGCGTGCGCGACGTGAAGCCGCCGCTGCGCCTCTCGCTGACGCCCTACATTTCCAGCTACGTCAATCATAATCCGCTCAGCGCCGACGGCACGCGCCGCACCACCACCAGCCTCAACGGCGGGGCCGACGTGAAGTGGGGCCTCAACGAAAGCTTCACCCTCGACGCCACCCTGGTCCCGGATTTCGGGCAGGTGCAGAGCGACAATCAGGTGCTGAACCTGTCGCCGTTTGAGGTGCAGTTCAATGAGAACCGCCAGTTTTTCACCGAAGGCACCGAGCTGTTCACCAAGGGCAACCTGTTTTACTCCCGCCGGGTAGGGGCCACGCCCATCGGGTTCTACGAGGTGGCCGTGGGCGACAAGGAGAAGCTGGTGCGCAACCCCAGCGAAACCGGCCTGCTGAATGCCACCAAGGTTTCGGGCCGCACCAGCAAGGGACTGGGGGTGGGGGTGTTCAATGCCCTCAGCAACAACGTGTACGCCACCGTGCGCGACACGGAATCGGGGGCGGAGCGGGAGATTCTGACCCAGCCGTTCAGCAACTACAACATCGTGGTGCTGGACCAGAGCCTGAAGAACAACTCCTACGTCTCGCTCATCAACACCAACGTAACCCGGGCCGGCCGCACCTACGACGCCAACGTGACGGGCGGCCTGTTTCGCTTCGCCGACAAGAAAAACCGCTACGCCCTCAGCGGCCAGGCCAACTACTCGCGCCGCCGCGGCAACATCTTCAACTCGGAGGCCCAGATCGACAACCGCGACGGCTACAAGTACAGCCTGGACGTGAGCAAAATCAGCGGCAGCTTCACCTACGGCGCGTTCCACGGCATTGAGTCCGATACCTACGACCCCAACGACCTGGGCATTCTGTTCAGCAACAACTCCATTTCGCAGGGGCTTTATGGCAACTACAACATCTTCAAGCCGTTCTGGAAAGTGAACCGGTTCAACAGTTTTTTTGGCCTGAACCACAGCCTGCTCTACCAGCCCACCGCTCTGCAGAGCGTGAATCTGTACGGCGGCTTCAATACCACCTTCACCAAAAACTTCCTGAGTACGGGCCTCAACCTCAACATTGACCCGCGCAACCGCGACTATTTTGAGCCGCGCAAGGAGCCGCTGGGCAAGTACTCCGTGCTGGTACCGGGCAGCTTCAACCTGGGCGGCTACATCTCCACCGACTACCGTAAAAAGCTGGCGCTGGACCTGAACGGCGGCATCCGCACCTACGCCCGCGACACGCGCCTGCCGGAACGGCCGCGCCGCATGAACTACGACTTTTCCGTCTCGCCCCGCTACCGCGTCAACAACAAGCTCAACTTCCGCTACTCCGCCGACTGGAGCCTGCGCCAGAACCAGATTGGCTTCGTCAACGGCGGCCTGAATGGCCGGGAGCCGCTCGATACGGCCGTCATTAGGCAGCTGGGCGGCAGCGTGCCGCTGGGCCGGGCCCCGAAAGACGTGCTGCTGGGCCGGCGGCAGGTGGTTACGGTCAGCAATGTGCTGTCGGCGGCCTACACGTTTACCAACCGCATGTCACTCACCGTGCGCACGCGCCACTACACCAGCACCGTGCGCTACCAGGACTTTGCCCTGCTGCGGCCCGGCGGCACCGAGGAGCCCGTGGACTACCGCCGCAACCGCGCCAACACCTACAACGCCTTCAACATAGACGCGGTGTACTCGTGGTGGTTCGCGCCCGGCTCGCAGATCAGCATCGTCTGGAAAAACGCCGGCACCAATTTCCTGCAGGCCAACGAAGCTACCCCGCTCTACTTCGAAAACCTGAACAACACCATCAACACGCCGCACAACAACAACGTGAGCATCAAGATCCTGTACTTTCTCGACTACCTGACGCTGCGGCCCCGGCGGACGTAAGTGCCGGCATTCCGCCCAAAAAGCAGCACCAGATTCTAACCCAGACCAGCGTGGCCCAGCACCTCGGTTCCCTGACGCTCCTCGTGCGCGACTACGACGAGGCGCTGGCGTTCTACATCGGCAAGCTGGGGTTCGTGCTGGTGGAAGACACCGACCTGGGCCACGGCAAGCGGTGGGTGCTGGTCGCGCCGGCCGCCGGGGGAGGCGCCCGCCTGCTGCTGGCCCGGGCTGCTACTGCTGAGCAGCGGGCCGCCGTGGGCAACCAGGCCGGCGGCCGCGTCTTCCTGTTTCTGCACACCGACGACTTCGCGCGTGACTTCGACCAGTTCACCGCCCGGGGCGTGACGTTTCTGGAGGAGCCCCGCCACGAAAGCTACGGTTGGGTAGTCGTATTCCGGGATTTGTACGGCAACAAGTGGGACCTGCTGGAGGTGAAGTAAGGCCGGCCGAATCAAGATAAAACGAAGCGGGCCGCGCAGCAGAAATTTGGTTTCTGCTGCGCGGCCCGCTTCGTTTTGCCGAACCTTACTTCTTCCGCCGCAGCATCAGATAGTCCAGGTAGTAGAGCACTTTCACCGACACTGAGTTATTGTGGGGCGTGTTGATGGTGTTGTTGAAGTTGTCGAAGTACTGGGGCGTGGCTTCTTCGGCCAGCAGGAACGTGGATCCGGCATTTTTCCAGACCACACTGATCTGCGAGCCGGGCGCAAACCACCACGAGTACACCGCGTCCACGTTGAAGGCGTTGTAGGTGTTGTCGCGGTTGCGCTGGTAGGCCACGCTGGTTTCCTGCCCGCCCGGGGCCAGGGTGGTGAAGTCGGCGTAGCGCACGTTGCTGGTGTAGTGGCGCGTACGCAGCGTGAACGACATCCGGTTGGTGAACGTGTAAGCCGCCGACAGCACGTTCGACACCGTGGCCACGGCGCGGCGGCCCAGCAGGATCTGGCCCAGCCAGGGCTGGTCGAGCGGCTCATCGGCCGCGAGGCCGCCATTCACGAAGCCGACCTGGTTGCCCGCCCGGCTCCAGTCCAGGCTGTAGCGAAACGTGAGATGGTTGCTGACGCGGTAGCGCGGATAAAAGCCCACCGTGTAGTGTGCGCGCCGGGCCCGGGGCAGCTGCTCGTCCAGGCCGTAGGTGCGGTTGCCGGCGTTCATGCTCAGGGCGAGCTTTTTGCGCGAGTCGGAGTTGACAAACAGGCCCAGGCTGGTGCTGCCCGGCACCCGCACCAGGTACCGGCCCAGCGGATTCTGGCGCGGCTCGAAGAAGTCGTTGTTGGCCGGGTCCACGTTGAGGTCGAAGCCCACCTGCAGGAAATTTGTGGTGAAGGTGGTGTTGCCGCCCAGGTAGAAGCTCAGGCTCTGGTGGCGCGTGGGCCGGTAGAGCAGCGAATGATTGATCTGGCCGAAAAGCCCCAGGTTGTTGACTTTCCAGAAGGGCTGGTACTTACGGTACGTCACGTAGCCCCACTGGCTGATGCTGTTGTTGCCGAACAGGATGCCCAGGTCGTTGGGGTTGTAAGTGTCCGACTCGATGCCGTGGTTCACCCCCCAGGTCAGGTTGCCGCTGACTTTGCCCACCCCAACGGTGTACTTGTAGCCGTCCGGGTCGCTGACCCGGACCGTATCGGAGCCAAACGTGTTGCCGCGGCGGCGGGAGTACACCACGCGGCCATCCACGGCGTAGGTGTTGGTTTTGTCGTTGAAGCTGAACAGCCCGCCGGTCACGTTGGCATCGTAGGTGCGGCCGGCCCGGGTTACGTTGGTGTTGATGAGCGAGACGTAGGAGTTGTTCTTCAGGCTCTGGTCCAGCACTGCAATGTTGTAGTTGCTGAACGGTTGGGTCAGCACCTCCCGCTCCTGCCCGGTTTCGGTGTGGCGTACGGTGGCGTACACGTCGTTGGATACGGCATTGAACAACCCCACGCCCAGGCCGTTTTGGGTGCGCCCCGAAATCTTGGTGGCATTCAGCAGGCCGGTTTCCGAAGGGTTGCGCAGCACCTTTTCCCGGGCCCCCGCCTTCACCCCGTAGAAGCCGATGGGCGTAGCGCCCACCCGGCGGGAGTAAAACAGGTTGCCCTTGGTGAACAGCTCGGTGCCCTCGGTGAAAAACTGCCGGTTCTCATTGAACTGCACTTCAAACGGCGACAGGTTCAGCACCTGATTGTCACTCTGCACCTGCCCGAAATCGGGCACCAGGGTGGCATCCAGCGTGAAGCTTTCGTTGATTCCCCATTTCACGTCGGCCCCGCCGTTGAGGCTGGTCGTGGTGCGGCGCGAGCCGTCGGCGCTGAGCGGATTATGATTGACGTAGCTGGAAATGTAGGGCGTCAGCGACAGGCGCAGCGGGGGCTGCACGTCGCGTACGCCGCGCAGCTCGCCCCACTGGTTCACAAAGCCATTGACGGCGGGCTTGACCTCGTTCCAGAAGAACTGGGCATTGTCGCGCTTGCGCTGGCGGGCGAAGTTGATGCCCCAGAGCTGCTCCGGCGCTTTGCTGAAACGGATGGCGGAGTAGGGAATCCGCAGCTCGGCCACCCAGTCGGTGCCGCGCTGGGTGGTGCGGGCGTCCCAGACGGCATTCCAGTTGAAGTCTTCGCCCCCGGCCGGGGAGTAACGGGCGTCGAGCTGCACGCCGCTGGTGGTCACGGTGAAGTTGTAGCCGTTGAGCTGGTCGTGGTAGGTATCGAGGAATACCGAAAACAGGTCGGTGTTGCCAAACTGGTCCCGGGCCGTCATTTCCCGCAGAATCGAATCGGGGCTTACATCGTGCAGCACGGCCCCGATGTAGAGGTTGGCATCGTCGTAGAGCACCCGCACTTCGGTGCGGTTCTTTTCGGGCACGCCGGGGTTGGGGCGCTGCTGAACAAAGTCGGTGGCTACGGGGGCCTGCGCCCAGGCCGCTTCGTCGAGCAGCCCGTCGAGCCTGATGCTGCTGCTGATGCGGATGGCCTGGAGCTGCCGCTTGGGGGCGGCGCTGGCGGCGGCCGTAGTGGTCGGGGTGGGCGTGGCGGCCGGGGCCGGAGCCTGAGCGGTGGCCCATTGGGTGCCCAGGCTCAGGGCCAGCAGCAAGCCGGAAAAACGCGGAATAGTCGTGGAGTGCATAACGCAGGCGTTTTGGGGAGGAAGCCGGACGGCGAAAAGAGGGGCAAGCCCGACCCAACCGGACACAGCAGTGGCTGGCAGCCGCCAAAGCGGCGCTGAAAAACAAGGGTCCGGAAGAGCGTTGGGGCCAGTCGACTAGTCGACTGGCGGAAGTCTTAAATGGAGCGCAGCGGAATGGGACTTCCAGCCCCGAACACGCGGCAAGTCTCCTGACTTGCGGAAACGGGCAACGGAAAGTAGGCTTGCTGGCGGTGTCAGTCCGGAGACTGACCTCGTGTTCGGGGCTGGAAGTCACGCCCGGCTGCGCCTCGCTTCAGACTTCCGCCAGCGCAGGCGTATTTCGCCCGCCCGATCGTGCGTGAAAGGCTGCTTACTTGGCTTTGCGGATGTAGATGTTGCCGTTCAGGGTCTTCATCATGGCCTCGGCCCCGCCGCCGTTGATCTTGCCGTAGGTCCAGTTGTCCACGTTCACGCGGTAGGTGCCGTCCTTGGCGGTGCGGCTCACTTTCGGGGCGCTGGTATCTACGGTCAGGTCGAAGTCGCTGTAGATTTCGCCCCGGTCCGATTTAAGCTTGAGCGCCGTTTTGACTTTGGCTGGGAAGGTGACGTCAATCTTGCCGTTGACGCTGGAAAAGGCCATGGGCGCGTTGGCCGTCACGTCGGTAAACCGGGCCGTTACGTCGCCGTTCACGGTGTTCAGCACCGCCGAGCCCGCCACGTTGCCCAGCCGGATGGAGCCGTTCACGTTCGACACTTCCAGCTCCCCGCTCACGTTTTCCACCGTGATGTTGCCGTCGTTCACGGTCCCGATCTGCAGCGAAAACTGGCGGGGTACTTTGATGGTGAAATCGACGGGCCGGGGGCCGGGCTGAGAGCGGACGTACACGTGGTTGTTCTTTTCCTGGGCCGTCACATCGAGGCCATTCACCCGGGCGATGCGCCGCATACCGTCGCGGCTTTCCTCCGAATCGGAGCCCCGGTCGCGGCCGACGTGGCTGACCACGTCGATAACCACGTCCCTGCCGCTGTAGCCTTCCACCCGAATGGAGCCACCGACCAGCTTCAGGTGCAGGGTGCCGGGCTTACCAGGGCTGCTCAGGGCCACGACCATCTGCTGGTCTTTGCCCGCCTGCTGGGCCGCGCCGGGGCGGGCGCCCGCCAGCGTGAGCAGGGTCAGCAGAGTTGAAAAAAGGAGCTTGTTCATCGGGTTTGCTGCTTGATGGTGACGTCGCCGTTGATGGTTTCGAAGCGGTAGTCGGGGCCACCCTGGCCCAGCCGCACGGCCGTTTCCTTGCTGAGTTTGTATTTGGTGCCGGCTCCGTCGCGCTGCTGGTTCTGGGTCACGCGGGCGGGCAGCACTACGGTTTTGGGGAAGTCGGTGTAGAGCTCCCCGTGCATGCTTTTGAAGTAGAGGTTGGCCGACACATCGGCCGGGTAGCTCACGCTGATGTTGCCGTTGATGGTGTGGTAGGACGCCGCCTGGGTCGGGGCCGCGGCGTAGCTCACGGCCACGTCGCCGTTCACGGTGCGGGCCACGGTGGCTTCGCGGGCATTTTTGATGGTCACGCCGCCGTTCACGTTGCGGGCCTGCAGCGGTCCGCTCACGTCCTGCACCAGCACCATTTCGCCGTTCACCGTCGATACGTTTACGCGCATCGCGGCCGGCACTTTCACGGTGATGTCGAACCGGTAGTCGTACTCGAGGTTCCGGCTGTTGGAGTAGTTGTTGCGCCGGGGGCGCGAGTCCTGCGGGCCCTGCACATACACCACCACACTGTCGTTGCGCTGCAGAAAGCCGAGCTGGGCTTCTTTTTTGCCCTGGGCCAGCCGCTGGGCGTTGTCGGCGCGGATGGTTTTGGTGGCCTCCACCACCACGGTCGGGCCGTTGTAGCCTTCCACCGTCACCGAGCCGGAGATATTGTAGAGGGCCAGCGTGCTGCTGCCCGCCTGGCCGGTCAGCGTAAACTCCCGCCTGATCTGTTCTTTATCGGTGCGGTTCTGGGCCTGGAGGAAGCCGCTAGGCAGCCACAATAGGAGCCAGAGCAGGCCGGATGTCGTTGCGGGTTTCATTATGGGTCGATGGATCGGAAAGTGGGGGAGCCTGGTCACCCGACAAGGTCTCAATGCTTTGTTCGATTTTGCTTTTCACCTGCTCGTTCAGGTTGTCCTGCTGGAGCAGCTTGCGCAGGGGCCGCACCGAGCGGCGGTCCTGCAGCTGCACCATCACATCGGCCAGCGCCGACTGCACCAGGGGCGAGTCCTGCTGGGTCAGGGACTTCACCAGCCCCTGGCGCACGATAGGCTCCTGGGTCAGGCCGGTCAGCACTTCCAGGGCGGCCAGCCGCACATTCACGTTCGGATCCTGGTTGAGGGTGCTGAGCAGGGCCGCCAGCACCCGCTCGTTGGTAGGGGCCAGCTCCTCGGCGTGGCTTACCGCCTTCAGGCGCTGCACGGCCGAAGGGTTGGCCAGCTGTTCGAGCAGCAGCACCTGCCGGCTGGTTTCGGGAGCTGCAGTAGCCGTCGGCGCCTGCCGGGCCACTTCGGGCGCTGCCGGAGTGCCCTTCAGCCCATAGCCCGCCACCAGCCCCACCAGCAGCAGCGCCAGGCTGTAGGCCAGCCGCAGGGCGTAGGCTGGCTGCCACCACTCGCGCAGCCGTTCCCTTATGCCGGCCACCGACCAGCGCTGCCGTTGCTGCTCGGCCGCCTGAAACCCGGCCAGCATAGAATAGAAGCGGGGGCGAAGCAGCTCACTCGGTTCGGGCACGGGCAGCGTGCCCATCGCCTGCCACAGCTCGCGCACGGCCGTCAGCTCCTGCCGGCAGGCGGGGCACTGGGCCAGATGGGCATCCACTGCCTGCTGGTCGGCGGCCGCTAAGTCGCCGGCCAGCCAGGCCAGCAGCTCGGGCTGCACGCTCTCACAGTTCCTGTTTGCTTCCATGTTCGAGTTTCAGATAGATGTTTTTCAGTTGGCCCAGGGCCCGGTGCGCGCGCACCTTCACGGCCCCAGCCGTCGTGTCGAGCAGCTGCGCAATCTGCTCGTATTTCAGCTCCTGGAAGCGGCTCAGCACCAGTACTTCCCGTTGCCCGGCGCTGAGCTGGCCCAGCGCCTGGTGCAGGAGCGCTACCTCCTGGGTCTGTTGCAGCCCCGCATCGGCCAGCGGCCCGCCGGCCAGCTTTTCGGTCCAGTCCGCAATGTCCTGGTGGTGGGCCGAAGCCTTGTTTTTCTTCGCGGCGTCGGCCAGCACGTTGCGCGCGAGGTGGTACATCCAGCTCCGAAACTCGCCCTCCCCGCTGAAGGTGTGGCGGTACTTCAGCATGCGGTAGAAGACGTTCTGCACCAGATCCTCGCTGGCCGTAGCGTGGCCGTTGGAATGGTAGAAGAAGGCGAACAGCGGCCGGTGGTAGCGTTCGAACAGCAGGCCCATCTTCTCGACCTGACCGGCCTTCACCTGCAGCATGAGCGAATTGTCAGTAAGCGTGTTCAAGCTGGAGCTGGTGAGGAGGTGGAGGCGTATTCGGCGGTGGAAACTGCGCCTTTCCGGGAAGGTTACAGCAGCGGGTGAAATATTTTTTCGGCAGCGTGATTATGGCCCTGGCCGTCATTCCGAGCTTGCCGAGGAATCTCGCGGGCTGACGTGGCCAAGCTAACTGTCATCCTGAGCAGCGCGAAGGACCTCTCCCGCTTCGTGGTATGATCATGCCACCATCAGCCCGCGAGATGTCGCGCCTGGCTCGATATGACGTTCTTATTCCAACGACGACTGCCCGCGGGATTCCTCGGCTACGCTCGGAACGACGTGCTGATTTTGATGCGTTGCGGCCTACAGCCCCAGCAGCTCTTCAGCCGCGCCGAAGGCTGATTTGGTGCCTTCCTTCACCTGCTGCTGCACGGCGGCCAGCTGCCGGGCCACGTCGGGGCGGGCGAAAAACCGCGTTTCCAGCGCCTGACGAATAGTTTCGTGGAGCCAGTGCAGGTTCTGCTCCTGGCGGCGCTGCCCGAAGTAGCCGCTGCTCCGGGTTTGCTGGCAGTACTGCTCCACCACCTGCCACACCTCCGGCACGCCCTGGCCCGTCACGGCCGAGCTGACCGTAACCTGCGGGCTCCAGCCGCTGGGGGCCAGCGGGAACAGGTGCAGGGCGTTCTGGTACTCGCGCCGGGCCAGGCGGGCGGCGGTTTCATTGCCGCCGTCGGCCTTGGTGATGGTCACGGCGTCGGCCATTTCCATAATGCCCTTCTTAATGCCCTGCAGCTCGTCGCCGGCGCCGGCCAGCATTAGCAGCAGGAAGAAGTCGACCATGCCGTGGACGGCAGTTTCGCTCTGGCCCACGCCCACGGTTTCCACGAAAATCACGTCGAAGCCCGCCGCCTCGCACAGCAGCAGCGCCTCGCGGGTGCTGCGCGTGACGCCGCCCAGGCTGCCGCCGGCGGGGGAAGGCCGAATGTAGGCCTGGGGGTGCGCCGCCAGCAGGTTCATCCGGGTTTTATCGCCCAGAATGCTGCCCCCGCCGCGCTGGCTGCTGGGGTCCACGGCCAGCACGGCCAGCTTCCGCCCCAGCTTATTCACCAGGTGCAGGCCCAGGGCTTCGATGAAGGTGCTCTTGCCCACGCCCGGCACGCCCGTGATGCCCACCCGCACCGAGCGGCCGGCGTGGGGCAGCACCGCATCGAGTACCTGCTGGGCCAGCTGCTGGTCGGTGGCCAGGGTGCTTTCGACGAGGGTAATGGCCTGACTGAGCCGCACGCGGTTGCCGCTGAGGATGCCGTCGGCGTAGTCGGAAGCGGAAAAGCGGCGGGCCATTGGGGGCGGAATCGGGGCGGAGCAAAAAAATAATACCAGCGGGCCGCTGATTGAAACCGCAAACTACCCCATAATAGTACATTTGACCAACTGTCGTCCGTTTAGCGCCCGCCTTATGCCTGTTTCTCTACCTGTTGGTTCTGCCGCCCTGAAACGCTCCCTGCTGGTCGTCCTGCTGGCTTTTCCCGGGTTCAGCTGGGCCCAGAATGAGCTGAGTAACTTCACCGCCACCGGCCGCGGCGGCGTAGCCACCACTTTCGCCACCGACTACCAGGCCATCGGCATCAACCCCGGCAACCTGGGCCGGGTGGGCGGGGCCAAATTCGCTTTCACCATCGGCGAGTTCGGGGCCGGCATCGGGTCACAGTCCATCACCCGCACCCAGCTCAAGAAGTTCATCTATCGGGCCGGCGACGAGCTCAGTGCCGCCGACAAGCAGGAGCTGGCCCGCAGCTTTACCTCCGATAACGCGCTGAATCTGAATATCGACGCTACGACCTTCGGGCTTTCCGTGGCCCTGCCGGGCGTGGGCAGTATTGCCGTCAGCAACCGGCAGCGCATTTCGAGCCACGTGGGGCTGAGCAAGAACGCCGCGGAAATAACTTTTCTGGGCAAGGATGCGCCCATTTTTCAGAACTACGACATCCAGACGTCGCCGCTGATTTCAGAAGCCCTGGCCGGCACGGAGCTGCAGATGGCCTGGCTTAATGAGTTTAACCTGGCCCTCGGAACCCGGGTGCTCGACCTCCCCCTGGTACAGCTGTCGGCCGGCGCCGGCTACCGCTACATTCAGGGTATCGGGGTCGTGGATTTTCAGGTGAAGGATGGCAAGGTGGACGCCTACGGCTCGATGTCGCCGCTGTTTGATATCGATTACGGCGCGCTGGTCAGCAACCCCTCGTTCAACCTGCGCCAGCGGGCCGATGGCCTGCAGCCCGTGGGCAAAGGGCACGGCTTCGACCTGGGCCTGGCCCTGGAAGCGGGCAGGAAGCTGCGCCTGGGCCTGGCCCTCACCGACGTGGGACGTATGACGTGGGAAGGTAACCTGGTGACGGCCAACGACCAGAGGCTGAAGCGCCTGCGCTCCGCCGGGGTGGGCAGCTACGACTTCTTTCGGGAGGCTGCCGAAATTTTCTCCGCCGGCTCCGACAGCCTGTTTCAGTACCAGCCCGCCCAGTCGCGCCGTGCCGACCTGCCCACCAAGCTGCGGGCCGGGGCCGGGCTGCGCATCAGCGAATACTTCGAAACCGGCATCGACGTGACCTTACCCCTGAACCAGGTGGCCGGCAACCTCACCGCCCCCTTTGTAGGGCTGGGCGTCGACTTCAAGCCCGTGCGCTGGATCCGGTTCAGCAGTGGCGTTTCGGCCGGTGCCGGCTACAGCGTGAGCGTGCCGCTGGGCGTCACCCTCACCACGGGCTTCTACGAAGCCGGCATCAGCACCCGCGACGCCGCCGGCCTGCTGACTTCGCAGAACCCGTATCTGTCGGTGGCAGCGGGGTTCCTGCGGTTTAGGTTCGGGAAGGAGCAGTAGGGCCTCACCCCCGGCCCCTCTCCTGGGGGAGAGGGGAGCCTGATGGCACGAACGGACAAAAGCCTCAGCTTTTCAGCTGAGGCTTTCGTGTTCTTACAGCGCTAAGTAGGTGGCGAAAATCGTTTTGCATTAAAAAGAACGTCATGCTGAGCTTGTCGAAGCATCTCTACCGCACACTAAACCAATCGTTTAACGACTAGTTAGAGATGCTTCGACAAGCTCAGCATGACGTTCCAAATAGGTCAAACTAATTCTTGTTGGGTACTTATTGCTTAATGCAGGGCGGAGTCGGAGGCGAGAGCCGACAACTCCGCGTCGGCTGGCTCCCCTCTCCCCTAGGAGAGGGGCCGGGGGTGAGGCCAACGGGGCCGGGGGGGAGGCCCTACCGCACGAAAATGGGTAGGCCCAGCTTGCTGCGGCGGCCGCCGAGCTTGAGCCCATCGTCCACGTATTTGCTGGCCAGGCCGGCAGTGTTGGGGCTTTGGATGACGCCCAGGAAGAGGTTGTCTTCGCGGGCCACGTAAATTCGGCCGTCGGGGCCAGCTTGTAAGGAGCCGATTTTGCGGTTGGCGGAAGTGCCGATTTTGGTCGAGGTGGGCTTTTTCGGGGTCAGATCAAACTGCCAGATTTCAGCCCGCCCGCCGCCTTTGCCATTGCAGGTTCCGTATACTTTGGTGCCGTCGGGCGAAAATTCAACCCCGTAGGCTTCCTCATAGGGGCCGAAGGATTTGGGGTTGCTGACCTTGCCGGTGGTCGCGTCGAAGTCGAACACCTCGAACTTGTTGCCTTCCCGCCAGATGGAGGTAGCCAGCTTGGTGCCGTCGGGGGAGAATTTGATGGTGCCGATGGCATTGCGGCCGGGGCCGGCATTCATGCTGCCCACGTTGCTCAGGATGGGTTTGGTTTCCACGCCCTCGGCCGTTACGAGGTAGGAAACGAAGGCATTGGAGTTCCAGCGGTGGCCGATAACCCAGACGTCGCGGCCGTTTTTGTGCTTCACGGCGGCCAGCTTTTCGGCTACGGGCGTGATGAGCAGCAGGTTGGAACGGGGGACGTCGCCGAAGCCTCCTTCGCGGGTCATATCCACTACCGAGTAGCGCATGCCGTTGCTGGTGCCCTGGGGGGCGGCGGTGAAAATGTAGAACACGTTGCCGCTGCCGGGGTCGGGCACGATGAGGGCACTCTGGGCGCTGGACTTGCTGCCCATCAGGCCCTTGCCGTTCAGCATCACCTCGTGCTTACGGTTGTAGACCAGCTCGCCGTTGGTGTAAAAGAGAAGCTGACCCTGCTGGTTGGTGGCTACCGCCGAGCCTTCGTAGGTGCTCATCTTGCCGTCCAGCAAGGGCGTCGGGGCCGCGGTGCCGGTGAAGCGCAGGCCGGCCTGACCGCCGAAATACCAGATGGATTGCTCGCCCTGGGCACTAGCCGAAACCGGCCGGAGCCAGCAGACCAGGAGCAGCGCAGTAAAGAAAGAAAGTTGTTGCATAGGTTGGAAAGCCGGCGCGGGAAAGGAATGGACAGCCGGTTGCCGCTGCTAAACGCAATTTCGTGCCAGAATGATGTGCGGGCCCGGCGGCGGCCTCACTCCGCCACCGGCCGCTGCAGCGCCTGCACGAACTCCGCCGGCTTATCGACATACAGCGCCAACTGCCGGGTGGTTTTGCCCAGGCCGTAGGGGCCCAGCGCCGTTATGGCGTGGTGGCAGCTGAGCAGCACGTTGGGCGGCGTGATGAGCTGCTGGGCCAGATTCAGTACCCCTTCGGGTAGCGGCTCCGCGTCGCGCCAGGGCTCGGCGGCGGCCAGGGCGGCCAGGGGCAGGTCGAAGTTCCAGACCAACCCGACACGGATGCGCAGCACGGTTGCGGTGAGCAGCAGCGGCCGTTGCCGCACCGCCTGCAGATGGCCCAGCAGAAACCCCATGCCATACACGCTCAGACCCAGCAGCCAATAGGCCGCCACCGGATTCCAGCGCTGCACCAGCAGATGCACACCGCCCATTTCGGCCACCGAAACCAGCAGCAGTGTGCCCATGATGGCGGTGAAAGCCGATTCACGGTGCATCGAAAATCCCGGCTGTGCCGCCGCCGGCTTCAGCCACCCCAGCAGGCCGTAACGCACCATGGCGGCCTCACTGACCAAAAAGGGCAGGGGCTGCCCAAAAACCGCCCGGAAGCTGGCGGCCAGATTCAGCAGAAAGTCCGGCTCGATGGCGGCGGCCAGGCGGTAGTGGTGCACCAGGCGGCGCAGGCGCACCACCAGCACTACCAGCAGCACCGGCTCGGCCAGCAGCAGCGCCTTGCGGAACCAGCCCAGATACAGCTGCTGCGCCGGGGGCAAAATCCAGGCGGCGACCACCAGCGCCAGCCCAAAAACACCCGCCACCGTGGTCCAGCCCACCTTGTAGCGCCGCACGATGAACAGGTAGTACAACACCGGCAGCCCCACCACCAGATCTACCGTTACGGCAAAGGGCAGACCCGGCGTGGTGGTAAAGCGCGCGAGGCGCGTAATAGTCAGCTCCCCGGCCAGCAGCAGCAGCGCGAGGGTCAGAAAATAATAGAGCGGCTTACGGCCGGAAAGGGCAGGAGCAGGCATGAAAGCGGGGGGCAGTACAACCGGATTAGCCGCCGCAAGGACGGCCGAAAAAGTGGCATTATCAAGCCGGAATCCGCCTTGTCCGGCTCACAAATCCAACCTCCATAGCCGGCGCAGATAACCTCTACACCGCCCACTCCCCGGCCAGCAGGCGCGGCACCAGAGGACGGAGAATCCGGTAGCTGGCGCCCCAGAGGTGGTGCGGCCCCACCCGCCAGAACGAAATCGGGGCAGGATGCGGCCAGCCCGTCAGCTGCCACTCTTCCTCGCCGTGGGCGGCCGGGTCGGCCAGGTAGCGCAGGCTGACTTCGAGCACTTCGGCAATTTCGGGCTGCTGAAACTGCCACGTCGGCGGGGGGGTGATGCGGGCCAGAAACGGGGCAATATGGAAGCCGGTGGTGAAGGTCTGAATCTCGGGCAGCGCCGTCAGCACCTCAATGCTTTCGGGGCCCAGCCCGACTTCCTCCCGCGTTTCGCGCAGCGCCGTGGCCAGGAAGGAAGCATCTTCGGGGTCACGCTTGCCGCCGGGAAAAGCCAGCTGCCCGCCGTGTACGCCCCGCTCGCCCCGGTGTACGAGCACCACCTTCAGCTCCCCGGCGGCATCGCGGAACACGGGCACCAGAACGGCTGATTCGCGCATCAGGAATATTGGATCAGGAATGTTGAAGTGTGAATGCAGGCTGGGCTCTGCCTACCTCTGCGCAACCCTCGGCGGACCTCGGCGGGAAAACTCCCCTGCGCCGTCAGCTGGCATACCCCAAAGATTCAAAAATCAATCTTCACCATTTTCTCAAACTCCGCGTAGCCTGGCTGCAGGCTCCGCCAGAAGGCGTAGTGGCGGTGCTGCTGGTAGCGCGCCAGCACCTCGTCGCGCAGCTCGAAGGGAAAGATGTGGACCGGAATAGCTTCCTGGCCGGCCGAGCGGGCTTCCACCAGCAGCACGTACAGCTCCTCAATCAGCGGATCGGTGATGGGCAGGCAGCCGATGGTCACGTTGGAGCCATGGATGAAAATGTCGCCGCCGGGTTTAGGGATTCCCAGGGCCAGGTCGGCGGCATTGGGGTAGTCCAGGCCCAGCGAGAGGTGGTAGAGGCTGCTGGGGTGGAAGCGGTTGATGAAGTAGAAGCCTTCGGGCACCTGCCGGTCGCCTTCCTGCCGCTTGGGCCCCAGCGCGCCCGAGCAGGCGGCAATGGGGTAGGTGCGCACCAGCTGGAAGGCCGGCTCCCCCTGGTTGCGGCCCCACACTTCTACCCGCTGCCCGATTTTGAACACCCGGATAAATACTTCCAGCCGGGCCGGATCGAGGTGGCGGCGGTGCAGCAGCTGGCGCATGGCCGGCCAGTGCCGGGCGTAGGCGGCCCGCACCCGCGGGTAGTGCAGCTGCTGCTCCCGAAACGTGGGCGCAGCCGGCCGGGCCGCGCAGATACTCAGCAGCAACCCCAATGCCAGCAATAGTCTCTTCATAAAAAAATAGGGCGGTAGTGAGTGGTCCGCGGCTGAGGGAACGGGCGGAATAGCGAATATCGTATATGTCCGGTATTAAAAACCGCCCGGCTGCGCTGCCGCAAACCTGCCCGCCGCCCTTACCTTTGGTTTGTGCCAACCCCGCCGCCCTTCATGACCACCCCCGCCCGCCACCACTATGATGTTATCCTGATCGGGGCTGGTCCGGCGGGCGCGGCCTGCGCCCTGGCCCTGCGCGACAGCGGCCTGCGCGTAGCCCTGGTAGATAAGGCCCGGTTTCCGCGCGATAAGGTCTGCGGGGATGCCATTCCCGGGCCGGCCCTGAAAGCCATCCGCAAGCTCTCCGAGGGGTTTTACCAGGAGCTGCGCGGCCTTACGCCCCGCGCCGACACCCAGGCCAGCCGCCTGGTGGCCCCCGATGGCGGCGAGGCCAGGGTGCAGTGGCAGCTGCCCACCTTCAGCAGCCCGCGCCGGCACTTCGACCATCACCTGCTGAACCTGGTGCGCCGCCATACTGCCACCACCATTCTGGAAGGCTACGGCGTGCGCGACGTACTGACCGACGGGCAGCAGGCCACCGTGGTGCCCGCCGATGGCAGCGCGCCGCTCACCGCCGCCTTGGTTATCGGCTGCGACGGGGCCAACTCGGTGGCTTCCCGCAAGCTGCTGCCCCGCCCCGTAGACCGGAACTACCACTGCGCCGCCGTGCGCGCCTACTACCGCGGCATCAGCGGCACCGACGACCAGACCACCGAGTTTTTCTTTCTGAAGGAATATCTGGCCGGCTACCTCTGGATTTTTCCCGTGGGTGATGGTACCTGCAACGTGGGCTTCGGCATGGTGTCGGACCAGATTGCGGCCGGGCAGGTGAACCTCAAGGATACGATGCTGGCGCTGCTGCGTGAGCAGCCCGCGCTGGCCCCGCGCTTCGCCGCCGCCGAGCAGCTCACGCCCGTCGTCGGCTTCGGCCTGCCGCTGGGTGGTACGCCCCGGCCCATCACCGGCTCCCGGTTTATGCTCTGCGGCGACGCGGCCTCCCTCATCGACCCCTTGCAGGGCCACGGTATCGACACGGCCATCGAAAGCGGGATTCTGGCCGCCGCGCAGGTGCGGCGCTGCTTCGCAACGCAGGACTTCAGCGCGGCTTTTATGAAGCAGTACGAGCAGGAAGTGGAAGCGAAAATCGGGCGGAAGCTGGCCCGCAGCTACCGGCTGATGCGTTTTTTTGCCGATAAGCCCTGGGTGGTCAACGCCGGTTTCCGCCTGGCCCGCCAGCCGCTGGTGAAGAAATGGCTGCTGAAGCTGGTAGGGTAGCCTGCCCGTTCCGTACTGTTGAGCGCCCGCTTCTGAACCAGCTCCGCTATTTGCTCATGCCCACCGCTTCGCTTTACCAACCCGACATTCTGGGCGCCGACTACGAGCAGCGCATTCTGCCCCAGCCCGCCGACTACGAGGGCGCGGTGCAGAGCACCCTGGTGCGCCGCCTGCCGGCCAAGCAGTACGCCCAGGCCGTGCTGTACGTCCACGGCTTCAACGACTATTTCTTCCAGCAGGAAATGGCGGCCCGCTATCAGCAGCACGGCTACGACTTCTATGCCCTCGACCTGCGCAAGTACGGACGCTCCCTGTTGCCGCAGCAGCGGCCCAACAACGTCCGGGACCTGCGCGAATACTACGCCGACCTCGACGCCGCGCTGACCATTGTGCAGGCTGAAGGCCACGCCACGATTCTGCTCAGCGGCCATTCCACCGGTGGCCTGGTGGCGGCCCTGTACGCTCAGGACGGGCGGCAGCGGACGGCGGTGACGGCGCTGTTTCTGAACAGCCCGTTTCTGGCCATGCACCAGAGCTGGTTCAACAAACGGGTGGGAGTGCCGTTGGCCGCGGCCCTGGGCTGGTTGGTGCCCGGCGCAAAAATCCCGACCAACTTATCCCCGGAATACGGCCGGAGCCTGCACCGGGAGCACCACGGCGAATGGGATTATCAGCTGGCCTGGAAACCCAACCAGGTATTTCCGGTCACGGCGGGGTGGCTGCGGGCTATTCATGGCGGACACCAGCGCATCCGGCGCGGACTGAGTATTGCGCAGCCGGTGTTGGTGCTGCACTCCGACCAAACCGTGCGGACTGGCGGCTGGAGCGACGAGTATTTCCGGGCCGACGGCGTGCTGAACGTGCGGGATATCCACACCCTGGCGCCCCGGCTCGGGCCGCGCGTAACGGTGAAGGCCATTGCCGGCGGCATGCACGATCTGGTGCTGTCGCGCCCCCCGGTGCGGGAGGTAGTGTACCGGGAGCTGTTTGCCTGGCTGACGACTACCTTGGGGTAGCGGGTTGATTTGCCGGTTGACCATTATTCTTGTATTGCCGCCCCAAAGCTATTTCCATGGCCAGCTCACCCGCTCAGAACAAGCAGAACGCCCTTGCTTTCTATGACCTGATGTTCAACCAGAACCAGCCGGCGGCCGCCATTGCGCGGTATGTGGGTGCTGAATACATTCAGCACAATCCCCACGTAGCCGACGGCAAGCAGGCTTTTGTCGACTACTTCGAGCGCATGGCCCGCGAGTATCCGGGCAAGCGGGTGGAGGTGAAGCGGGCCGTGGCCGAAGACCACCTCGTGGTGCTGCACTGCTACCAGCACTGGCCCCACGACCACGACTACGCCGGCATGGACATCTTCCGCTTCGACGACGACGGCAAAATCGTGGAGCACTGGGACGTGCTACAAGTAGTGCCCACCCGGCTGGCGCACGACAACGGCATGTTCTAGCCGGTTTTTCCAGGTATGGGGAGGCGCGCTGAGTTCGACTCAAGGCTGCCTTTGATCGTTCCGGCTGCGGGCCGCTTTGGGTATTCTCCCTATCTTGGCCCGGCCTACGGTGATGGATTTCCACCGCGAACCGCCGAAGCTCAGGCTTTGCGCTGATGATTCCTACTCCACGGACGGCCCCGCAGGCCGCGCCGGGTACTTCAGCACGCCGTTCGTCCTATGCCGCCTCTTACCGCTTTCCTCCGTCAGCTGCCCGCCCGCCTGCGGCACCTTGATACGGTTGCTACCGCATTTTTTCTGCTGCGCTGGCTGCTGCTCAGCGTACTGGTCGGGGCGTTGGCGGGCACCGCGTCGGCGCTGTTCCTCGTGTCGCTCGACGGGGTGACGCGCTGGCGGGAGCTGCACCCCTGGATATTGTTGCTGCTGCCCGTCGCGGGCCTGGTTATCGGCCTGGCCTACCACTACTTCGGCGACCGGGTGGTGCGCGGCAATAACCTGCTGCTGGAAGAAATTCACTCGCCTGGTACCCTGATTCCGCTGCGCATGGTGCCCCTGGTGCTGGGCGGCACGCTGCTCACCCACCTGTTCGGGGGCTCGGCCGGCCGCGAAGGCACCGCCGTGCAGATGGGAGGCGCTCTGGCCGATCAGCTCACCCGTCGGTTTCGCCTGCCGCCCCACGACCGGCGCCTGCTGCTCATTGCCGGCATGAGCGCGGGCTTCGCTTCGGTATTCGGCACTCCGGTGGCGGGGGCGGTATTCGGGCTGGAGGTGTTCCTGCTGGGCTCCATTCGCTACGACGCGGTGCTGCCCGCCTTCCTGGCCGCCATCAGCGCCGACTTCGTAACGCAGGCCTGGGGCGTGGGGCATACGGCTTATCCGCAGCTGCCGGAACTGGCAGTTACGCCGCTCTACCTGGGCTGTGCGCTGTTGGTAGGCGCCTTGTGCGGCCTGACGGCCCGCAGCTTTGCCACCCTCACTCACTGGTTCAGCCGGCAGTTTGCCCGTCTGGCCTACGCGCCGCTGCGGCCCGTGGCAGGAGGAGTGGTGTTCGTGGGAATTATGGCGCTGCTGGGCACTACGCGCTACCTGGGCCTGGGAATTCCGGTTATCCTGGAAGCGTTTCAGACCCCGCTGGGAGCTCAGGACTTTGCGTGGAAGCTGGTGCTGACGGCCCTCACCCTGGGCTGCGGCTTCAAGGGCGGGGAGGTGACCCCGCTGTTCTTTATTGGCGCGGCGCTGGGCTCCGCGCTGGCGATGGTGCTGCCGCTGCCGGTGGCGCTGCTGGCGGCCATGGGCTTCGTGGGCGTGTTTGCGGGGGCGGCTAACACCCCGCTGGCCTGCACCCTCATGGGGCTGGAGCTGTTCGGTGCCGAGGCGGCGGTGTACCTGGCGCTGACCTGCGTGGTAGCCTATCTGTTTTCCGGGCACCGGGGCATTTACGCGGCTCAGGTTATCGGACCGGCCAAGCACCCCCGCCTCCGGCGGGAGCAGGGCCGGCGGCTGGACGAGCTGTAGGCTTATCGGTAGCCGTTGCGCTGCTCCGCCAGCCGAGCGCCGGAACGACGAGGCCGGCTGGCGGCAGACATCACTTTCCGGCCAATGCAACCTTGCGGACTACGAACTCATCCTGGGAGTACTCGAACGGGCAAGCGGGGCTCGGCTGACAACCGCCGCCGCCGCGGATAAATTTGCCCGTTCCGTTTTGACGCGAAGTGGTGCCACCGTAGTTTCGCTTTCGTATTTACCTAACCCATACCCATTTTCATGCATACTTCTATTCCTTCCATGTTGTCCCGCCTGGCTTTGCTGGCGGTTCTGGGCTTCCCGGCCCTCACCACTCAGGCGCAGGTGGCCACCCCGACCTGGGCTTCCGTACAACGCTCCACGGCGGCCACGGTCAACAGTGGGGCGCAGGCCGATAAAGTGGCGGTGGCCGCTGACGGTAGCCGGTTCGTGAGTGGCACATTCGCGGGCCCGGTGAATTTTGGGGGCACTACGCTGCCCGTGAAACCCTCCGAAGCCGGTATTTACGTGGCTAAATACACTGCTGATGGTACCCTGGCCTGGGTGCGCTACGCCCTGGAAACCGAGGGCGATACGCGGGCGGCGGTAGCGGTTGATGCGGCGGGCAATGCAATTATCACGGGCTATTTTGGCGGTTCGCTGAGCTTCAGCAATACTGCTATTGCGCCGCTGACTACTGCCGGCCCCGACGTCACCGATGCCTACGTGGCCAAGTTTGACCCGCAGGGCAATCTGCTCTGGGCCCGCGCCGGCGGCGCCACTGCCAACGGCGACGCCTACGCCGCCGCGGCCGGCACCGATGCCCTCGGCAACATCTACGTGGCGGGTGATTTCAGCGGCTCGCTCAGCTTCGGCGGCCCAGCCGTTTCCACTTCCAACGAAGACATCTTTCTCTTTAAATTCACGCCGGCCGGCGCCGTCACGTGGGTGCGTACCGCCGGTGGCTCCGCCACCGATTACGCCTACGCCCTGGCCACGGACGCGGCCGGCAACGCCTACCTCACGGGCTCTATCTACGAATCAGCCACCTTCGGTACCATTACTTTGGCCAATACCGGAGCCGCCGATAACGAGGATGGGTTCGTGGTAAAATACGACACCCAGGGCACAGTACAATGGGCCCAGCGCTTCGGGGTGGCCACCAACGGGGACTCCGGCAGCAGCATTGCCGTCGATGCGGCGGGCAACGTGGCCGTGGGGGGCTACACCGACTACTTCTACAACGGCACCGAGGATGGAACCAGCATTTTCGTGGGCCGCTACAACAGCCAGGGTGCCCGGCTTTGGTCGCAGAAGATTACGCCGGCCGAAACGAGCTACATTAGCGGCTACGGCGTGGCGTACGACGGGAAAGGCGGGCTCTATATGACCGGCAACTTCCTGGGCTCGCTCACCTTCGGCCCCACGACGCTCACGGCTGCCAACACCGACAACGGCGACCTGTACGCGGTCCGGTTCGATGGGCAGGGCAAGACCGTATGGGCAGATAAGGTAACCAGCCCCGGCCGGGACAACGGCGTTATCGGGCTCGATGTGGCGACTGACGGCTTGGGTAATGCCTACGTTGTGGGGGCCGTTGGAGGCAACGCTACTTTCGGCACTATTGCCACGAGCGGCGTGGGCATAAATTCCTTCGTGGCCAAGCTCAACGCCGGAGGCACCATCACTGCCAGCCGCCCCGCGCTGGCCGCGCTGGCGCTGAGCGTGTACCCGAACCCGGCCTCTGAGCAGGCCACGCTGATGCTGCCCGTGGGCGGCGGCCAGCTGGTGCTGACTGATGCCCTGGGCCGCACCGTGCGCGAGCAGGCCCTGCCGGCCACGGCCGGCGCCTGCCCGGTAGCCCTGACCGGCCTCACGCCGGGGCTCTACCAGCTGCGGGCTACGCTCGGCAACGGCCAGCTGGCCAGTGCCCGCCTCACCGTACGCTAACTCCAGCCACTGCCCGGTGCGCCGGGTAGAGAATTCAGAAAGCGGCCCTGCTCTACAGCGGGGCCGCTTTTTTAGTGCCTGGCCTGGGCCAAACGGGTTGGTTGCCATGCGCTGGCTGCGGTCGGTTCCGCTTCCGGCGCGCTCGTCTTCGGGTCTGCCTACCCAACTCCGGCCGTCATCCTGAAGGCCGCGTAGCGGAATGCAGGACCTCCTTCTTCGTCTCTGCCCGCTGGGGCGACGTAGCCTGCCTTGAACCGCTTACCGACGAGAAAACCGACGTGACCGTCCAGAACGGCAAGGTCTTCACGGCCCTGAGCAAGCCGTGTAAGCGGCTTGATTGGGGGCGGTACATTTTATGGAGTTCGGCAGAAACGGGGAGAAGAGTTACAAACCATGTTCTCTCGCAGTCGCCCGGCCAGGCCGAGTAACGATTACGCTCTGAGCAGCTCTGGTGTGAAGTGGATTGCGCCACTTGCCCAAACCTATACGGCGCGGGACGCTCGCGGCATAACCGCTCCGGCGCAGTGGTCACTCGGCCCAGCCGAGCGACTGCGGGGGGATACGTGGCTGGGGGCGTGCTGCCAAACGTCCCGTTGGCCGCCTGCATGTATACGGCCACGTCATTGCGTCCGCGCCCGGCCACGACGAGATTCGCGCGCACGTCCCAGTTATAGCGGTTTCGCGAACGGTGCGGCTGCCGGTCCGGCGGCTACCAGCCGTCGGGCCGGTCGTCGTTGGCCCGGGATGTTCAATATCCGCTCCCGGCGACTAGTCCAGAGCAGCGGACACTGGGTATACTGTTCATGAAACTGCTATAGTTGCGGAAGGCTACTCCTCCAGCTTCGCCAGAATCTCCTGCGCGGCCACGGCAATTACCGTCCCCGGACCGTACACCCCGGCCACGCCGGCGTTGTACAGGAAGTCGTAGTCCTGAGCGGGGATGACGCCGCCGGCAATTACCAGAATATCGGCGCGGTCGAGCTGCTTAAGCTCCTGGATAAGCTGGGGAATCAGGGTTTTGTGGCCGGCGGCGAGGCTGCTCACGCCCACTACGTGCACGTCGTTTTCGGCCGCCTGCCGGGCTACCTCGGCGGGCGTCTGGAACAGGGGGGCAATATCCACGTCGAAGCCCACGTCGGCGAAGGAGGTGGCAATAATCTTGGAGCCGCGGTCGTGGCCGTCCTGGCCCATCTTGGCTACCATCATGCGGGGGCGGCGGCCTTCGGTCCTGGCAAACTCGTCGGCGGCGGCGCGGGCTTTGCCAAACTCCTCGTCGTAGTTCATCTCGGCGGAATACACGCCCGAAATGGCGCGGATGGTGGCCTGGTGGCGCCCGTACACGGCTTCGAGGGCATCGGAAATCTCGCCCAGCGTGGCGCGCAGACGGGCGGCCTGCACGGCCAGGGCCAGGAGGTTGTTGGTTTCTGGTTTTTGGTTTTTGGTTTTTGGCTCAACTAAATCAGCAGTTTCTTGGGCGGCGTCGGTCAGGGCCTGAAGGGCCGCTTTTACCGCTTCGTTGTCGCGCTCGGCCTTAATGGTGTTCAGGCGCTCAATCTGCGACTCGCGCACGGCGGCGTTGTCGATGTCGAGCACTTCAATCTCGGCTTCGTTGCCCAGCTGCTCGGCGGTGAGGCGGTACTTGTTCACGCCCACGATAACCTCCTTGCCCGAGTCGATGCGGGCCTGCTTGCGGGCGGAGGCTTCCTCGATGCGCAGCTTGGGCAGGCCGGTTTCGATGGCCTTGGCCATGCCGCCGAGCTCCTCAACTTCCTGAATCAGGGCCCAGGCCTTGTCGGCCAGCTCGTGGGTCAGGGTTTCCACGTAGTAGGAGCCGCCCCAGGGGTCCACCACGCGGGTGATGTCGGTTTCGTGCTGGAGGTAGAGCTGGGTGTTGCGGGCAATGCGGGCCGAGAAGTCGGTGGGCAGGGCAATGGCTTCATCCAGCGCGTTGGTGTGCAGGCTCTGGGTGCCGCCCAGGGCCGCGGCCAGCGCCTCGATGGCGGTGCGGGCCACGTTGTTGAAGGGGTCCTGCTCGGTGAGCGAGTAGCCCGAAGTCTGGCAGTGGGTGCGCAAAGCCAGGCTTTTCGGGTTCTGGGGGTTGAACTGCTTCATGAGCTTGGCCCACAGCAACCGGCCGGCGCGGAGCTTGGCAATTTCCATGAAGTGGTTCATGCCGATGGCCCAGAAGAAGGACAGGCGCGGGGCAAACTGGTCCACGTCCAGGCCCACGGCCAGGCCGGCGCGCACGTATTCGAGGCCGTCGGCGAGGGTGTAGGCCAGCTCCAGGTCGGCGGTAGCCCCGGCTTCCTGCATGTGGTAGCCCGAGATGCTGATGGAGTTGAACTTGGGCATGTGCTGCGCCGTGTAGGCGAAGATGTCGGCAATGATGCGCATGCTCGGCAGCGGCGGGTAGATATAGGTGTTGCGCACCATGAACTCCTTCAGAATGTCGTTCTGAATGGTGCCCGCCAGCTTCTCGGGCCCCACGCCCTGCTCCTCGGCCGCCACGATGTAAAAGGCCATAATTGGCAGCACCGCCCCGTTCATGGTCATGCTCACCGACATCTGATCCAGCGGAATCTGGTCGAACAGGATCTTCATGTCCTCCACCGAGTCGATGGCCACGCCGGCCTTGCCCACGTCGCCTTCCACCCGGGGGTGGTCGGAGTCGTAGCCGCGGTGAGTAGCCAGATCGAAGGCCACGGACAGTCCCTTCTGCCCCCCGGCGAGGTTGCGGCGGTAGAAGGCGTTGCTCTCGGTGGCCGTGCTGAAGCCCGCGTACTGGCGGATGGTCCAGGGATTCTGGACGTACATGGTCGGGTAGGGCCCGCGCAGGTAGGGGGCCTGCCCGGCCCCGAAGCCGAGGTGGTCGAGGTGAGCCACATCCTGGGCCGTGTAGTAGCTTTTCAGCGTAATCTGCTCGGGGCTCAGCGTTTCGGTGGGGGCAGCAGCTGGAGCGGGCAGGGCAGCCGCGTTATAGGCAATCCGGGAGAAGTCGGGCTTCATGGGAGTAATGAAGAATTAAGAATTAAGAATTAATAATTAAGAATTGTGAATTAGGAACGGCCGCAAACGACCGGGCTTTCGGTCGGAACAGCAGAATTCTTAATTACTAATTCTTAATTATTAATTGATTTCACCGCCCCTGCAGGCGGGCCAGTACGTCGTCGGTGCTGTAGCCTTCCACGGTGAATTCCTTGAAGCCGAATAAGGCTACGGCTTCCTGCATGGTGGCCAGGTCGGCGTTGAGCAGGTAGGGCGGCACGAAGCCGGCATCGTCCTGCCGCACCCGGCACACCACCCGGGCAAAGTGGCCGAACTGGTCGGGAGTGGCATACATCAGCATGGCCCCCTCGGGAGTAGAAAACAACAACGACAAGGTGCCTTCCGGGTGGCTGATGTTGAAAGTCTGCCGCTCGTCTTTCGGGAGCAGCTGCATGAACGACTCCAGAATGAGCTGGTTGGTGTGGGTGCCCAGCAGCACCACGGCCGCCCGCTTGCGCTTTTTCTCGCGCCGCTGGAAGTGCAGGGCCGTAGCCAGCCGCAGCACTTCGGAGGGGTAGGTAGCCCGGGTCGAGTCGAAGTCGCGGCTGCGCAGGAGCTTCTTGGGGTTGTAGTCGAACTGCTCGTGGGGGTCCTGGAAGCGGTTGGTGCCCACCACTACCTGAGTGCCGTCGGCAATGTGCTGAAACTGCTGCTGGGCTACTTTCTGCAGCTCCTGCAGCACGAAGCCCACCGCGGCCGGCAGGCCTCCCAGGGTTTCAATGTCCTGCAGCAAGCTCCAGGCGTCCCGCGCCAGCTGGTCGGTCAGGGTTTCCAGGTAGTAGGAACCCGCCGCCGGGTCGGCTACGCGGTGCAGCTGTACTTCTTCCCGCAGAATGACGGGCAGGTTGCGGGCCAGGCGGTCGGAAAACTCATTAGGGTCGTGGTACAGGCTGTCGAAGGCCGCCACGCTCACCGCGTCGGCCCCGCCGAGGACGGCGGCCATGGTTTCGGTGGTTACTCTGAGCAGGTTGGTGTGCGGGTCCAGCGTCGTCTTCGACCAGGTGGAGGTGCCCGCGAAAATGCGCAGGTCCGTAGCGGCTCCGGCGGGTAGCTCGTAGGCGTGCAGCAGCGTAGCCCACAGCTGGCGCAGGGCCCGCAGCTTGGCTATTTCCAGAAAGTAGGTGGGGTTGAGGCCCACCTGAATCTGGACGGCCGCGGCTACTTCGGCGGCCGTCAGGGTTTCGTCCGGCAGCTCGCTCAGGTAGGTGGCGGCCGTCGCCAGGGTGAAGCCGAGCTGCTGGGTGACGGTGCCGCCGCGGTTGGCGAAAAAAGCGCCGTTCAGCGTCAGCGCCCGAAAATCCCGGAAGCGGCGGGTGAGGCCCAGTACCGTCCGCAGGTCGGCCAGCTGCCCCGGCAGGTCGGGCGCGTGGTCGGTGATGGGGTCGAAGCGCAGAAACCCGCGCAGGCCGGCGGGCTCAGCCGTCAGCAGGCGCTGCACGAAGCTGGCCGCGCCAATCCGCAGGGAGTAGCCGACGTAGGAAGTGGCCAGGGGCAGGCGGCGGTGCAGATAGGCTACGTCGAAGGAGGCGGCATCGGTCAGGTCGAAGTGGGCGCCATCGGCCCCCCGCTCCAGCGCCGCCGCCGCCCGGTCGATGGCGGCGTGGCCCATACTGGAAGCACCCACGGCATACGTTGGCACGTTCAGCCAGCCGGCGGTGGCCGGCTGGGGGCGCACCTGCGGGGTAGGCAGCGCGCCCAGCGCGGCCAGGGCTTCGTGGTGGTAAAAGGGCTGCACGGCAAAGCCGTCGGCGGGCGTCCAGACCAACGATTCGGCACTGGCTCCCTTCAGGTCGCGGCGGATGCGCTCCTGCCAGGCCGCGGTGCTGACGGGCTCGAATTCGGAAAAGGAAACGGGCGCCGGACGCGGGATATCGGCCATAATAGGGTGGGGTAGAAGCCTGGGAGTGCCTGAGACAATGGGGGCTAAAGATACCGGATTGCCCTCACAACGCCGCCAGCCCGACCGCCGTTGCCGCCGCCAAAGTTTGCCGTAGCTTTGCCGGCTGATTTCCCGGTTGCCTGGGCCCCGCAATTGTTCGCCTTGTTCTGTAGTTGAGGGTGCTGACCAGACCTGAACCGACCGTACTATTGGTCAGCCCTGACGGGCTCCCGATTTATTTAGCCTGCTGATGCATTTCCTCCGTTCCCGCTTCGCGACCTTCAGCCTGCTGGCCGTCCTAAGCTTATCTTCCGCCTGCCAGCGGGCTAGCTACGTAGCCAAGCCCCGGCTGGCTCCCGTTACGGCCCAGCCCGTCGGCAAAGCGTTGCCCGACAACGCGCAAGCCGCCGCCACCATTGGGCCCTACCGCCGGCAGGTAACCGAGCAGATGACGACCGTGCTGGGGACGGCGCCCGTGGCCATTACCAAAAATCCCGGCGAGTCGCCGCTGGCTAATTTCGTGGCGGACCTGCAGCGCGTCCGGGCCAGCCAGGTGCTGGGGCAGCCCGTTGATATCGGGGTAATGACCAACGGCGGCCTGCGGGCCGGCCTGCCGGCCGGTGCCATCACCCTGGGGTCGGTGTTTGAGCTGATGCCCTTCGAGAATGAGCTGGTGGTGCTCGATATGCCTGGTCCGGTGGCTCAGCAGCTGTTCGACTACGCGGCCCGCGTCAAAATGGCCCTGTCGAATGTGACCTATAGCGTCAGTGCCGACGGCAAGCCGACCAGCATTCTGATTGGTGGGCAGCCCTTCGACCCGGCTAAAACCTACACCATCGCCATTTCCGACTACCTGGCCGGGGGCGGCGACCAGATGACGTTCTTCAAACCCCTCCAGCCCCGCTCCACGGGTATCCTGCTGCGGAACGCCATTGCCGACCACATCCGCACCCTGACCAAACAGGGCAAGCCGGTCGAAGCCAAAGTGGAAGGAAGAGTCAGGTAATGTGCTGCTAATGTGCTGATGTGGTAATGTGCTGATGTGGTAATATGCTGCTAACGTGCTGATGTGCTAATTACTCATTGATGTTACGCAGTTCTCACGTTTACAACATCAGCACATTACCACATTAGCACATTGACATCACATTACCACATTACCACATTGACATCACATTAGCACATTGACATCACATCAGCACATTAACTCCATGAATCGTCGCGACTTTCTCAAGCATACTTCTCTTGGCGCCGCCAGCGTGGGCTTACTGGGGTTGAGTGCCCCGGCTCTGGCGCGCGAGGCCCAGGGTACGCGCCTCACCATTCTGCACACCAACGACATGCACTCCCGTATTGAGCCCTTTCCCGACAACGGGGGCGAATGGGCCAACATGGGCGGCATGGCCCGGCGGGCTTCGCTGATTGAGCAGGTGCGCCAGCAGGAGCCGAACGTGCTGCTGCTCGACTCGGGCGACGTATTTCAGGGGACGCCTTACTTCAACTTTTTCGGGGGCGAGCTGGAGTTCAAGCTTATGTCGCAGATGGCCTACGATGCCTGCACACTGGGCAACCACGACTTCGACAACGGACTGGAAGGCCTGAAAAAACAGCTGCCCCACGCGTCCTTCCCCTTTCTGATTGCCAACTACGACTTCTCGCAAACCACGCTGGCCGGGGCTTTTAAGCCCTACCAGGTTTTTGAGAAAGCGGGCCGGCGCATCGGCGTTTTCGGCATCGGTATCGAGCTGGCCGGGCTGGTATCCGACCGCAACTTCGGCGCCACCCGCCACCTCGACCCCGTCGCTACGGCCCGGGCTATGGTAGCGCAGCTGCGCGGCCCCGAGCGGTGCGACATGGTGATTTGCCTTTCTCACCTGGGCTACAAGTACGAAAGCGCCAAAATCGACGACCGCAAGCTGGCGGCCCAGGTCGGTGGTATCGACCTGATTCTGGGCGGGCACACCCACACCTTTATGAAGGAGCCCGAGCCGATTGACGGCCCCGCCGGGCACCGCACCCTCATCAACCAAGTCGGTTGGTCGGGCATCAACCTCGGCCGCCTCGACTATGTTTTCGAGCCCGGAAGTCGGCGGCCGGCCGTAGCCAGCTCGGCGGTGCTACCCGTGCATACCGCCTGACAAAAGCAAGGAAAGGCGGGTTTTTTTGTCTCCGCACTTTTCCACATTTTTGTCTCCCCCTGAAAAAAACGACCGCTCCGGAAGCCGTCCCTGCTCCCTTTTTTCCACCCCGCGCACTTGTTGCTTTTGCACTAACTGATTGATGCTGAAAGATTGTCGAACCGTATGGGCCAACTGTCTTCGCGTTATCAAGGCAAATATTGGTGAGCAGAGCTACCGGACCTGGTTCGAGCCTATCCTGCCGGTGCAGCTCCAGAATAACGTGCTCATCATTCAGGTGCCCAGCCAATTCTTTTACGAGTGGCTGGAGGAGCATTATGTCGACGTTCTGAAAAAAAGTATTTACCAGGAGCTGGGCCACGACGGCCGCCTGGAATACTCCATCGTGGTAGACCAGGGCAACGGGCAGAATAAGCCCCGCACCGTGAACATCCCCACGGCTCGCAAGGCCGCCTACCCCACGCCCCAGCAGCAGGACAACGCCATGGCCGCCAGCGCCATGACGGCCTCGGCCCGCAACGTGGCCGCCGCCGCCGCCGCGCCCGTCAACCCCGACAAGGCCGCCACCCTGCGCAACCCGTTCGAGGCTTCCAAGGCCATCGACCGCAACTACCTCAAGTCGCAGCTCAACCACACGTACTCGTTCGAGAACTACATCGAGGGCGACTGTAACCGGCTGGCCCGCTCGGCCGGCATGGCCGTGGCCAACAAGCCGGGCACGACCAGCTTCAATCCGCTGATGATTTACGGGGGCGTGGGCCTGGGCAAAACTCACCTCGTGCAGGCCATCGGCAACCACATCAAGGCCACCTCCGACGACAAGTTCGTGCTCTACGTGTCGGCGGAGAAGTTTACGAACCAGTTTATCGAAAGCCTGCGCGCTAACGCGGTCCAGGATTTCGCCAACTTCTACCTGCTGGTCGATATTCTGATTCTGGACGACGTGCAGTTTCTGTCGGGCAAGGACAAGACCCAGGAAATGTTCTTCCACATTTTCAACCACCTGCACCAGGCCGGCCGCCAGATCATCATGACCTCCGACCGGCCGCCCCGCGACCTGAATGGCCTGGAAGACCGGCTGCTGTCCCGCTTCAAGTGGGGCCTGACGGCTGATTTGCAGAGTCCCGACTTCGAGACGCGCATGGCCATCATCCAGAACAAGATGCAGCAGGACGGCATCGACATTCCGCCCCAGGTGGTCGAATACCTGGCCCACTCGGTGAACACCAACGTGCGGGAGCTGGAAGGGGTGCTGATTTCGCTGGTGGCCCAATCGAGCCTCAACCGCCGCGAAATTGACCTGGAAATGGCCAAGCAGGCCCTGCGCCACATCATCGAGGAAGTGGAAGCGGAGGTCAACCTGGACTTCATCCAGAAAACCGTGGCCGAGTACTTCAGTATTCCGGTGGACCTGATGAAGGCCAAAACCCGCAAGAAGGAAGTGGTGACGGCCCGGCAGGTGGCCATGTACTTCGCCAAGGAACACACCAGCCATTCGCTCAAGAGCATCGGCCACAACTTCGGCGGCCGCGACCACAGCACCGTCATTCACTCGGTGCAGACCGTCTCGGACCTGATTGACTCCGACAAGAACTTCAAGAGCACGATTCAGGAGCTGCGCAAGAAGTTTGCGGGCAAGTAAGGGAGAAGGGAAAGAGAAGGATAAGAAGAACGTCATGCTGAGCTTGCCGAAGCATCCCGCGTGCTGACGTTGGATTGCTACTCATACGTCAGCACGCGAGATGCTTCGGCAAGCTCAGCATGACGTTTTGAATTGGAATTACTACCTAAGCCAAAAAGCCCTTTACCACGCGGTAAAGGGCTTTTTGGCTTGAATAAGGTTTGGCAAAGCCGAAGAGGAAGGTCCTTCGCGCTGCTCAGAATGACAAGCTACCCCCGCGGCGCGGCGGCGGTTTCGCGCAGCGCAATCTTATACTCCGCGGCGAACTGGCGGATTTCCATCTTGAATTTCTCGCGGCGCTTCGGGCCTTTCACTTCGCGCAGACTCAGCGTGTACAGATCGTTGGAGCGGAGGCGGATACGTAGCTGCATGGGTGCCAGATCAATGGCTTCGATGCTTTCGGCCGCAAACACCTGCTTGGCCCGAAACAGCCCGCCTTTGTGCACGATGTAGCCCGGCGTGAATTCCAGGTAGCTCTGGGTGCCGAATACGGGGGCATTGTGGACCAGCACGTAGCCGATATAGACCAGGCTGAATACCAGAAATACGTAGTGCAGGAAGTGGTAGTCCTGGATGCCCTGGTCGGACGTAATCAGAAACAGGGTATAAACAATCCAGAGGCTGCCGATGAGCAGCTGACCCCAGAATGGAACCTTGGATGTATCAGCCGGCCGCAGACGAATGCGGGTGGTAGGAGTAGCACGGGGCATAGGGAGAAAAAAAGGCGAACAGCAAAGTAAACGAAAAACCGGCAACGCTGCGGGCGCGGCCGGTTTTTCAGTTGCCTGTTGCCTGTTGTCAGTTGCCAGTTGCCAGTTGCGTGTTGCGTGTTGCGTGTTGCCAGTTGCCAGTTGCGTGTTGCCAGTTCGTTCGAATAACAACTGGTAACACGCAACTGGCAACTGGCAACTGAAACCGGCAACTGAAACCGGCAACTGGCAACTGAAACCGGCAACTACTTCAGCGTGGCCGAGGCCAGCTCCATTTCGGGCACGGCGCTCAGCAGCTGCGAAATCGGGCAGTGCAGCTTGGCATTTTCGGCCTGCTGCTGGAATTCTTCCTGAGTGATGCCTTCCACCTCGCCTTCGGTGGTCAGGACGATCTTCACGACTTTGGGTACCTCGCCCGACGTATCGAGCGTTACTTTCGACTCGGTGCGGATCTGCTTGACCTGCGCGCCGGCTTTGGTGAGCTGGCCGGTCAGGAACATGGTATAGCAGCCGGCGTGGGCCGCGCCGATGAGCTCCTCGGGGTTGGTGCCCTTCTGGCCCTCAAACCGGGCCCCGACCGAATAAGGCGCTTTGACTGTGCCGCTCTGGGTCGAAATTTCGCCGCTGCCTTTGATGTCGCCGTTCCAGACGGCGTTGCCACGTTGGTTGATCATAAGTGAAATGGTGAGTTGGTGAACTGGTGAGTCAGGTACGACGGAAACCAAGAAATAGCTGAAGTGCAGGCGCTGGTTGGGAATTTCGCTGGAAGTGTACCTTTGAAAAGGTGAAGCTTCGCGCCAGCAGCCAAAATTCACACCTTCCCCATTTCACCAACTCCCCGCATGGGCCTCAAGTCACTTCTGAGCCGGCCGCTGGCCGCCTACGTGCACCACCACTACCAGCAGTGGCAGCAAGACCCCGTGGGCACCCAGCAGCGCGTGTTCCGCCAGCTGATCAGCAAAGCCAGGAACACCGCTTTCGGCCGCGACCATAGCTTTGCCGATATCCAGACGCCCGCCGACCTGGCCCGCCTGGTGCCGGTGCGCGACTACGAAGCCCTGGCCCCGTATTTCAACCGCGTGAAAGCGGGTGAGGCCGACGTGCTCTGGCCCGGCCAGCCCGCGTATCTGGCTAAAACCTCGGGCACGACCTCCGGGGCCAAGTACATTCCGCTGACCGCCGACAGCATCCCCAACCACATCAGCGGGGCCCGCGACGCGCTGCTTCACTACGTACACCGCACCGGCAAAAGCCGCTTTCTGGACGGCAAGCTGATGTTTCTGTCGGGCAGCCCGGAGCTGGAAAAGGTGGGCGGCATTCACACCGGGCGGCTGTCGGGCATCGTGAACCACCACGTGCCGGCCTACCTGCGCCGCAACCAGCTGCCCACGTATTCTACCAACATCATTGAGGACTGGGAAACCAAGCTCGACCACATCGTGGAGGAAACCCTGCCCGCGGACATGACCCTGATTTCGGGCATTCCACCCTGGGTGCAGATGTACTTCGACAAGCTGGTGCAGCTGACCGGCAAGCCGGTAAAGGATATTTTCCCCCGGTTCGATCTGTTCGTGTACGGCGGCGTCAACTTCGAGCCCTACCGCGCCAGGCTGTTCGAAACCATTGGCCGCCCCGTGGACAGCATCGAGCTGTTCCCGGCCTCCGAGGGCTTTCTGGCCTTTCAGGACGAGCCCGGCAACCCCGGCCTGCTGCTGCTGCTCGACGCGGGCATCTTCTACGAGTTTATTCCCGCCGGGCAGTTTTTCGAGCCCGATGCGCCCCGGCTGACCATCGGCGAGGTAGCGCTGGATCAGCAGTACGCGCTGGTGCTCAGCTCCAACGCCGGCCTCTGGGGCTACAGCCTCGGCGACACCGTGCGCTTCGTGAGCCTGGCGCCGCACCGCGTGGTAGTGAGTGGGCGCATCAAGCACTTTCTGTCGGCCTTCGGCGAGCACGTCATCGGCGAGGAAGTGGAGCAGACCCTGCGCGAGGTGATGAGCCGGTTTCCGGAGGTGGAAGTCGTGGAGTTTACCGTAGCCCCGCTGGTCAGCGCCGACCCCGCCGGGCCGAGCCGGCACGAGTGGCTGGTGGAGTTTGCCCGCCCGCCCCACGATGCCGCCGCCTTTGCCGCCGCCCTGGACGCGGGTCTGCGCCGCCGTAACACGTACTACGACGACCTGCTCACCGGCTCCATCCTGGCCCCGCCGCGCCTGACAAGCTTACCGGCCGGGGCGTTTCAGCGCTACATGAAAAGCCTGGGCAAGCTCGGCGGGCAGAACAAAGTGCCGCGGCTGAGCAACGACCGGCAGGTGGCGGAAGGGCTGACCCAAGCCGGTGAAATAGCGTAAATTGTCCTATGATTCGCCTCGACCGCACCATCACCCGCAAAACTACTTTGCACGCCGACCAGGATGCGGAAGATGCTATTTATTGGCTTACCAAAACGCCGACGGAAAGACTGGCGGCGCTGGAATATCTGCGGGCGCACTCCATCTGGTTTTACTACCGTCATGACCCTAGCCAATTCCCTGGACCAGGATTACAAAGAGTTTATCGAGCTGTTAAACGCGCATGAGGTGCGCTACCTGGTGGTAGGCGGCTATGCCGTTGCCTACCACGGCTTCGTGCGCTACACGGCCGATATTGATGTCTGGGTGGAGGTAGCGCCTGAAAATGCGGCCCGGCTGGTACGGGTAATGCGGGATTTTGGCTTCGGTAGTCTGTATAAGGAAGCCGACTTTCTGGAGCCCGGCGGAATCATCCAGCTCGGCGTGGCTCCGGTGCGCATTGATATCCTGAATGAGATAGACGGCGTAAGGTTCGCGGACTGCTATGCGGCCTGCGAAACCACCACCTGGGACGGTGTCGCCATCAACTTCATCAGCTTGGCCGATCTGCGAAAGAACAAAGCCAGCACCGGGCGCCTCAAGGACCAGTTGGACCTAAAGAATCTGGCGGGATTGAATTCGTAGCTACCGCCCATCGGGCCTTTCAGCGCCCCCTGAATAGTCTCGGCGAGCAGAGCAAGGTGCCGCGCCTGGGCAAGGATCCAGTAGTAGCTGACGGATTACAGCAGTACCGTGCACAATATAGCCAGTGCCCGCTGCTCTGGACTGGTTGCCAGGAGCGGCTGTTGAACGTCTCGGGCCAACGACGACCGGCCCGACGGCTGGTAGCCGCCGGACCGGCAGTCGCCCCGTTTGCGAAACCGCTATAACATCAAAACTACTCTCCACGCCCGCTGCCAAACCTACGTCCAGGACCGCCTCACCGCCATTCAGGCGGCTATCAACGCGGCCCGGGAACCGGCCAACTCGGAAACCAAGAGCAGCGCCGGGGACAAGTACTAAACCGGCCGCGCCATGGCCCAGAACGAGTGGGACCGGAATCTGGTACTATTGGTCCTCTACTCCCTCGTTTCCGGCTCACACTCGCACAGTACTTCGCGCACCGGCTCGGAAAGCTGGTAGTCGGGCAACGATTTTTCCAGCATGTACACCACCGACAGGTGCCGCAGCGGCGGGTGGGCCGGGTTTTCGTGCCAGATGCGGAGCAGGTAGTTGCAGTAGTAGGGCCGCATCCAGGCGTTGCTGACGAACAGGTAATTCTCGGAGTATTTGCGCCACCGGTCGTTCTTAAACAGCGCCACCACCGACGCGGGCTTGGCGTAGCGGGCGGGCGCGCCGGCGCGGTTCAGGTCGAGCCGGCGGCCGGCGGCGGTGGTGCCTTCGAGGATGTACCAGCCGTCGTCCTTGAATACCGTGGGGGCAAACATGCCCCAGTGCTGATCGACCCGAAACAGGTAGCCGAACCACCGCATGGGCGCCGACATCAACCCCCCGGCGGGCCGCAGCACGGCCACGTCGTCGAGGTTCCACCAGCACACGTAGGCCAGCAGCACGGCCACAACCGCGTTGCGCACCCCGCGCCCCAGCCGCTGGCTGCCGGGCGATGGCGCGCGGGTGCGCTCCAGCCGCAGCCGCCAGGGCGCCTGCCAGGCGGGCAGGCGCGTGCGCAACTGGCCCGCCCGCGCCGCGTGGGGCCCCAGGCGCCGCGTGAGCCAGTCCAGGGCCACCGGCGGCAGCAGCCCCAGCACCGAGGCTATGTTTACCAAAAAGAAGATGCCCACGAAGAGCGTGAGGCTGATGGTGAGGTGAAAGCCCAGCAGCACGCCCACCACCAGCAGTCGCCACCGCGCCACGCCCACCGGCAAAAACAGCGCAAAGGGCAGCACCAGCTCCACGTAGTACGTGGCAAACGTGAGGAAGCGCAACAGGCCGGGGTACGGGTAGAGCAGGCGCCCGGCGGGCAGCAGGACCTGGTCGAGGCTAAAGGCGTAGTAGAGCGCCGTGCCGTCGCGGGTCCATTCGGGGCCGTTTTTGAGCAGGGCGGTGCACCAGTACAGCAGGGCCAGCTGCACCACGTAGGCCACCGTGGCGGCGCTGAAATAGTCGAGTCGCCCGGGCAGGGGGCGCTCGCGCGCATCCCAGCTCCAGACCCGGCCCCAGGGCAGAAAGATGCCCCAGAAGAGCAGCATCCGCAGCAGGTCGTCGCCGCCCTGGCTAATCATGGGGTTGCGGTTTTGAAGCGACACCAGCAGTACCCACGAGGCCAGCGTGGCCAGCCGCGTGTGGTAGCCGGCCAGGAGCGCCCCCGCCAACACCGCCGCCAGCACAAACAGCACGGCCTGGGCCTGCCACAGCCCACTGGCGGCGTGCAGCGAAAACTGGTACGGCGACCAGGCGTGCTCGAGCAAGGCGCCCAACGGCAGCACGCCCAGGTTGGCATAAAGGGCCTCCAGGTCGGTGCTGCGGATGGCCAGGTCCACCAGCAGCACTACCGCCGTGGCCATGCGCAGCAGCGCCAAAGCCCGCAAATCAAGCACGAACGGCCGGCGCAGCACGCCCCAAAACCCCGGACCCTCGTTGACCATAGATGATGCTAAAATCAGTTGCCGTTGCCAGGGCGCGGCATGAGAAACGGCGGCACCCGGTGCCTCGGCTTACGCACGCGGCCCGGATTTCGGCGCAACGAAAAAAGCCACGTGCTTATTTTCAATCAAAAAACGCGGGGCTGCCCACGGGCACAACGCAGCAAAGCGAAAAGGAAGCCGCACGCGGACTCGCCTTTTCGCTTTGCAAAAGAACCAGATAAAGCCCTGGCTAACGCGTGGTTGAGCTCGGGGTGGTGTTGCCGGAGGTGCTCATGCCCGAAGTGCTGGTCCCCTCGCCCGTGGTGGTGGAGCCCGGAGTAACCGCGCCGGAAGTACTCATGCCGGAGGTGCTGGTTCCCTGGCCGGCAGTGGTCGAGCCCGCCGTGACGCCCGTGGTAGAGCCCGAGCGGTCCTCGTTGTCCATGGAGCCGTTCATAGCTCCAGCCGAGTCCGTACCCATGGTCGACTCGGTGCCCGTTGCGCCCGTGGTTTCGGTGGTGCTGGTGGTTTTGCTTTCGCAGGCCCCCAGCAGTGCTGTGCCGAGCACCAGCGTAGCCAGGTAGATGGATGATTTTTTGGTGAACATCATGGTGAAAGGTTAGTTAGTCTGAATTGCTATACGGCACCCCGGCTCAACCGCCGGATAAGTACGTATTTATTTCCATATAACTATTTAATAGCAAGTCCTCAGCACCGGTATCCAGCAAAGATTGCTGGTTTTGCAAACGCAGGTGGTGCGGCCCCGCGGGCGGGCTGCTGACTCCGCCACCACCACTGGCGCCTTATTTTCGTACGCCTGATCATACCCAACCCTGCCCCCGACGCCCTCCTGTTCGACGGCGTGTGCAACCTCTGCAACGGCTTCGTGCCGCTCGGCATTCGCCACGCCGCCGCGGGCCGCTACCGTACCTTCCTGTGCAACGTGCGTCGCGGGTTACTTTTGAAGCAGGGTCAGATAATCCTGCAGAACCGCTATGTTAGACGCCTGCTGCTCCGATGCATTTGGCCATGCCGCAGTACGGGTACTCACCGCCAACAAAAGCCGCGAGCCAGAGCGGCAGCGCCTGGAATTTTCTATTCCGGCCGCGGTAGCTTCTATCCATCAACCTGGTCATCTTCTATCGGGCTGGCAAATTGAAAACGATTCCGAAATACTATGGGAAGCTCAAGTGAGTTAGTGAAACAACAACTCTACGCCCGGTGCCAGAGCTACGTGCAGGACCGCCTCACCGCCATCCAGGCCGCCATCGACGCGGCCCAGGAATCGGCCAACTCCGAAACCAAGAGCAGCGCCGGCGACAAGTACGAAACCGGCCGCGCCATGGCCCAGAACGAGCGCGACCGGAACCTGGTCCAGCTCCAGCAGGCCCGGCAGCTCCAGGCCGAGCTGATCCGTATCGACCCGGCCCGGCCCTGCGACTCGGTGCATCCCGGGGCGCTGGTGCATACCAGCCTGGGCCGCTTTTTTATCAGCATCAGCGCCGGCCCGCTCACCGTGGAAGGAGTAGACTACTTTGCCGTGTCGGCCGCGGCCCCGGTGGCGGCGGCGCTGAGCGGGAAGCGGGCCGGGGAAGAAGCCCTGTTCAACGGCAAGTCAATACAAGTTGTCAATGTGGAATAACCCGCTGAAAAAGGCCGGCTGGCTTTTGCTGGGGCTGGGCATGGCCTGCGGGCAAACCGACCCCAAGCAGGAAGTAGCCACCACGCCGGCGCCGGCACCAATAGCTACCCCAGCCCCGCCGCCGCCCGCTCCCGACGGATTTCTGGATTCAACCTGGTTTAAGGTAGCCCGGCTGGATACGTTTCGCATCGGCTCTGAAAGCGACTACGAAAAACGCAGCAGGCTGGTGAAGCTCACCGTGGCCCAGCTGCGGCGCTACCTGCCCCCGAAAACCCGCTTACGGCTGGAGGAGGCCTGCTATTTCTACTCGCTCCAGCAAAACACGCCTCAGCGCCAGGAAATTACGGTGCTCCACGACGACGGCGAGTATATGCTGCAGCTGCTGCGGGTGGTCTACGACGCCCGGCACAAGCTGGTCAGCCGGGAAATGGTGGCTGCCTACGCGGCCGACGGCGGGGCGCAGACCGAGGCGTATGGCCGGTTTGAAAGCCCGGCGCAGTTCCGCCTGACCACCGTGCAGGAGGCTACCACCGGCGAGGACAGCCTGAGTGCTACTTCCAATATAGATTCCACCGTAACGGTGTATGCTGTGGCCCACGACAAATTCCGGCAGCTGCGTCAGAAACGGTATCAGCGGCAGAAAGTGGTTCCTGTAGGCCAGTAATCGGCAAGCTGTCGCCTGGGGCTAGCTCAGTTTGGGCAGCAGGCCCGCAATGCCCTTGATGTTGAGGCGCACGAAGTTTTTGACCCGCTCAAACCTGGCAGTCGTTTCCTCTAACTCCTCATCCTTGTCCAGGCGGCTGGGGCGGCGCACGTCGAGCAGGGCGAAGATGGACTCGGCAATGTCGAGGTAGCCCAGAATCATGAGCAGCAGCAGCTTTTTTTCGTCTTCCTCGTAGCTTTTCAGGCGCACGGCTTTCACCAGGCTGTCGAGCTGGGTGGTTTCGTCCACGAACAGGTCGCGCAGCCGGGCGCGGTGCTGGTGGTAGTCGAGCAGCACCTGGGGCTCTACGGCGGCGGGGGAGAAGGGAAAGGCGTCAGTAAACGCGGTAGCGGCGCGGAAGTCCTTTTCGGCGGCGTACACGGTTTCGAGGTGCTTTTGCAGGCTGGCCCAAAGGCCGGTGCGGGCTTTGTCGAAGGCGGAAGGGCTGGCGGCGGGAGTAGGGCTGGTCACGGGAATCGGAAAGGCTGGAAAGACAAAGTACGGGCTTTTCGGAGCGCGGGTCCAGCGGCGGCGGCCGAAGCACGGCACAAGCCAAACTTCCCCGTACTTTTGTCGGGCTGCACTCCGCGCCTTCCTGCTTCCGAATTCCCGCATGTCCGCTTCCCCCAAACGCGTCACCCTACTCGGCTCCACCGGCTCCATCGGCACCCAGGCCCTCGACGTGATCCGCGCCCACCCCGGCCGCTTTCAGGTGGCGGCGCTGTCGGCCCAGTCCAACGCGGACCTGCTGATTCAGCAGGCCCGCGAGTTCCGGCCCGCCGCCGTGGTTATCGGCGACGAAAGTAAGTACGCCGCCGTGAAAGCCGCCCTGGCCGGGCAGGAAACGGAGGTTCTGGCCGGGGCCGCGGCCCTCACCGAAATTGCCGGCCGCCCCGCCACCGACGTCGTGCTGACGGCTATGGTCGGCTACGCCGGCCTGCTGCCTACGGTGGCCGCCATCCGGGCCGGCAAAGACATTGCCCTGGCCAACAAGGAAACCCTGGTGGTAGCCGGGCAGCTGATTACCGAGCTAATCAGACAGTACGGCGTGGGCCTCTACCCCGTGGACTCGGAGCACTCGGCCATCTTCCAGTGCCTGGTGGGGGAGGAGCGCAACCCGATTGAGAAAATCATTCTGACGGCCTCCGGGGGGCCGTTTCGCGGGCGCACGGCCGCGCAGCTGGCTACCGTGACCAAAGCCCAGGCCCTGAAGCACCCCAACTGGGATATGGGGGCCAAAATCACCATCGACTCGGCTTCGCTGATGAACAAGGGCCTGGAAGTGATTGAGGCCAAGTGGCTGTTCGGGCTCACGAACGACCAGGTTGAGGTGGTCGTACACCCGCAGAGCATCGTTCATTCCCTGGTGCAGTTCCAGGACGGCTCCCTCAAAGCCCAGCTTGGCCTGCCCGACATGAAGCTGCCCATTCAGTACGCCCTGGGCTACCCCGAGCGGCTGCCGTCCGACTACCCCCGCTTTTCCTTCCTCGATTACCCCCAACTCACCTTCGAGCAGCCCGACGGCGCCACGTTCCGCAACCTGCCCCTGGCCTTCGAGGCCATGCGCCGCGGCGGCAACGCGCCCTGCGTGCTCAACGCGGCCAACGAAGTAGCGGTAGCGGCATTCCTGCGCGACGAAATAGCCTTTCTGGCCATGCCCACGCTGGTCGAAAACTGCCTGACCAAGGTTTCGTACCTTGCCGAACCTACGCTGGACGACTACGTGCAGACCGACGCCGACACGCGCCGGGTGGCGCAAGAACTTGTCGGCCGGGTGTAAGGTTGTTGCAATGAAATGCCCTCTTTTTAGTCTGTCATCCTGAGCAAAGCGAAGGACCTGCCTCGGTTAAGTGAAAGCACTCTGTTAGATGAGTAAACCTCATAACCACTCAAGCAAGGCAGAGAACCCAGCATTGAATCAGGCTTCTGCCTTACCCGGAGGAAGGTCCTTCGCTCTGCTCAGGATGACAGCCGTACTTATTTCCCTTCCCACTTTCTCACTTCCCTGATTTCGCTTTGGAAATATTAATCATGGCCGGCCAGATGCTGCTGGGCCTTTCCATCCTGGTTGGTTTGCACGAGTTTGGTCACTTCGCGGCGGCCAAGTACTTCAAGATCCGCGTCGATAAGTTTTACATCTTCTTCGACTTCCTGTTCCCGATGCCCGGGGTGATGAACTTCGCCCTGCTCAAAAAGAAAATCGGCGACACGGAATATGGCCTGGGCTGGTTCCCGCTGGGCGGCTACGTGGCCATCCACGGCATGATCGACGAAACCACCGACGCCGACCAGCTCTCGGCCGAGCCCCAGCCCGACGAGTTCCGCTCGAAGCCGGCCTGGCAGCGCCTTATCGTAATGCTGGGCGGCATTATCATGAACGTCATCACCGGCATCATCATCTTCTCGGCGCTGACGTTCAAGTACGGCGAGGAATATCTGCCTGCTACCGAAGTGAAGTATGGCGTGCTGCCCAACGCGCTGGGCCAGAAAATCGGCTTCCGCACCGGCGACAAAATCGTGAAGATCAACGGCCGCCCGTTCACCGAGTTCGACGACGTGTACAAGCCCGACGTGCTCATCGGCCAGAACGGCTATTACACCGTGGACCGCGCCGGTCAGCTGGTGGACATCCGCGTGCCCGTGGACTTCATGGACCAGCTATCGGACAAAAATCAGACGCCGTTTGTGCTGCCGCTGAATCCGTTCGAGGTAGGGCAGGTATCGCCGGGGAGCCCCGCCGCCAAAGCGGGCGTGCAGGTCGGTGACCAGATTCTGATGGTGGGCAACCAGGACACGCGCTTCTTCCCTCAGCTGCAGGAGGCGTTGAAGGCCAATGCCAACAAGGAAACCCCGCTCACCATCAAGCGCGGTACTGAGACGCTCACGCTCACGGCCAAAATCGACGAGGACGGCAAGCTGGGCTTCATGCCGAAGTCGCTGCTGCGCTCCTCCACGCGGACTTACGGCCTGGTCGAATCGGTACCCGTGGGCACCAAAAAGGCGTTTGGCGTAATTACCACCCAGCTCACGGCCTTCGGGAAGATCTTCCGCGGCGAGGCGTCGGCCCGTAAGTCGCTGGGCGGCCCAATGGCCATTGCCCAGCAGTACGGTGGCAGCTGGGACTGGGAGCATTTCTGGCTGCTCACGGGTATGCTGTCGATGGTGCTGGCCTTCATGAACCTGCTGCCCATCCCGGCTCTGGACGGCGGCCACGTCACGTTCCTGCTCTACGAGATGGTCGCCGGCCGCAAGCCCTCCGATGCCTTCCTCGAAAACGCGCAGAAAGTAGGCATGGTGATGATTCTGGGCCTGATGGTCTTCGTGATTTTCAACGACGCCATCAAAGCCATTTTCTAAAGCTAAAAGCTAGTTCCCCTCCTCAGCTGACTCTGCGCCTGAAGCAGGGTCAGCGGAGGAGGGGAACTAGTTTTTTAGCCTCACCCTTAGCCTGTTTTCCCGCTGTCCTTTATGCGTCGTCTGATTCTTGTTCTGGTCCTGCTGGCTGCCGGCCTCGCCGCCGGGGCCCACGCCTACCACGCCTCCATCATGGACGTGCGCTACAACGCGGGCAAGCAGCAGCTGGAAGTGGCCCTGAAAGTCTTTACCGATGACTTCGAAAAGGCCCTGTCCGTGGGCCAGCCGCGGCCCGTCAGCCTCGCCGAAACACCGAAGGCGCAGGTGACCCCGCTGATTTCGGCGCTGCTGACCCGTGCGGTCGGTTTCGGGACCAAGCCCGGCGAGGTATTGCCCTTAACGTTCATCGGCTTCCAGAAGGAGAGTGACGCGCACTGGCTCTACTTCTCCGTGAAGCTGGCCAGGCCCATCAATGGCATCTACCTGCGTCACCGCCTGCTGCTCGACACTTTCCCCGATGAGATGAACATCGTAAACGTGGAAGCCAACGGCAAAAAGCAGAGCGCCCTGTTCCGCGACGGCGAAGAAGACCAGAAGCTGCTGTGGTAGCCTGCTGCCTTCGGGGCATTGCGAGGACGACGAAGGACATTCCGCGCTTCAAGCGGCGTCAATCCGTCCTCTGAAATGTACCGGGCCCTGTTTACCCTAAAGCCCCGACGCCTGCCTGGCCTCGGGGCTTTAGGGTTGTAACGCGAAGTTACCCTTCGCGAAACCGTGGAACGACATCGTTGCCACGGCGCGGACGCCTCGCGAAGGGCAACTTCGCGCTACCCCTGACGCCCAGGACTTTCTGCTGAAAAAGAGCTTTCCACATTTCCGAGAACGGATTGCGTCGTTTCGGCTCGCCCTGACAGCAGGGCAGGAGCTACTTCCAGTCTACGCCGCCCGCGTCGTCGGGCTTGTCCGATTCAGGCTTGAGCAGGCGGAACTCCACCCGGCGGTTGATGGTGGCATCGGCGTCGGTTACCTCGTCTTTCAGCGGCTGGCTGCTGCCGTAGCCCATGCTCTCAATCCGGTTGGGTTTGAGCTTGCCCTTGGCCTCGATGTACTTGTGAATGGCCTGGGCCCGGTCCTGCGACAGCGTCATGTTGGCATCGGGGTCACCGCTGGTGTCGGTGTGGCCCGAGATGCTGAGGCGAAACGTGGGATGGTCGACCAGAAACAGGGCAATACGGTCCAGGGTGAGATGCATCGAAGCCCGGATGTTGGACTTGCCGGGGTCGAACTCGATGTTCTTGAAGATGAGCGGAATCTTGTAGTCGATGGAGTTGGTCATCAGCTTCATCACCGTGTCGCCCTTCAGCTCAAACTGCTTTTCGACGCTGAAAAAGTCGGGGCTTTGAATCAGCATCACGTAGTGCGAGCCTTCGATGAGGTCGAAGGCGAAGGAGCCGTCGGGGCGCACGTACTTGCTGGCCACCTCAATGCCATTGTCGGTATCAATAATGCTCACGATGCCCGACAGCGGCTTGCTCGATACGGAGTCGATAAGCGTCCCCTCGACGTGGGTGGTAGCCAGGGGCTGAGCCTCCATGGGCAGGGGGAAGGAGTAGAGGTCGAGGTTCTTCATCTCCTTTTCCTCCGAGCGGGCATAGTACAGGTCCTTCGATTCGCTGTCGATGGTGAAGTAGTATTCCGAGCCCTTGCCGTTGACCAGCGGCCCGATGTTGCGCGGCTCCTGCCAGCGGCCCTGCACGCGGTAGGTTTTGTAGATGTCGAAGTCGCCGTAGTTGAGCAGCTGCCCGCGCGAGCTGAAGTAGAGCACGTTGTAGAGCGGGTGGTAGTAAGGGCTGACTTCGCTTTCCCGGGTGTTCACCACCGGCCCCATGTTCCGGGCCTTGCCCCATTGCCCGGTCTTGTTCCGGGCCGTGTACCAGATGTCCGACAGCCCGAAGCCGCCGAGCCGGTCGGAGGCGAAGTACAGCGTGTCCTCGTTGCGCGACAGCGTGGGCTGGGAGTCCCAGGCCTGGGAGTTTACCTGCATGCCCAGACTCTGGGGCATGCTCCACTGCCCATCCTTGAACGACGACACGAACAGGTCGCAGTTGCCGTGGCAGCTGGGACACTCGCAGCGGGCAAAGTACAGCGTTTTGCCGTCCTTGCTGATGCAGGCCGAGCCTTCGTTGTAGGGCGAGTTGATGGGCTTGGGCAAAGGCTCGGCAGCGGTCCACGAGGTGCCTTCCCGGCGGGCCGTGTACAGATCCTCGTCGATGACGCCGTGAATGCCCCGCACCTTGCGCTTTGAGGAGAAAATAATCTGGTCGGCTCCGGTGTTCAGCGTGGGGCCGTAGTCTTCCACCTTGGAGTTGATGGCGTCGCCCATGCTGGTGTACACGCCCCGGGGCGGGCGGAACGTGGCAATGCTCTTGCGGTACTCCACCAGGTCGTAGTACGTTTTGAGGGGCACGTAAAAGTCGGCCGTTTTCTGTTCCAGCGAGTCGTAGTAGAGCTGCACTTTGGTGATGTCCTGGCGGCGGTGCTTGAGGGCGAGCCGGAAGTAAACCTTGGCTTTCTCCTCGTTGCCGGCCTTCTCGTGCAGCTGCCCCAGCCGCCAGAGCAGCTGGGTATTTTTGTAGAAGTTCTGAATGCCGAACTGCGCTACGTACCCTTCCAGCAGGTTGCGGGTCTGGTTCCAGTTGCGGCGCTTCTCCGTGCGGGCAATTTCCTTCAGGGCCTTTTTATCCTCGAAGTAAGCAATTCGGTTGACGTTCGGGAAATCCGGGTTGGCATCGGGCCGCAGCCGCAGCTGGCGGATGGCTTTGCTGCTGAGCTTGCGCTGCCTGATGGGGGTGGAGCTTGGCTGCTGGGCATACGCGGCCCCGGAGGCGAACAGGAAAAGCAGTAGGAGAATCGGGCGTAAAAAGCGGGGCATAATCAGATAAGACACGAAAGCCGGCCCTGTTGGCGCGGCGAAGGTCAAAAATAGGGATTTTCTCATGTAAATGGAGTATTGCCTTTCCCTGTCGGACTGGCCGGTCCCTGTGCCGCCTTGTCGGGCCCGGGCCCGGAAATAAGGCGGCACGGTTGGTGGCATAGCGCTTGCCAAAACAGTATCTTGGAAGGCCCCGTTAGTGGTTGGGGCTTTTGCTGTCCGGCAGGCTGTCATTGTGGCACCGCCCGCTTTTCCTTTCGACCGTCTTTGACTACCCTTATTTTGCCCAAATCTGCTTTTTCCTCCCTGTTGCTGATGCCCGAAGACCCCGCCGAAGAGGTTGCCATCGTAGCCGCCGACCCCGATCAGGCGCTTGGCGAACAGGAGTCCCCCGAGCTGCTGGCTTTGCTGCCCGTGCGCAATACGGTGTTGTTTCCGGGCGTGGTGCTGCCCGTTACGGTCACGCGCAAGAAGAGTATCAAGCTGGTCCGTAAAGCCTACCGGGGCAATAGGATTGTGGGCGTCGTGGCCCAGAAAAACACCCGGAGCGACGACCCGGCCCTGGCCGACCTCTACCAGGTGGGCACCATGGCCAAAATCCTGAAGCTGCTGGTGCTGCCCGACGGCAACACGACCATCATCATTCAGGGCCAGAGCCGCTTCCGGATCGAGGAGGAAACCCAGAACGCGCCCTACCTCATTGCCCGGGTGAGCTACCTGCCGGAAGTGTTTCCCAACAAGACCTCCAAGCAGGTGAAAGGGCTGGTGAGCACGCTCAAAGACGCGGCCGCCAAGATGCTCAGGCTCAACCCCGAAATTCCGCAGGAAGCCCAGGTGGCGCTCGACAACATCGAGTCGCCCTCGTTCCTGACCCATTTCCTGTCGTCGAACATCAACGTGGAAGTGGGCCTCAAGCAGAAGCTGCTCGAAATCAACGACGGCGTGGAGCGCGGCACCATGCTGCTGGAAATGATGCTGAAGGAAATTCAGCTGCTCGAAATCAAGCACGAAATCCAGACCAAGGTCCACACCGACATCGACCAGCAGCAGCGCGACTACTTCCTGCGCCAGCAGATCAAGGTGCTTCAGGACGAGCTGGGCTTCGACGGCCCCGACCAGGAAGTGGAAAAGCTGCGGCTGCGCGCCAAGGCCAAGAAGTGGCCCGAAGCCGTGGCCAAGCACTTCCACAAGGAGCTCGACAAGCTGGCCCGGGTAAATCCGCAGGCGGCCGAATACCCCGTGAGCGTGAACTACGTGGAATTCCTGCTCGACCTGCCCTGGGCGGAGTATACCAAGGACAACTTCAACCTGAAGCGCACCCGCAAAATCCTCGACCAGGACCACTACGGGATGGAAAAGGTGAAGGAGCGCATCATCGAGTACCTGGCCGTGCTCAAGCTCAAGCAGGACCTGAAGGCGCCGATTCTGTGCCTCTACGGCCCGCCCGGCGTGGGTAAAACCTCGTTGGGTAAGTCCATTGCCAAAAGCCTGGGCCGCAAGTACGTGCGCATGAGCCTGGGGGGAGTGCGCGACGAGGCCGAAATCCGTGGGCACCGCAAAACCTACGTGGGCGCTATGCCCGGCCGCATTATCTCCCAGATCAAGAAATCCGGGGCTTCCAACCCGGTTATCGTCCTCGACGAAATCGACAAGATTGCCTCCGACTTCCGCGGCGACCCGTCGTCGGCGCTGCTCGAAGTGCTGGATCCGGAGCAGAACTCCACCTTCACCGACAACTACCTGGAGGTGGAGTACGACCTGAGCAAGGTGCTCTTCATTGCCACCGCCAACTCCCTGGACACCATTCAGCCCGCCCTGCGCGACCGGATGGAAATCATCGACCTGACGGGCTACACCCTGGAGGAGAAAACCCAGATTGCCAAAAAGCACCTCTGGCCCAAGCAGCTGACGGAGCATGGCCTGAGCCTGAAGGACGTGAACATTACCACGCCCGCGCTGCAGCGCGTTATCGACGACTACACCCGCGAGTCGGGCGTGCGGAGCCTGGAGCGTAAGCTGGGAGCCGTGACGCGCAACATTGCCAAGCACAAGGCCATGAAAGAGCCGTTTCCGGAGCTGCTGGAGCCCAAGGACATTGTCCGCATTCTGGGGGCCGCCATCTTCGACCGCGACATCTACCAGGACAATGAAACCGCCGGCGTCGTCACGGGCCTGGCCTGGACCAGCGTGGGCGGCGACATTCTGTTTATTGAAAGCCTGCTGAGCCGCGGCCGGGGCAAGCTCACCCTCAGCGGCCAGCTGGGCGACGTGATGAAGGAATCGGCCGTGACGGCCCTGAGCTACCTGCGCAGCCGGGCCGAGGAGCTGGGCATCGACTACCGCCTTTTCGATCAGTACGACCTGCATATTCACTTCCCCGAGGGTGCCGTGCCCAAAGACGGGCCCAGCGCGGGCATTGCCATCTTCACCAGCATTGCCTCGGTCTTCACCCAGCGCAAAATCCGCAGCCATCTGGCCATGACGGGCGAAATCACCCTGCGCGGCAAGGTGCTGCCGGTGGGCGGCATCAAGGAGAAGATCCTGGCGGCCCGGCGGGCCGGCGTGCGCGACATCATCCTGTGCCACAAAAACCGGAAGGACATCGACGAAATCCCCGCCGAATACGTCAAGGACCTCACCATCCACTACGCCGACCGCGTCGACGACGTGCTCAAGGTCGCCCTGCTCGACGAGCTGGTGGCTCACCCCCTCAAGCTGGTGGTGCGCGACGAGCCGGCCGGGCCGCAGCTCGGGCCGAGTGTGGAAGTAGCGTAGGTCTGGCCTTGGCGGGCGTGGGTCCGGCGGGCGGAGCCGGGAGCCCGGGCTCCGCTGGCGGGCAATAAAACCCGGCGTTGGGCGTCTTAGTCCGGATACCTCGAAACCCAGTACCTTAGATCAATGATCCGACTGTTACGCCGCCGTACGCTCTATCTGGCTGCTGCTTTCCCCCTGGCCCTGCTGGCGGCGAAGCCGGCCGCCGCCCAGATTGGCGGGCAGCAGGCTTTTTCTTTTCTGAGCCTGGCTCCCAGCGCTAAAATAGCGGCCCTGGGGGGCGTCAACGTTTCAACCCGCGACTCCGACGGCTCCATGATCTTTGGCAACCCGGCGCTGCTGAATGCTGAGATGGATGGCCGCCTGGCCCTGAGCTACGTCGATTACCTGGCGGATATCAGGCAGAGCACGGCGGCTTACGTGTTCAATACGGCCCGCCTGGGCCGGATCGGCGTGGGGCTTACTTATCTGAGCTACGGCCAGTTTGAGCAGTTCGACCCGGCCGGCAACAGCCTGGGCACCTTTGGCGTGAACGAATACGCGCTGCAGGCTTCGAATGCGTACACCAGCGGCAACATCACCATGGGAGGCACGCTCAAGCTGGCCGTATCGGGTATTGCCGGCAACCATTCGGTGGGGGCCCTGGCCGATGTAGGCGGCATCTTCAAACACCCGACGCAGGACTTTACGGTTGGGCTAGCGGTGAAAAACGTGGGCGTTCAGCTGCGTCCCTACGATGGGGCCGGGCGGGAACCGATGCCCCTGGACGTGCAGATCGGTACTTCCTTCAAGCCCGAGCATATGCCCCTGCGCTTTTCCCTCACGGCGCACCGCCTGCAGCAGCTCGACATCGTGTACCTCGACCCCAACGTACGCGGGCAGCTGGATGAGAACAACGAGGAAAAGAAGCCCAAAAAGAGCCTCGGCGACAAGATTGCCCGGCACTTCGTGGTGGGCGGGGAGCTGCTGCTGGGCAAAAACCTCAACCTGCGCGTAGGCTACAACCACCTGCAGCGCCGCGAGCTGCGCCTCGACAACACTTCCGGCGGCGCGGGCCTCAGCTTCGGCGTGCTGGTGCGCATCAGCCAGTTCCAGTTCGATTACACCCACGCGTCTATTCACGCCGCGGGCGGCGCCAACTACTTTACCGTGGCCCGCAACATCGATTCTTTGTTTAAGAAGAACGACTAGCGTAGTTGGTCAGCGCGGCTGAGCTTTCCGTTGTGGAAGTTCTATCGCGGGAACCGTCCTGGTTCTCGCCCGCATTCAGTGGCTTATCCGGCTTTTCCTTTGTTTCCCGCTTCTTTTACCCCACCTGTTTCCTATCACCCCTATGATAGATGCCGCTTCCTTTCTTACTCCGGCCCAGATTGTGGCCGAGCTGGATAAATATATTATTGGTCAGCACGAAGCCAAGCGCCACGTCGCCATTGCCCTGCGCAACCGCTGGCGCCGCCTCCATGCCCCGGCCGACATGCAGCGCGAAATCGTGCCCAACAACATCCTCATGATCGGCTCGACGGGCGTGGGCAAAACTGAAATTGCCCGCCGCCTGGCCAGCATTTCCGGGGCCCCGTTCACCAAAGTCGAAGCCTCCAAATTCACCGAGGTGGGCTACGTGGGCCGCGACGTGGAAAGCATGGTGCGCGACCTGGTGGAGCAATCGGTGAACATGGTGAAGCAGCGCCGCAAAGAAGAAGTGAAGGTCCGCGCCGCCCAGGCCGTCGAAGACATCATCCTCGATGCCCTCATTCCTCCCGTTACCGCCAGCGGCGGCGCCGTTAAGCCCTCGGTTGGGTTTGGCCCCGATGGCAGCACTTTACCGGACTCCGACTACGAGCTGAATGAGCGGACCCGGGAAAAATTCCGCCTCAAAATTCGCAACGGCGAGTTGGATGAGCGTAAAATTGACATCAAGGTGCAGCAGAGCAGTGGCCCCGGCATCGGCGTAGTGGGTGGCCCCGGTGGGATGGACGAAGCCTCCATGGCCGGGCTCCAGGACATGCTGAGCGGGATGCTGCCCAAGAAAACGCGCAAGCGCAGCGTCACCATCGCGGAGGCCCGCAAGCTGCTCCTCGACGAGGAAGCCGCCAAGCTCATCGATATGGACGAGGTGAAGGAAGAAGCCATCCGCCAGGCCGAGAATGCCGGCATTATCTTCATCGATGAAATCGACAAGGTTGCCAGCCGCAGCGGCAAGGGGGGCAGTGGCCCCGACGTGAGCCGGGAAGGCGTGCAGCGCGACCTGCTGCCCATCGTGGAGGGCTCGGCGGTAAGCACCAAGTATGGCGTGATCAACACCGACCACATCCTGTTTATTGCCGCCGGGGCCTTTCACGTGGCCAAGCCCAGTGACCTGATTCCGGAGCTGCAGGGTCGCTTTCCTATTCGCGTGGAGCTGCAGAGTCTGACCAAGGATGATTTCTACCTGATCCTGAAAGATCCTAAAAATGCCCTGACCAAGCAGTATCAGGCCCTGCTGCAGGCCGAGGACGTCGAGCTTACCTTCGAGGATGCCGCTCTGGAGCGCCTGGCCGAAATAGCCTTCGAGGTCAATGCCGACGTCGAAAATATCGGGGCCCGCCGGCTGAATACGGTCATGAGCCGCCTGCTCAACGACATTCTCTTCGACGTGCCCGACCGCATCAGCGCCAATGCCCGCATCCTCATCACCCGCGAGCTGGTCGAAGAGCGCCTGCGCGAGATGGTTCGCAACCGCGACCTGAGCCAGTATATTCTGTGATGCCGGGGGACGGTGAAACGGGAAGTTTTACGTTCAGTTTGCGCTGAACCGACCCGGCAAAACGTAAAACTTTCCATTTCACCGTCTCCCCATTTCATCGATGCATTACTACATCATCACCGGGGCCAGCCGGGGGCTGGGCAAGGCACTGGCTGAAAATCTGTTGTGCCAGCCCGGGACCAGCATAATCGGGGTGTCGCGCCATGCTACCATCGAACATGAGCGGTATCGTCACCAGCCCCTCGACCTGTCCGATATTCCGGCGGTAGAAAACAACCTGCACAAGGTATTTCCCCGCTGGACCGATGCGGCCGGGATTACCCTGATCAATAACGCGGGCGTCCTGGGCGACATCGGCTACCTGGGTGAGCAGCCAAACGAGCATTTCAACTTCGTGTTCGACGTAAACGTGGTGGCCCCGGCCATGCTCATGAACACCTTCCTGAGCACCTACCGCCACCTGGCCGTGCCGCGCACGGTGCTCAACATCAGCAGCGGCGCCGCGCAGCGCCCCGTAGATGGCTGGAGCGCCTACTGTGCGTCGAAGGCGGCGCTGGAATCGTTGTCGCAAACGGCGCAGAAGGAACAGGAGCTGCGGGGCTCCGGCGTCCGGATCCGCAGTCTGGCCCCGGGCGTACTTGATACGGCCATGCAGGCCCACATCCGCACCGCCGGTGCGCGGCATTTCAGCGAAGCCGCCCGGTTTGAGGCCCTCCATACCGAAGGCCGGCTGGCTACCCCGCAAGCGGTAGCCGAGCAGATCGTAGCCTGGCTCCAGCGTCCGGTGGCAGGCGCGGAAGCCGTAGCCCTGCGGTTGACGGATATCAAGCCGTAGGGCCATAGGGCTACCCGGGCGATATCAGGTTGTGGGCTACTGACCCTCCCTCAAGCGAAACAACAGCGCCGGCTTCCTCCAGGAAGCCGGCGCTGTTACCAGTGGTTGAAAACCTTATTGGGTTGGGTATAATTTAGCGAGTTTGATGGTGTATGGTCCCGGAGCATGGTGGGTCGGTTCTCGACTAAAGCTCCTAGGATTTTTCCGCCATTCCGCACAAACGAATTCGTAGGGTGTCAATCCTTTAAGCCGTTTGAGGCGTTTGGCAAAGTTATAGGCCAGTAAAAAGGTCTGCAAGCGCGTGTTAAGCTGGTCGGCCGTTTCGTAATGAAAGCGTTTAATCGTGGCCTCTTTCAGGGTGCGATTCATCCGTTCGACCTGGCCGTTGGTCCAGGGGTGGGCCGGCCTGCGTATGATGAGGCAGGTTGCGAAACTGAATGCCGTTGTCAGTCCGTATTTTATGCACTTTGTAGGGAATCTGTGGCAACACCCGGCGCAGGAAGTCCACGGCGATGGCTTGGGTGGCCTGCGGCTGTAATTCGGCGAAGGCCAGCTTGCTGGTGCGGTCAATGGCGACAAACAGGTACTGCTTGCCTTCTTCGGTCTGCACTTCAGCAAAATCAACGTGCAGGTAGCCCAGGGGATAGTCCTTGAACCGGGCCTTTGGGGCCGGGCTCGCCGCCTCGTCCGGGGGCAGGCGGCTGATGCCGTGGCGTTGCAAACAGCGGTGCAGGGCCGAGCGGCTCAGGTGTGGAATGGCCTCCTGCAAGGCGTAGAGGCAGTCATCGAGGGGCAACAGGGTCTGCTGGCGGAACAGGACGATGGCTGCTTCCTCAACGGGCGTGAGCACGGTCGAGGCCGGTTTGGGCCCGCGCACGGCCTCTTCCGTACTGGTGCGGCTGCGCCACTTGGCGACCGTTTTGGGGTCGATACCGAAGCGGGTGGCTAGCGTTTGTAGGCTTTCTGTACTTTGCTGGATAAGGCGCCGAGTTGCCGGCGTTGTGCGGGCGCACCCGTGTGGTGATTTTCCCATAAGTTCGCTCGGTAAGCAGGCGGTACAGGTACCCCACTATCCTCCGGGACTATACAGCTAGCCTGCTGAAAGGCAATAAAGTGAGTGGCATATTTGTAGCCCCAACTCAGCACCGTGCTCCGGCCCTGGATGCCGTAGCGCCGCTGGACCTGCTCACAGCTTAACTCGCCGCGGGCTACTTCGCCCACCACGGCTGGCTTAAAGGGCAAACTGTAGTCGCGCTGACTACGCCGCACACGCGGCTCAAACTCGGTTTTCATGACACCTTTTGGAAAAGCTGTCAACCTATTTCCGGACGAGACAACCAACAAAAAAAGGGCTGCCAAATCTGGCAGCCCTTTTTCACTATGGGAAGATCCAAGTTGCTTACAACTTATCCCAGAAAATTTTGGTGCCTACGTTGTCGCCGCCAATAGCGCTGGCAGCAGCGCCGTAGCTGCCCGTATTGAGGTTTTGCTCAATAATCGGGTACGTCAACCGCAACGGAATTTCCGTCCGGGCCAGGTTGGCTTTCGTCAGCTTTGGCGAATCGAGACGTCTCCATTCACGGTAGGCATCAACCGGCTGGTTGTAGAGGGCAATCCACTCCTGTACCCCGATCTTTTCCTTGTTGGTTGCGCCAGAAGCAGCATTGGTGAACTTAACCCCTGGCTGAGCCAGGTAGGCAGTAGCTTCGGCAGCAGTGCCGCCCCACTCCAGAATAGAAGCCGTAACGCCAGCGTTGTAATGGTCTTCAGCCGTGAGCGTGCCACCCATATTGAAACCCCGGCTTGTTGCGTCGGCCAGCATGAATTTCACCTGTGCGTAGGACATCAGCACGGCTGGAGCGCCCTGTACTTCCAGCTTGGTGCCTGGTGCCGAGAAGGAAGCATAGGCATTGGCATTGCCGTTGACGCCACCTTTGAAAACAGCCGGCACAGTGGCCGTTCCCGTACCAACCAGCGGCTTGAAGAAGTCATCACGTCTGGGATCGGTCAGCGAGTTCATTTTATCCACCAGGGTAGCAGATGCCACGAAATCCTTACGGCCGCTCCGGATTAGATCTTCGAAAATGGGGTTGGAGTTAGGGAAGGTTAGAAACGTCAGGTCGATGTTGTCAGCATTGGCCGTTAAGGTCTTGCCTGCCGTTTCCTCAGCCATTGTTTTGGCCTTTGCACCATCAACATCCGCAATGGTCAGCGCCAGACGCAGCTTTAGCGAGTTGGCGAATTTTACCCACAACGCCATGTTGCCGTTGTTGATCAGATCAGCGCTGCTTGCGCCGGTGGCATAGCCAGCGGCGGTAGCGTCCATCTGACCGATAGCGGCATTCAGACGAGTGATGATGTCTGCATAAATAGCGGCATCGTCGTCATACTTGGGCTGAGGCTTGCTGAAGTCCAGCGCCTCGGTATACGGCACGTCGCCGTACGTGTCAACCAGTGTAGCCCACGTATAAACCTCCAGAACCTCGATGATAGCCAGTCGGTTGGCTTTTACCTTAGGGTTGGAAATGGTGATGTCCGCAGTAATCAGGGATTTAGCTTCCTTCAAGTCACGCAGTACGTCGCGGTACAGCGGGCTCCAGAAGTTCTGGGGAATGTTACGCGTGTTGAGCTCGTAACGGCTTTCGTCAGCATACGTCGTAGCAGCCCACGACTGCACGAAAAAGCGGAACGTGTTATTGTTAACGCTGCTGCTCACCAAGATACGCGCCAGGGAACGCTCCGCGTTAGACACAAGAGTCTGGCCTGGTACTACGCTGGCTCGCTTGGGATCAACGTTGTAATCGTCCAGGGTGTCCACGCAGGATGTTGCAAGCAACATCGCGGGTAAAGCTAGGATAAGGGACTTTTTCATTATTCGAATTAGAAGCTGAGTCTGAGGTTAGCACCAAGGGTGCGAACAGAAGGATAAGCACCCGACGAGTAGCCTTGGCCAAGGTTGCCCGAGCTCAAAGCCTCTTCCGGATCAGCACCGGGCAAGCTGTTGTTGAAGATGAACAGGTTGCGACCTACCAGTGAAATTTCGGCACCTTTAACGGCTCCAACCTTCGACATGATAGACTGGGGCAGGGAGTAGCTGAGCGTCAGTTCGCGCAGTTTCACGAAGCTGGCGTCATACACAAAAGCAGCCGCTGGGTTAGAGGAGATGCCATAAGCCGTGTGGCCGCTGTCACCGGTGTTGTCAGCATAAACATTGTTTGGCGTGCCGTCAGCCTTTACGCCTGGGAACTTAACCCCACCACCATCAGCTACGTCGCTGCGGGTTTCGTTGCCTTTGTCGTTTTTGCCAACCGTCTCGATGGTCTGACCCGTGTCCATGCCGTAGGCGCGGTCCAGCGAGAATACATCACCACCCTGGCGGATGTCGAAAAGGAAGCTGAAAGCCAGCCCTTTGTACGAGAAGGAGTTGGTAATACCACCAACCCAATCAGGATTTGGGTTACCAATTACTACGTTAGCCGTAGCCGAACGCAGGTACTGGCCATCCTCGCCAACTACTTTCTGACCATTCAGGTATACAAAGTCGGTGCCGCGCAGCGAGCCGTATGGCTGGCCTACCGTGGCATTGCTCGAAACACCGCCCTGGTAGCTGCCCAGTACAATGTTGTCGGTGCCCTGGAACAAGGAAACTACTTTGTTCTGGTTCTTAGTCCAGTTTGCGTTGACCGTCCAGTTGAAGGCATCCGTGCGAATTGGCGATAGGAAGGCCGTCAATTCTACGCCACGGTTGCGAACCTCACCCGAGTTCACGAAACGGGAGTTGTAACCGGTAGCGGTGGAAAGCTCAACCGGGAAAATCTGATCAAGGGTGCGCTGCTGATACACGGTTGCGTCGAAGCCAAAGCGGCCTTGCAGGAAGGCCATTTCAACGCCTACTTCGATTGCCTTGGTTCTCTCCGGAACCAGATCCTGGTTGTTTTTAGTTCCTGGTACCGAGAAGAGCGGAATAGAGCCGAAAGCCGTTGGCTTATCGTACACATCTAAGATGCTCTGGATTGGGGCACCCTGACCTACTTCGGCGTAGTTAGCCCGCAGCTTGCCATAGGACATCCACGTAACGTCTTTCATCATTTCCGAGAATACAAAGTTGCCGGCTACCGAAGGGTAGATGAAGGCATTCTTTTTCTGGGGCAGGGTGGTCGACTTGTCTCTGCGAACTGTGGCATCCACGAAAATCATCTCGCGAAAGCCAACGGTAGCGCTGGCAAAAATGCCATCTACACCGCGCTTCGACTCGCCTTCGATCGGCGGGGTGGGTGGGTTCAGGGAGTTACCGATCGTGTACAAGTCCGGAACTACCAGGCCACCGTTGGTGGTAGCGCGGATAGACTTGAATGCTTCACGACGTACGTTGACACCAACCAAGCCACGCAGGGAGATGCTCTCGGTAACGTTCTTGGAGAAGTTGCCGATCAGGTCGTAGTTAGCTTCGCGGGCAGTGCGGTTGAAGCGGGTATACGAAGGGAGAGAAGTCGTGTTGGAGCCAACAGCGATACGCTCTTCCTGCTGTTCATCATACGTATCCAGCGTTACGCGGCCCAGTACATTAAACCAATCGGTTACTTTGTACGTGGTGGCTACGTTGCCGAACGTGCGGAAACGCTCATCGGTCTGGAAGTTGCGGTTACGCGTCCAGTAGGGGTTGTTCCAGTAAAACGAGCTGCTAGTACCAGGACCGTTCAGGTTCCAGCCAGCGTTCAGGCCTTGGAAGTCATAAGCTGCCTTCTGCTCCTTGATATCAACGTTGGTCTGCCACCACTGACGGAACATGGTCATGGGGTTGGAACCGTTAGCTCCATCGTAGCCGGTACCGTAGCGGCCTTTACCATTTACGCGGGTGAAGTTCACCGCAGCACTGGTCGTCAGCTTAGGCGTCAGGTTAAAGGAAGCAGCGAAGTTTACAATGTTTTTGTCCACGCGGCTGTTTGGCAGCACGCCCTTGTCAACTACATTGTTGTAACCCAGCTTGAAGTAGCCGTTGTCGCTGCCACCATCAATAGAGAAGCTATTGTTGGTCGTGATGGCCGTTTCAAAGAACGTAGTAGGGTCATTTTCAGCCGCTACCCATGGCGTAGCTTTGCCGAAGTTAGCGTTGCCGGGAGAGAAGGCATTCCACTGGAAAACCTGCAGATTCCGGTCGAAACGAGCCCCCATAGAAGCATCGGCATCCAACTGAGGATACAGATCAATGACGCCGTCACCGTTCAGGTCAGCTCCGTTGAAGTAAGGGTTGATGCTCGAATCACCCACGCGGCCGTAGCCGGCGCCGTATTCTTTCTGGTGCTCAATAAACGTGTCTTTGTTGATGCGGCCAGCCGTGATACCGGTGTTGACGGTAACACCGAGACCTTTGCGGCCTTTCTTGGTGGTGATGAGGATAACGCCGTTGGCGGCCCGCTCACCATAGAGAGCCGTAGCAGCAGCACCTTTCAGTACCGTCATGGTTGCAATATCATCCGGGTTTACGTCAGCGCCAGCGTTGCCGTAGTCGTAACCACCCGCTCCGCTCTGCTGACCAGCCGTGTTGGTGTTTGCATTGCTGATCGGAACACCGTCCACAACAAACAAAGCCTGGTTGTTACCCGTAATCGACTTTGTGCCCCGGATAACCACGTTTGACGAGCCGCCCAGCGTATTGCTCTGACGCACGGTCAGACCAGCTACTTTGCCCGATAGGCCGTTGATGAAGTTAGGGTTACGGGCTTTGGTGATTTCGGTACCCTCCACCTGCGTAGCCGAGTAGGCCAACGAGTTGCGGGTTCTTTCAATGCCCAGAGCTGTTACTACTACTTCGCCCAACTGCTTCGAGTCAACGCCCAAGCCGATGTCGATAGTAGAAGCAGTGCCAATCGGACGATCTACTGAGATGTAACCGATAGACGTGAACGAGAGGGTCGTTGCAGACGCCGGTACATTCAAGGTATAGGTACCATCCGAATTTGTGGAGGCCCCGATGGTAGTGCCCTTCACGAGGACCGTAACTCCGGGCAGTCCCTGACTGTTAGCCCGGTCGGTAACCCGCCCGGAAATGGCCCGGTCCTGCGCGATGGCCTGCTGCAACAGGCTAGTCATCAGCAGGACGACCATAAATAGTAGTTTTTTCATTTGACTGTTTGTTTGGTGAGTGAAGTGGTAGAAAAAAGGGGTAAAAGTGGGCGAATAGGCAAGTATAAAGGGAAAAATGCCGTTTAGCAACTTTTAGGAAACATAGCCTATGGAAGGAAGTATTGCTATTATATGGTTTTTGTCCAGTTAACTGGCATAGTATTTCACCCATATACTAAGGCTTCTCCTTACCCCGCCCCTCGCAGCTAGAAGTAAGAAAATGTCCTCCGAAGAAGCCTTTTCAAAGATCAGAGAGGATTTTTCGGGGAAAGATGTATAGTGCTAATTCTGCATGAGGAATCCCTTAATGTACTCATCCAGGTCGCCGTCCAGCACGTTCTGCACGTCGGTGCGCTCAATGCCCGTGCGCAGGTCCTTGATGAGCTTATAGGGGTGGAGCACGTAATTGCGGATCTGGGAGCCGAAGTCAATCCGCTTCTTGCCCGCTTCCACTTTGTCGCGCTCGGCGTGGCGCTTATCCATCTCGATCTGGTACAGGCGCGACTTAAGCATGCGCAGCGCGTGCTCCTTGTTCATCAGCTGACTGCGCTCAATCTGCACGGCGATGATGATGCCCGAAGGGGCATGGGTTAAGCGCACGGCCGTTTCCACTTTGTTCACGTTCTGCCCCCCCGCCCCGCCGGCCCGGAAGGTGTCCCAGGAGATGTCAGCCGGGTTTATGTCGATGTTAATCGTGTCATCAATTACCGGGTAGGCAAACACGGAGGCAAACGAGGTATGTCGCCGGCCACTGCTGTCGAAAGGAGACATGCGCACCAGCCGATGGACTCCAATCTCACTTTTCAGGTAGCCATACGCGAAGTCGCCGTCGATTTCCAGGGAAGCCGATTTAATGCCCGCACCTTCGCCCGGCTGATAGCTGATTTGCTTCACGCCGAAGCCATGACTCTCCGCCCACATGATGTACATGCGCATGAGCATTTCGGCCCAGTCCTGGCTTTCGGTTCCGCCCGCTCCGGGATTGATATCGATGATGGCAGAAAGCTGGTCCTCTTCATCGGAAAGCATCCGCTTGAACTCGAGCTGCTCCACCTTCAGCTGGGTGGCCTGGAAGTCGGCCAGCATTTCCGCTTCGGCGACTTCCCCCTCCCGGTAGAAGTCAAACAGGACTTCCGTGTCCGCCAGGGCGAGCTGTACGGCCTCGTAGTCATCAGTCCAGATTTTTATGGACTTGATTTCCTTCAGCACCAACTCCGCTTTCTTGGAATCATTCCAGAAATCGGCCGCCATAGTCTGCTCTTCCGCGGCTACAATCTGATTTTTTCGGGCATCGTAGTCAAAGATACCTCCTCAAAGCCTCAGCGCGGCCTTTCAATTCCTTAACCTGATCCTGGGTCATGGGAAAAATTAGTGGTGAAAAATGGGGACTAAAGAAATAAAGGTAGAAAATACACAACGCCCACCACTGGCCGGAGCCAGCAATGGGCGTTGCAGAACCGGGCAAACGGCGAAACTACACTTCCACCATCCAGCCGTGTTCGTCGGGTGCCGTACCGGTGCGGATAGCATTCAGCGCTGCCCCCATGCGTTGGGCGAAAGAATCGGGACCAGGCGTCGGCAGTTCGTACTCGTGGCCCTGGTAGCCAATAACCGCAATAGGAGCAATGGTGGCCGCCGTACCTACTCCAAAAGCCTCCTGCAACGTGCCGGCGGCCTGCGCCGCCATGATTTCAGTGGCCGATACTTTGCGCTCCTCCACCGTAAGGCCCCAGTCGCGGGCCAGCTGCAGGATGCTACGCCGGGTAATGCCATCAAGAATGGAGGTACTCAGCGCCGGGGTAATGATTTTGCCATCGATAATGAAAACGGCGTTCATGGTCCCGGATTCCTCCACGTAACGGTGCTCGGACGCATCGGTCCAGATCAGCTGATGAAAGCCCTCCTGCTGAGCCAGCTTGGTTGGGTACATGGCGGCGCCGTAGTTGCCGGCATTCTTGGCGAAGCCCGCGCCACCTTCCGCCGAGCGCACGTAGGTTTCTTCAAATCGTACCCGCAACGGCTTATTGTAATATAAGCCAACCGGACAGGTGAAAATTATAAAGCGGTACGATTCGGAAGGGCGCACCCCAATGAAGCCGTCGGTGGCAAACATGAACGGCCGGATATACAACGCACTGCCGGGCGTATTGGGGACCCAGGCCGCGTCGAGGCGAATGAGTTGGGTGAGCCCCTGCATAAACAACTCCTCCGGGAGCGGGGGCATGCACATCCGTTCGGCCGAGGCGTTGAGGCGGTGCAGGTTGTCGGTCGGCCGGAACAAGGCAATGTGGCCCTCCGCGTTCTTGTAGGCTTTCATGCCTTCAAAGATGGCCTGGCCGTAGTGCAAAGCCGAATTGGCCGGACTTACGGCCATATCGCCGTAGGGCACAATCTGAGGGGTCTGCCATTCGCCGTCGCGATAGTCTACCGCGAACATATGATCGGAAAAGATTTTGCCGAATTCAATGTGGTCAGGGTCCAGGTGCTCCAGACGGGACGCGGTAGTGCGTTGGGTCCGGATAGTCAGGGTCTCGAGCATAGAAGGGGGAGTGAAAATGGATGGGAGCGGCAAGTTACGACAGGCAAACGAACCTGAAGCGGTCCTACGACAGGCGTGGTTTCCAGCTAACCTCTTCGGCCCCCAAATCGTGCGCCATCTGCCGACTCAGGACGAACAGGTAATCGGATAACCGGTTCAGATAAATGGCCACTAATTCGGCCACAAAGGATTCTTCCTGCAAGGCAATAACCAGTCGTTCCGCCCGCCGACAGACGCAGCGAGCTACGTGGGCGAAGGAAACGGATGGATGACCACCGGGTAAAATAAAAACGCGCAGCTCGGGCAGCCCTTCATTCATCTGGTCCATTTCCCGTTCCAGCATCACTACGTCCTCCGCGTGCAGATCCGGAATCTTCATCTTCGATTTCTCCGGATCGGAGGCCAGCGCAGCCCCCATAGTGAACAGGCGGTCCTGAATTTCTTTGAGCAGGTCGCGTCGACTGGCATTCACTTCCTGGTCGCGGAGCAGGCCGATGTAAGAATTCAGCTCGTCTACGGTGCCGTAGCAGTCAATGCGCAGACTGGATTTGGGAACGCGCGTGCCACCGATGAGGGAAGTCAGGCCTTTGTCGCCGGTTTTGGTGTAAATCTTCATGGATCACTGGTTAAAGCGGGTTGTTCTGTCGCTACGGGTGCACGGTTTTACTACACGGAAGAGGCCTTTTTAAAGTAGTGCGGCAACCGTTAAGTCGATGCACCAACTTTAAAAAGGCCTCCCGAAGAAGTAAACAAAAAAATCAGCCATTCAGCACCTGGTTGTGCAGCGTGGCAATGTCATTGTTGGGTAAATCAGACTCTACCAGTCCATCGCGCAGGCGGACAATCCGGTGGGCGTAGCGGGCAATGTCTTCTTCGTGGGTCACCATAATAATGGTATTGCCTTTCACGTAAAGCGCCTCGAACAAATCCATGATTTCATGGCTCGTCTTGGAGTCAAGGTTACCCGTGGGCTCATCGGCCAGAATTATGCTGGGGTCGTTGACCAACGCCCGGGCAATAGCGACGCGCTGGCGCTGCCCGCCGGAAAGCTCGTTGGGCCGGTGCTTGGCCCGGTCGGCCAGGCCAACGCTGCGCAGCGCCTCCAGCGCTTTTTCCTCGCGTTGGCTTTTGCTGTAGCCGGCGTAGATAAGCGGTAGGGCAACATTGTCGAGCGAAGTAGCCCGGGGCAACAGATTAAAGGTCTGGAATACAAAGCCAATCTCCTTGTTGCGAACTTCCGCCAGCTGGTTGTCCGACATTCGGCTGACATCCTTGCCGTTCAGAACATAATTGCCGCGGCTGGGAGTGTCGAGGCAGCCCACGATGTTCATCAGCGTGGATTTGCCCGATCCTGAGGGACCCATAAAGGCTACGTATTCGCCTCGTTGGATAGTGATGGTCACCGAGCGTAAGGCGTGAATACGCTCCGTACCCATCTGATATTCCTTGGCGATGTCGTGGGTTTCAATTACGGGAGGTAGCATAAACGGGCCGGGTTTAATTCCAGGGGGCCGCCGCCGCCTGAGCGCGGCGGCGAGCTTCGTACTGGGTATGAAAGGTACGGTATTCGGCAGGGGAAAGCAATTGGAGCAGCTTTTCCAGCGGAGCTGCCGTGTAAGAGGCAAGTCCGGCTGGAACAGCGGCCAGGGTGTATGCTTGCAATAACGCAATTGATTCTGGATTATGTGCTAATCCCTCCAACAAAAAATTGTAGGCCTTGGTATATTCCTGCCGGTGGGAATAAAAATCAGCCGCCGCCAACACGCCCGCTTCCAGCATCGGGGCTGTGCCTACCAACCGGGCATACAGTTGGGCTGCCGCCGGCCGGCCCTCCATTTCGGCCGCCGCTGCCTGATAGTAGAGTCGATACGGCTGGTGCGATGGCGCAAAGTAGGCCGTCGATAGCAGTTGGTGCAGGAGCCGTTTTTGCCTGTCCTGCACGTATAGCTGGCCCCGCAGGACGTTCCAATGGGAAGAGCTGGGCGTTCTGGTTGGCGAAGCCGGGCCAAACTGCCTGATTGCCTGCCGGGCCGCGCTTAACTCGCCAGCCCGGAGGGCACGGGGAATCTGAGCCAGCAGCGCGGCTTCGCGGGCCGCTACCGTATTCAACGCGGCGGCCGGCGCAATCAGGTTGGTCGAACCAAGCTCGTTGCCCCGTAAGACCAGAAGCTGGGCCCGGGTTGAATCGGTGGCCGACGAATACTGCCGGCTGAAGTCGAGGCTGAGGATGCCCGCCAGGCGGGCTGCCTGTCCGGCCAGGACCGGAGTAGCTGAGGCAACTGCCTGGATGGCCGAAGCCCGGGCCGAATCGGGCTGGTTGTTGAGGGCCTGGGCGTAGGCCCGGAAAAGAGCTGCCTCCTGGTAGCCATTCCGGGCGGCCTCCCGGAAGCGGACGGCCGCCGAGGCCGGCAGGCCTGGTTCCAGCAGCCAGAGTCCGGCCAGGCTTTGATAGTAGGCGCTGCCCGGGGTGGTGCCCGCCGCCAACGGCTGCAGGGTGTTCTGGGCAGCCACGGGCTGCCCGCCATAGTACTGCGTCAGGGCCTGAAGAAAAGTGAACTGCTCCGCGTAGCGGTCATTCGCCGGTACTTTGCTTAGGCGGATAAGCTGGCGAAGCTGACTGGTATCGCCTTTACTAGCCCGTCGTAGCCAATCATGATAGTACCATGCGAAGTCGGCGGTAGAAAGAGCGAAGGTGGTGGGGGAGGGTGAGTCAATCGAAGAAGGTAACCCGGCAAGCTGCTGCAGGAGGGTTTCATTACCGCGCCAGGCTGGGTTTTGGGCCCTAGTTGTTTCACTTTGCACCAGCTGCTGAGCTGTGGTCAGATCCCGGAGCTGGAGCAGGTAAGCCAGCCGGTTAGCCTGCACCACCGGATTGCCCGCCGCAAAGGACTCAGCGCGGTTGAAGTAGTAGTTGACCGAATCGGTGATGGTAGACCGGGTGTAGAGCTGGGCTAAGTCGTTGTTGAGGCGGACACTGCGGGGCGCGGTTTTCAGGCCTTCGCGCAACAGCTGCAGCCGGTCGAAGAAGTCGGTCGGCTCAGGGAAAAGAGCGGCCAGCCGGAGCGAAATCTTCTCCGACGGCAAGCGGCTTTGAGCCCGGCGCAGGGCGTTTATCTCGTTCTGACGCTGGGCCCGGAAGCGGTACAGCGCGGCCCGTCCCCAGCTGGCGCGATGGTTATGAAAGTCCAGCACGTCGCTTTCGGCGTAGTAGCGCTCCGCCAGTAAAGCCAGGGCCCCGGCATTGGGCTGCTGCTCGCTCTGCAAACGGGTGAGGTCGCCCAGGTTATTGTAGTATCCGGCCTGCACCTGGTTGACGATAAAAAAATTGTTGCGCAGCTCCACCGCGATAATTCCTCCGAGACCGAGCAGGTACACTGTATAGAACGGCAGCCGCCGCGGCTCGTAGACCACGCGGTACACCCGCAGGCGCTGTTTGATCAGAGGACCAAAATTGATCAGCACGTACAGCAGAAAAGCCGTGCCGCAGACCAGCAAAGCCAGCGCGGTAAAATCACGGCCGGCAGTAATCAGCGGGTCGTTGGCGGTGGCGAAGGCGTAGCCCAGAAAGCCCGCGGCCAGGGCAACCAGAATCAGGTAGAGGTGCGCCGCGCCGGGCCAGTAGGGTACCCAGGGGCCGTACGTAGCCGCCCGGCGGCGCAGACTCAGCCAGCCGATGGCTACGGCCGGCAGTAAGAGTAGCAAGGGTTCCAGCCGTACGTGGGGCAGAATAAATACTTCGCCGTTGTTCCAGTAGTACAGCAGCAACATGCCCAGATACAGACCACTGGCCAGCACAAAGGGCAGCAGGCCAAAGCGGCTGCCCGGATTTTCGGCCTGGGTATTAAACCACAGCAGCCCCTGGATATTCTCAAAGCCAACCCACAATACCAGCAGCGCCACGATAATGGCGCCGCTGCTCGTCGCAAAGCTCACCAGATGCAGCGCAGTAGTGTCGGTGGGGTAGGTGCTGCGCAGGAAAATGAAGGCACTCAGGCCCGCTACCAGCCCCAGGAACACCAGCAGGCGCTGCCAGAGGGCTGCCTGGGGCCAGAAGGCGTGGAAGGCAAAAGCCGGCAGCCCCAACAGCAGCAGCATTACCACCAGAAAGTACTGCTGCCGCGAGTCGATGAGGCCGAGCAGATCGGCGTTGAGGGACATGAGCAGAAAAATCAGCAGGGCCATGCCCGCCACGAAAGCCGGCCGGGGCAAAGTGCTGACTACGGCCAGGAAATAAGCCAGGCAGCCCGCCAGGAGCAATAGCAGGGCCGCGGCCGCCTCCGCCCGGACGAAGGGGCCGCTGACGTCGTGGGTTTGCGTGGTGATATAGCCGTTGGCGCGCACGGGCAGCGCGTCGAGGCCAATCATTACCCGCTGCACGACCAGGGGGACGGGCTGAAGCTGGGCAACCTCCTGCACCCGCAGGGTATAATCGTCGCCGGTGAAGTAATGGTAGCCCGCCAGGGCCATAGCCAGGCCGGCGAGCAGGCCCAGCACCAGCAACGGGCTGCGCCAGATGGAGCGGGAATCGGAAGTCGGCACTAGCGGGGGTTATTCCAGTACTTTCGGGACGCGGAAATAATCGGAATCCTTGCGCGGGGCGTTGCGCAGGCCTTCCTGATGGCTCACCGAGTTGTGGGCCACGTCGGGCCGCAGCACGTTGATTTCGTGCGACAGGTGCACCAGCGGCTCCACGTCGGTGGTGTCGAGTTTGCTGAGTTCGGCCACCCAGTCCAGGATCTTGTTCAGGTCGCCGAGCATCTGCTGCTCTTTGGTGGCGTCGAATTCGAGGCGGGACAGATGAGCCAGCTTGCGCAGGGTAGGGAGGTCGGTACTCAAGGGAAATCAGAATTTAGCAATCAGGAATTAAGAACTGGGCAGACTCAACTGCGGATTTTCGGCGGCAGGGGCGGCGTTTTCGGGACCAGCCACCGCGGGCCCGGCAGAGGCTGACGGCCGGCGCAGCGTGGAGGCGGCCGGAATGCCAGCGGCGGCCGGTTGGAATTCGCTGGCAATAATACGGAATGCCTGCTCCTTCAGGGCCGAAACATCCGCGGGCAGCAGGTGGCTGGTCCGAATAGGGGCGTGCAGCACGATGCGTAAGGGGGAGTAGCGCACCCGGAGCGGCCCGGCCACATCGGGCATAAAGCGGTGGTTCAGGGGCATCGAGACGGGCACGATGGGCACTCCCGTAGCAATAGCCAGCTGGAAGGCGCCGTCTTTGAAAGGCAGCATGTCCTGGCCGGGGCGGGGCGAAATACTGCCTTCGGGGAAAATGACGACTGAGCGGCCGGCCGCCAGACTTTGGCGCGCCTGCACCATGGCCCGGCCCCGGCTCATGGCACTTTCCCGGTTCACCGTGATATACGTGCTGCCGAAAATGGGGCCCCAGAGCGGCACGCGGGCCAGGGAGCTTTTACCCACCACGTTAATGAATCCGGGAATGGCTTTGAACAGCAGCGGGATATCAATGTAGGAGCTGTGGTTGGCCACGTAGAGACAGGGCTGTCCTGCCGGAGGCTGGCTCTTTTTGATGACCTCCACCGGCATTCCCCACATCCGGATGGCAAAAATAGACCAGCCCCGGTTGAGCGCGTGCAGATGCGGATGCCAGGCCGGCCGGTGCTTCAGCAGCCACTGCGCCGGATACGTCACCACGAAGGGCAGCACAAACCAGAAGGTGCTCCAGACCGTGTAGAGGCGGTGCCCCAGAAAAAGCAGTAGACGACCCATGGCTGCAAATTTAGACGCTGGAACTTAGAAGCCGGAAGATAAGATTCCCGGCTGGGTATTACCCCGCCGTTGCCCGCGGGCCGGTTCTCCTGCCGGGCCTCTCCGGGATGCTTCGCTATGCTCTGCATGACGGCCATTTTTCCTTACTGTCCACCCACCCTAAGCCATATCCGGCCGGCGGCTGCGCAGGATGCGTTCGGCTTTCAGCAACCCCGCGACGCTAATGGCATCGGTGATGCGATTATCCATCACCAGCTGTACCGCCTGGCTGAGGGGCAGCTTCCAGAGGCGCAGGTCCTCAGTCTCTTCCGGTTCGGTGTCGCCATGCTCCAGGTCTTCGGCCAGGAAAACAAAGCCTTCCTCATCCGTGACGGAGTTGGAGGTATGCAGGCGGGCAATGTTGGTCCAGCGGCGGGCCGTGAAGCCGGTTTCCTCCTTCAGCTCCCGTTGGGCCGATGCCAGAATGTCCAGCTCCACCGGGCCCCCACCCATCGGGATTTCCCAGCTGTACTCGTTCAGCGGATACCGGTACTGGCCCACCAGCCACGTGTTGCCGTCGGCATCGACCGGGACAATGCCCAGCGCCTTGTTCTTCATCGACACGACCCCGTAAATGCCGCGGCCCCCGGTGGGGTTAACTACCTGATCTTCGCGGACGCTGATCCAGGGATTTTGGTAGTGTACCACGGAGCTGAGCTGCTGCCAGGGGTTGTACTTCTCGTCGAAGTCCGGATCGGTTAGTGACGTCATAAATTCAGAAGGGAGAAAGCCCGGCGGACAACAAAGGTACAACTCGTCAGGTAGGCAAACCGTCGTCAGCTCATCCACCGGGCCGCAGACGGAGTTGAGCGAGCCGGGAAGCGGGTTGATCAAAAAAACCAGGTTTAACCGGCTGACAGCAAGTAGCTTTGTTCCGGAAAGAAACCAGCGCTGCTCGCTATACTGTGGAAAGGAAGTACTGAGCAGCGTATTGCACGACCGGTATTGGGATAGGTGGATGAATGACCAACCGGTTAGTGTGAAAAAAGCCGTTGCGCGATGCAACGGCTTTTTTGTGCCTGGCTCCGAAACCAGAGCACAACATTTTGGCCTTGCTTCAACCCGCGCTGGCGGACCGCCGTACCACGGGTATAGCCGGCCGTTCACATCCCGGTCGGCACCGGATATTGTATGGCCAATCAACCCAACAACCGTTCTGCCCAACCCGGCGACCCTTTGTTCAACCTCAAACACGCGCAGGCCGAGTCGGAGCTGTTGCAGAATACCGGCGGCCTGGGCCCCCTCACCAACGAGTATATTACCACCGAAGAAGATGCCGCCCTCGACGAAGGGCCCCGCGACAAGCAAGGCAACCGCCGCGGCGAAGCCGGGACCCCCGACATTGGCTCCACGGCCGGCCGTCATTAAGTTGCCGGCCGTCAGAACCAGATGAGCCGGCGTGCCGTCCGCCCTGCTCTCGTTTTTGACGCCTGAATATCTGTAAAACCTCCTCTCGAAAGGGCCTCTCCGGTAGCAACGACTGCCGGGGAGGCCCTTTCTCTTGCCAATCGTGCGTGCTACCTTTACCCGCCTATGCTGCTTGCTTCCTACACCGGCCATCCGCTCGAAGCGGGGCTCGATGAGGCGGGGCGGGGCTGTTTGGCCGGCCCGGTTTTCGCCGCCGCGGTCATCCTTCCGCCTGATTTCACCTCGGCCTTCCTGAACGATTCCAAGCTGATGACCGCCCGGCGGCGGGAGCTGGTGCGGGCCGATATCTGCCGCGAAGCGGTAGCGTGGGCCGTGGCCGAAGCTTCGCCGGCCGAAATTGCCCGGCTCAACATTGCCAACGCCAGCTACCTGGCCATGCACCGTGCCGTAGCCGCGCTAGCCCAGGTGCCGCAGCATTTGCTGGTCGATGGCAACCGGTTTCACTCTTACGCGGGAATCGAGCACACCTGCTTCATCAAGGGCGACGGCCGCTACCGCAGTATTGCGGCTGCCTCCGTGCTGGCCAAAACCTTCCGCGACGACCGGATGCACGAGCTGGCCCGGCAGTTTCCCGCGTATGGCTGGGAGCAGAATGCCGGCTACCCCACGGAAAAACACCGCGCCGCTATTCGTGCGCAGGGCCCCTGTGAGCATCATCGAATGGGCTTCCGGCTGCTGTAGGAGGCGTTGGCGTGCCGGGCCGGCTGATTGCTGAAGACACCGCCAGGACCAGGGGCAAGACCTGCGGCCGGCAAGATCCTCCCTCTTACCGGATACCTACAACCCGGCTATTGCTTCAGCCTGAGTAAGTCCAGAAACAGGCTGAAGCCATCCACCGTGGTCCCACCTTCCCCAAAGTTATCGAAGCTCAGGGGCTTGATGATGTAGCCACTCACGGCCAGCTGCTGCGCCTTGAGGCGGTCGGTTTCCAGATCGGAGGTGGTCATGATAAACACGTTCAGGCCTACAAACTCCGGGTCCGACCGGAGCGTGTCGAGCAGCTCCAGGCCATTCATGCGCGGCATGTTGATGTCGAGCAGCACGACGGTGGGCTTGCTGATTTTGGGCTGTTCACCATCGCCGCGGAGCAAGTGTAAGGCTTCACGGCCATTGCGGGCAATGTGCAGCGGGCAGACGATATCGTGCTTGCGCAGCTCGCGTTGCACGTTCATGATGTCCATTTGGTCGTCTTCGACCAGTAAAATGGAGGGAGCCAGGGCGTTATCAGACATAAAATGATTGGTTCGGAACAGGCAAAAGCTGGGACAGTATACGGCCGTAGGAACTTTTTAGGCCGGGCCGGCCACCAATTGACTGGGGGCGGGCCGCCGCTCAGCATGGGCTACCCGCTCTTTGGGCCAGGTGAAAACGAAGGTGGCCCCATGACCCTCAGCGGATTCAACGCGAATGATTCCACCCTGGCGTTCCACGATTTTTTTCACGATGGCCAGTCCTACGCCGGTACTTTCCAGCGTGTCGCGCTCCGTCAGGGTCTGGAAAATGACGAAGATCCGCTCGTGGTATTGCGGATCGATGCCAGGGCCGTTATCGGAAACGGAGAAGGTGTACTGCTGGCGGTCTTCGCGGCAACCGACGCGCACCACCCCTTCTTCGGGGTGTTCGTGGTACTTGACGGCATTGCTGATCAGATTGGTAAATACCTGCTGCAGCTGCACCCGGCTGGTAGTGAGCGTGGGCAGATAAGTCGGCAGCTCAAACCGGAAGCCCGGCGGCTTTTCCAGCGAGTCCACGATTTCAGTCAGCAGCTCCCGGACGTTGATGCGCTCCTCCGCCAGCTGGGTGCGCCCGATGCGGGCCAGATCCAGAATCCCGGTAATCAGGTTTTCCATGCGATGCACCCGCACCCGCATCAGGGCCAGAAATTCCTGAATATGGGGTGGCACACTATGGCCCATATCTTCCTCAATCCAGCGCGAGGCGCTTTCAATGCCCCGCAGCGGAGCCTTCAGGTCGTGCGAGACGACGTAGGCAAACTGATCCAGCTCCTGGTTGCGTCGCTCCAGCTGGGTGATGGTCGAGTCGATGGTGCGAGCCATCAGGTTGAGCGAGTCAGCCAGCGCCGTCAGCTCATCCTGATCCGTATCGTCGATGCGGGTGATGTAGTCGCCGCCGGAAATGCGGGTCGACAGCGCTACCATGGTGGCAATGCGGCGGGCAATGAGGCGGGTGACGTAGGCCGCCCAGAGCAAGCCGACCAGAATGGAAAGCAGCGTGATAATAACCGACCCGAGGCGCGTCTGCCGGATGCTTTCCTCCAGCTTTTGCTGCACTTTTTTGCGGGCCGCCAGCTCGGTACGGTCAAACGCGTCAAAGATTACCCGGATCTGGTCCATGATCTGGGGGCCCGTCAGGCTGGCGGCCAGCGCGCCGTGCTCCATGCCTGCCATGGCAATCTGCCGGGGGTTACGGCGGCGGGCCTCGCGCTTTTCGCTGATCAGCAGATGCGAAAACGACGACCACTGCTGAAACAGCTTCTGGGCGCGCGTGATGCGGGCATACTGCGGGTCGGTGGGGAGCAGCTGATCGTGGATTTCGGAAAAGCGACCCAGCAGCTCCCGCTCGCCCTGGTAGTAGGGTTTGAGCGTGAACTCGTTGCCCAGCAGCAGGTAGCCCCGGAAGCCCGACTCCATGTCGATGATGTTGCGGAACAACATGGAGGCTTCCCCCGTGAGGCGCTGGGATGCCTCCACGCGCTGGGAGTTGCGCAATACCTTGCGCGAAAGCTGGTAGTTGACAAAGACCACCCCCGCAAACAGCGCGGAGATGAGCAGAAAGCCGGCAAAGAGTTTGGTGGAAAGCTTCAGCTTCATGAGGCAGGCCGCGCGGGATACTGACGCAGATTAGCGACCCGTACGCATCTTCTGCTCCAGGGTTCGTAAGAGCTCCGTCACCTGATCGGTGAGGTAGTGGATATCCGAAAGGCCGGCAATAGCCTCGGCGGGGTGTCCCTGCAGGCGCATATCCATCAGGCGGTTGGCCTCGACGTGCAGTTGCCGGTGAGAACGATCCAGGGTGGCCCACTCAGTCCGGTTCCCGGTGGCGCTGCTGGTTCTTTCCTGAATCCAGATGCCCAGCCCGCACTGATCCGGGTCGCGGATGGGGCCTTCGGCCAGGTTGGTGCCGTAGAGAAAGGAGCGGAGCTTGGACTTGAACAGCAGGTGCTTGACCATGGCCGTTTCAAAATCCTGCTTAAGATCTAAGTTCATCTGGAAACGCCCGCCGGGGGCGGCTAAGGTTGGGGGTTGGGCCCGGGGCAGCCGGTAGTGTCTGGCGGCAGCCGGGAAAAGTGGCCCTCGTCGGTTAATCCCGGCGGGTAGTTGGGCCCGCTAAAGAACTCCTACGGGAAGGACGTGCCGCCCGGCCAAGGGAAATAGCTAATTTCGCCCTGCCCTTCCGGCGGCTCGTCTGCCTTACCCTTCTCTTTTCGAATCAATCCTACCCATGGCCGAAGATCTCAAAACCGTCACCCTAAACGACGTTCACCAGCAGCTAGGCGCCAAAATGGTGCCTTTTGCCGGCTACAATATGCCCGTGCGCTATTCCTCCGACCTCGACGAGCACCACACCGTGCGCCGGGCCGTGGGTATTTTCGACGTGTCGCACATGGGGGAGTTTCGGGTGCGCGGCCCCCGGGCCCTCGACCTGATTCAGCGCGTGACCAGCAACGACGCCAGCAAGCTCACCGACGGCAAAGCCCAGTACTCCTGCCTGCCCAACAATGAGGGCGGCATCGTGGACGACCTGCTGGTGTACAAGCTGGCCGATGAGGACTACCTGCTGGTGGTCAACGCCTCCAACATCGACAAGGACTGGAACTGGATCAGCCAGCACAACACCCAGGGCGCCGAGATGCAGAACGTGTCGGATGATATCAGCCTGTTCGCAGTGCAGGGCCCCAAGGCCATTGCCGCCCTGCAGGGCCTGACCGATACCGACCTGAGCCGCATTCCCTACTACTCCTTCGTGCAGGGCACGTTTGCCGGCGCACCCAACGTCATTATCTCCGCTACGGGCTATACCGGCGCGGGTGGCTTCGAGCTGTACGTACCCAACGAGCACGCCCGGCAGGTCTGGGACCGGGTGATGGAAGCCGGCCAGCCCCACGGCCTGAAGCCCATCGGCCTGGGTGCCCGCGACACGCTGCGCCTGGAAATGGGCTACTGCCTCTACGGCAACGACATCGACGACCAGACCTCCCCGCTGGAAGGCGGCCTGGGCTGGATCACCAAGTTCACCAAGGATTTCACCAATGCTGAAGCGCTCAGGCAGCAGAAGGCCGAAGGCGTGACCCGCAAGCTGGTGGGCTTCCTGCTCGACGGCCCCGGTATCCCGCGCAGCCACTACCCGCTGGTTGACGAAGCCGGCGAAGCTATCGGCGAAGTAACCTCCGGCACCCAGTCGCCCTCGCTGGGCAAGGGCGTGGGCCTGGGCTACGTGAAAACCGAGCTGAGCGCGCCCGGCAGCAAGATTTTCGTGCAGGTGCGCGGCAAGAACTTCCCCGCCACGGTAGTAAAGCTACCCTTCGTGCCCGGGACGGAAGAATAATCAGTTGCCGGTTACGAGTTGCCAGTTGCCAGTTCGAGCTGGCAGCTGGCAATTTTGCATTTACTCCTGTCGCAACTCTTCGGCCATGGCGGCGGCCCTGGCACTACCGCCCGGCCGACCGCCTCCCTGGCAACAGGCAACTCACAACAGGCAACTCACAACAGGCAACTCACAACAGGCAACTCACAACAGGCAACTCACAACAGGCAACTCACAACGGGCAACTCACAACTGGTAACTGGTAACTGAAAAATATGCCTTCTCTCGACATCTGTTTTTCCCCCGAGCTGCTGCCGCTGTTTGATCTGCGGGGCCGGGTGGCCGTCATCGTGGATATCCTGCGGGCTACGTCGTCGATGGTGACGGCGCTGGCGGCGGGCGTCACGCACATCGTGCCCTGCAGCGAGCTGGCCGAGTGCCGGGCCCTGGCCGCCCAGGGCTACCTCACCGCCGCCGAGCGCGACGGCGTGCAGGCCGAAGGCGTGGACCTGGGCAACTCGCCCTTCGGCTACCTCGACGGTGTGGTGCCGGTGCGGGGGCGGGGCGTTGCTATCACCACCACCAACGGCACCCGCGCCCTGCACCTTTCCCTGGCGGCCGACGCGGTGGTGCTGGGCGCGTTCCTGAATCTGGCAGCCGTAGCCAGCTTCCTGCGCCGGCAGAATAAGGATGCGGTGGTAGTGTGTGCGGGCTGGAAAGGCCATTTCTGCCTCGAAGACACGCTCTTCGGCGGCGCTCTGGCCGAGCGGCTGCAAGCCGATTTCGACGTCACGGCCTCCGACGCCACGCTGGCCGCCCTCGATCTCTGGCGCACCGCCCAACCCGACGTAGCCGCCTACCTGCTCAAATCGGCCCACGTCCGGCGGCTCAACCACCTGGAGGCGCACCAGGATATGGCGTTTTGCGTGCAGCAGGACGAGTACGATATCGTGCCCATCTGGCGGGATAATCAATTAACAATTAACAATGAGCAATTAACAATGAGCAATGAACAATGAGCAATGAGCAGATCGGTCTAACGGCTACTTACAGCTGTTAACTGCTCATTGATAATTGCTCATTGATAATTGCTCATTGATAATTGTTCATTGCTCATTGTTGATTGTTCATTGAAGTTTCTCGTTCTGTTGGTGGCGGTCGGCGTCGCGGAGGGTTTTCTTGGTCAGGTTGCGCTGCAGGGCGTCGGTCAGGTCGATGCCGGTCTGGTTAGCCAGGCAGATAACCACGAACAGCACGTCGGCCAGCTCATCGGCCAGTACCTTGTCCCGGTCCGACTCCTTGAACGACTGCTCACCGTACTGCCGGGCAATGATGCGGGCTACTTCGCCCACTTCCTCGGTGAGCATGGCCATATTGGTCAGCTCGTTGAAATACCGCACCCCGGTAGTCTGAATCCAGGTGTCCACGGTCTTTTGGGCTTCTTCGATAGTCATGGCAAAGGTGAAATTGGGGAGGTAAGATTACTTAGAACGTCATTCCGAGCGTAGCGTAGCGGAGTCGGGGAATCTCGCGTGGCGTCGTTGGATTACTACTCATTCGTCAGCGCGCGAGATTCCTCGGCAAGCTTGGAATGACCTTCGATGCTGGGACAATGCCCTTTACGACGCCCCCGGCGAGTCCAGCACGATGGTGACCGGGCCGTCGTTGAGCAGCTGCACCTGCATATCGGCTCCGAACTCCCCGGTAGGCACGGGCTGGCCCAGCAGCTGCTCCAGCATCCCGACGAACTGCTCGTAGAGGGGCACCGCTACCGGCGGTGGCGCCGCGCCGATATAGCTGGGGCGGTTGCCTTTGCGGGCGTCGGCCAGCAGCGTAAACTGGCTCACCACCAGCACCTGCCCGCCGATGTCCTGCACGCTGCGGTTCATTTTGCCCTCGTCGTCGCCGAAAATGCGCAGCTGCACCAGCTTGCGGGCCATCCAGTCGAGGGCGCGGGTATCGTCGGCGGGAGCAAAACCAGCCAGCACCAGCAGGCCCGGACCAATCTGCCCGGTGACGCGCCCTTCGACGGTTACGCGGGCTTCGGTTACGCGCTGAATAACTGTTCGCATCTCTTTTGAAGTATGAATTTAGGACTTACGCAAAATGCTTTCACGCAGTGTTTCGCAGGGTTAAACCGCAGTGTTTCGCCGTGCGAGGACGTTAAACACTGCGAACCACTGCGGTTTAACCCTGCGAAACACTGCGTGAAATGGCACCAGGAGGGTTTTGCGTAAGTCCTGGAATTATGAATTCGGGGTTTGGGAAGGAAGAAAGGGCCGGGCCGGGCGGAGTCCGGAGGCAGACTGGTAATATTGCTCCGCCTGCGCGAGTGGGAGCAATTCAAAATTCAGCATTAAAAAAAGGTGTCTGCCGCGAAGAACGATAATCAGACCCGAGAAACCGCCTTCTGGCTGCTGCTGGCCCTGCTGGCCGTGGCTGGGCTACGGCTCTACGGCCTGGCGGACGCTGCCCTGCCCGACTACGACTCGGTGCGCAACTGGCAGATTGTGCAGGAAGTAGCCCAGGGCAACCTGCGTAATCTGTTTCACCACGGCAGCCCCGGCTTTTCGCTGCTGTACGCCCCGGTGGCGTGGTTCACCACCAACTTCCGCATCTTCCAATACCTGAATGCCCTGCTGGCCACAGGGGCCGTGGGCTGGCTGGCCGCCTTCGTGGGGCGCGAGGCCCGGCTGCGGCCCGCCGAAACCGCGCTGCTGGCGTTGCTGGTCGGCTCATCTATCTTTCTGACCTTCTCCGGCCGCGACTTCACGATGGGCTCCCCGAGCCTGGGGCTGTTTGCCGGGCTGCTGCAGGCGTATTACCACCGGCTGCGCCACCCCAGCCGCCCGGCTTTGCTGCGCACCGCGCTCTGGCTGATGCTGGGCTTGTGCGTCAATTATAAATTCCTGCTGACGGTGCCCATTCTGGTGGTTTTCGAGCTGCTCCAGCGCGACGGACTTTTCTGGCAGCGCGGCAGCTGGTGGCGGGCCGCGGGCCTTGTAGCAGCGCCTTACGTGCTGCTGAGCGCCGTGGGCATGGTTGCGGGACTACCGTGGTACCGGTGGGTGGGCGTGTACTACAACATTGTGTTTCCCGGCGCGGCCAATGCCTCCGGCCGCGTGGGCTCAGTGCAGACCGACCTTTTCTACTACCTCCAGTACCTGCGCGACTTCGAGTCGCCGCTGGTGCTGCTGGCCCTGGTAGCCGGGCCGGTGCTGTGGCGGCGGGAGCTGTTTTCGGAGCTGCGCCGCATCAATCTGGTCCGCTACCTGGCGGTGTGGGCGTATTGCTACTTGGCCGGTATGTCGCTGCTGATTAAGGCCCCGCGGGGGTTGCTGCTGGCCTACGGGTTGTTCTATGCGCTGGCGTTTCTGAGCCTGCGGCGCGTGCTGCCGGTACGGGCGCTGGCCGCTGTCGTCCTGCTGGCGATTGGTTTCAACCTGTACCGGATTCAGCGCGAAATCTATGCCTACACGCCCAGCCGCTACCCGCAGGTGGCGGCCTGGCTGCAGGCGCACGGGGCCCGGCGGGTAGCCAGCACCGTGGGGCACGGTCTGGCCCCGTTTGCCCTTGGCCTGGATAGCCTGCAGGGAATTACGAACGAGAATCAGCTGCCCGCTCTGCGGCGGCGCGGCTATCAGTACGTGCTGCTCGATGCCTACTGGCGCGTGGCCGGGGTGCCGCAGTTCGACTCCCTGGCCCGGCGGCCGGCCCTGGCGGCCTGGCCTGAGCCGCTGCTGACCAGCCCGCTGCTTTTCCTGGAGCACTCCGAATACACCGGCCTGAGCTACCACGAAACCCTGGCCCGTCAGCAGGCCGCCCGCCTCGATTCGGTTCAGCTACGGTTGCTGCCGCTATAAGCGTTGCTGTGAGAGCTGGTAGTAGCGTGGGCATAAAGAAAGGAAAACGACCGCAGAGTCGTTTTTCTTTCTTTATGCCCACGCTACTACCAGTTTCTAAGGATGGGCAGTGGTCGGTAGGGTATTGGGGTCCAGCAACGGGATGCTGGCCTTGTAGAAGCGGTTGATTTCACGGATGATAGCATTAGCCATGATGGCATTACCGCGCGGGGTGAGCGAGTACTGGTCCAGCGAATAAAAGTTGCCTCTAATCAACTCATCAGTGTACTTTACCCCATTGACAGAGATACCGTTAAAAGGAGGCGTGAGGGAAATCTGGGAATACAGGTTAACCCCATTGACACTACGATTGATAACGGGCAGCTTGTAGACTTTGTCTGCGAGGCGCACCGCTTCATCATTAATAGTTGTAACGGCTTGGTTAACCCGACCAAACTCGCCCTCATCAAGCACGTCGCGCAGCTTAATTGGGTTACGGTAATGTAGTCCGTAGCGTAAGGATGCTGTACCACCACCCGGCAGGACTACGTTCTGGCGCTTGCCGAACTCGGCGAGCCCGGAAGGAAGGATATAATCGTTTTTAGCCGACATCGGCCGCACAAGCACAGCCCCTGATAGGGTGGAGGCCTGAACGTATATGGTGTCGTTTGACTTGGCCAACGCCTGAACCCGGGCAATAGAGCCCCGTCCCAGAATTGGTAGCTGGTTCATTGAATAGGGGGCCAAGTAGATAATGCCCGGACGACGACCATTGTCCGAAACCTTGTCTAAGATCTTTTTGACGTTGGCTTTCATCAAGCTAATGGCTGCCGAAGTTGGGTTGGCGCTGGTGCAGCTGCCCCCCGAGAGCAGATAAGGCAGCACGTCGCCCAGGCCCATGGAGAAGGTGAAGAACGTCGCGCTGGCGCTGGCATCAGTTACCGCCTGCAGGTAAGTGCGTTCATCATTGGCCGGCAGCAGACGCTCCAGAAACGGATTGAACAGGCCGATGCGCTGTAGATTGGCTTCATTGCCGAGGCCTTTGGTTTCAATCTGCGACAGACGCATGAACGGCACTCCCAGGTTCTGGGGCAGCGTATTGGTCGCCCGTGAATACAGGAACGTCGTGTCGGCACTTCCCCCGCAGGCGCTGGGGTTAATAAATGAGCCGCGGGTGCTCCGGCCGGTTGTCACGCGCTTGGTCTGGGGTAAGCCACTGGCATCAAAGCCTTGTAGCCGTAAATAGCCCGTCCCCGTGCCCTCGGGCAACGTGGGTTGGGGGAAGGTAGATACCCGACCCAGGGTCAGGGCAAACTGCTGGTCAAGCAGGGCGGGTATTGAATATTGCTGGCTGCTTAGCGTGAGGCCACCGTCGCTGTAGCCGGCCGTGTAGTTGTCGCCGACCGCAAGGTACTGGCTTACGTTGAGTGGGCCGGCGCTGGACGCGGGCACCACCTGATCGGGCGAGCAGCCCAACAGCGTCAGAGAGCCGAGCAGCGCGGGCAGGGCCACCCGGGTGGCGGAGGAAAAAGTGAGTTGCACGGAAGGAGAAAAGAAGCCTGCGGAAAATTAAAACGAATAAGACAAGCCCAGGGCTGCCGTATGGACCTGCGTTTGGTACGTGCCCCCCACGTTGTTCACGCCCACCCGGGCCTGCACCACGCGGCTGGTGCGCTCGGCCACATACTCAAACTGGTAGGCCAGATCAGCCGTCATATCCTCGCCCAGCCTGATGCTCAACCCGGCTGATACTCCGGGCTTGTTGCCGTCAGGTAAGTTGGGGGAGATATACTCATCCCGGATCGGGGTTTCGTCGTAGCTCACGCCCGCCCGAAATGTGAGCTTGTCAGAGTAGGCGTACTCGCTTCCTACGCGGAAGGCCATGGCATCTTCGTAGCGGCCCCCAACGGTGCGGGTTGCCAGGCGTGGCGCATCACCGGTATCGAAGGTGAGCGAGTCGAAGCGGCTCCAGCCCGTGAGGGTAAAATCGAAAGTGAGCAGGAGCTTTTTGGTGATGTTATCCGCCATACCGACCGACAAGGCCCCCGGCAGTTTCAGGTCGGTGCGCAGGCTGGTGCGCGCCGGATACTTCCTGGCGTCAATGGCCGGCACGTTGTTGTAGGCTGCCGTCCCGTTTTTGACTTTTAGGGTGACCGGCGAGCGGTAGCTGACCCCGAACGAGAGGTTTTCCCCGGTTTTTCCGTACATCCCGACGTTGAAGCCAAAGCCGCTGCCGGATCCCGAATACTGGGCGCTTACGTCGCGGTCGTCATACTCGCCGAGGGCATACTGCTGACTCATGCGGCCCAGCGCGTACACGGCCCCGGCCCCAACGCTGAAATTCTCACTGAGTCTGAGGGCTGCGGTAGGCTGCACAAACACGGTGTTCAGCCGGGCTTGCTGCACTATGCTGCGGCCTTCCCAGTCGCCGGGCCAGCGGGTATCGTAGCCGTAGGGCGTGTTGATGCTCAAGCCTACCGCTACTTTATCAGTAAGGGCTTTGGTGGCGTAGAAGTAGCCCCCGGGCAAGGGCTGGAATTTCTGGTCAACCAGGCGGCGCGAATCGGTCCCCAGAAACGAGGTGCGGCGCACGTTTGCCAAATGGCCTACGCTGATGTGCGTCAGCGAATCCAGCTGGGCCAGGCCGGCCGGGTTATAATACAGAATGGCCAGGTCGCGGACGTAGGCTACGCTGGCTCCCCCCAACCCCAGGGTCCGGGCGCTTTGCGGGCCCGATTGAAAGCCGCCGGCATGGGCGGAAAGAGAAAACAGGAGCAATCCAAAAGAAAGGTAACGAAGCGGCATGCAGGCGGATTTTCGAACAACAGGAAAACAAAAGTACGAAGCCGCGCGCAACTCAGAACCACCCGCTCCCAGGATTTATCAGATTGATAATCTGCTGTTACGCGGGGCATTACTGAACCCCGGTTTGAGGAGCCAAGCGTTAGAAGCTGGAAGGCAGCATAAGAGCAGGTTTTCGAGGTAAGGCGCGTCTGCCTGGTCACCCGTTTCGTTCCTTCCTTTTTTAACGCCTGCTCCCTCAACTCCTGATTTCTGACAGCCGGCAACCCGCCTCACCCTGCGTAACATTCATAGGACTTACGCAAAACCCTCCTGGTGCCATTTCACGCAGTGTTTCGCAGTGTTGAACCGCAGTGTTTCGCAGTGTTTAACGTCCTCGCACTGCGAAACACTGCGTGAAAGCATTTTGCGTAAGTCCTAATTCAGTGATAATGATAGCCTAGCGCCCGCAGGGTCGGGAAACTTGCCCGGGAGTGGCCCCGGATTCAGAATGAATCGGTTAGCGCCGGATTTTCAGGCTGTCGAGGGCGTGCTGGTAGCGGCGGGCGGTGCGCCGGTGGGCGGCGTAGGTTTCGGCAAAATCTGAGAAGCCGCTCAGGTCGGGGCGGGCACAGAAGAAGAAGTAGCGGTGTGCCGTGGGCTGCAGCACGGCATTCAGGCTCTGGCGGTTGGCCGAGGTGATGGGGCCGGGCGGCAGGCCCTTGTGCTTATAGGTGTTGTAGGGCGAATCCACGAGCTTGTCCCGGTTCAGCACCCGCTTCACCCCGAAGTTGCCGATGGCCCAGAGCAGGGTGGGGTCGGCCTGCAGGCGCATGTTGGTGCGCAGGCGGTTCAGGTATACCCCGGCAATGATGGGCTTATCCCCGGGCTTGGCCGTTTCGCGCTGCACGATGCTGGCCAGCACGTGCACCTGCACCGGCGAGAGCCGGAGCGAGTCGGCCTGCCGGCGGCGCCGGGGGTTCCAGAACCGGCCGTGCGTGGCCGCCGCCGAATCCAGAAACTGCCGGGCCGACGTGTTCCAGAACAGCCGGTAAGGGCCGGGCAGGAACAGCGTCAGCACGGTGGTGGTGTCGAGCTGGTAGCGGCGCCGTAGAAAGGCATTGTCGTTCAAAAGCCGCCGCAGGGCGCTGGAGTCAGCTTCGAGCTGGCGGCTGACCTGGCGGACCAGCTGGGGCTTGTACTTAAAGGCGTTCAGCTCGAAGGCCACCGTATCCTGCCGGCCGTGCCGCAGGCGGTCCAGTAAGGCGGCATTGCCCAGCTCCGGGTCGAGCAGATAGCGACCGGGCCGGATGTGGGCCGGATATTCGCGCCGCGCCGCCAGCCAGCGGAAGGTGGCGGGCTCCCGCAGCAGGTCGTGCTTTTCCAGCGAGTCCAGCACTGCCTGGTAGGAGGAACCGGTGCGGATGTAGAGGTAAGCCGGGCCGAAGGCGGAAACGGTAACGTTCGGTTGCCACAGTACCCGCCAGGCCACGTAGCAAGCGCCTGCCCCACCCAGGACAATCAGCAGCAGGAGCCCACCGGCCACGCGGCGCCACCGGCGGCGGGAAGAAGGGAGAGCAGAAGGTAGTTGCGCCAAAGGACTGAAAAGTTAGGGTCTAGCGCTTGGTGGCCCTGGCTACCAGCCGCTGCCAGCAGAAAGCATAACCTTCGTTCGCCAACGGCTGAATCCGGAAGGCTGAGCGGGCAGCCTCAGGCGCGGTAGCAAAAGCCGTGCGCACCGCCGCCGCCTGCTCCGCCGGACAGCCGGCCCTGGTCAGCCAGTCGTTCAGCTGCATGGTGGCCTCCGGGCCGGGCACCCCGATTTCTGCCACATCCAGGCCGGCGGTTTCGATTGCCTGCCGCCACTGCTGCGGGGCCAGATTCCGGCGGTGCGACGGGTCGCGCAGCGCCTCCACGCGGTTTTGCCAGGCGGCCGTGGCCGGGTCGTTGTCGGGCACGGTGGTATCGGCCAGCAGGAAACGGCCGCCGGGCCGCAGCACCCGCGCTACCTCGGCCAGAAACCGCGGCACCGACTCGAAATGGTGGGGCGCAATCCGGCAGGTAACCATCGAAAACGTGTCATCGGCAAACGGCAGGGCCTCGGCGGCGCCTTCCTGCCAGGTGATGTTGGCCAGGCCGGCTTCGGCCTGGTGCTGCCGGGCCTGGGCCAGCATCCCGGTCGACACATCCAGCCCCACGACGGAGCGCACGCGGGGAGCGAAAGCCAGGGCGGTGAAGCCGGTGCCAGTGGCTACGTCCAGTACTTCATCGGTGGGCTGACAGTTGGCGTGGGTGAGCAGCCAATGCAGCGAAGCTTCGGTCCAGGTATTCCATTGGGCGTTGTAGTGGCGGGCCTGACGGTCGAACTGCTCTTTGGCGGTGGTCATCTTCTGGTTTTTGGTGAATGGTGGGTGGTTTTTGGTGGGTGGTTTTTGGTTGTTGGCTCAGATGGTCGGATGATTGGTCGGAAGTTGATGACTGACCACGAGGTATTTATGGCTGAGGCTTAAGTCGGGGAATGTAGCTCAGGCTACCAGCACTAAGACTACCACCAAAAACCAAAAACCACCCACCAAAAACCAACCTACCCGCCATTTACCAGCGCCGCCACGGCGGCTTCCTGCTCCCGGTTGCGCTGCTGACGTTCAATTTCCAGCGGCGCCGCGGCCCGCACCTCACAGTCGGGAATCGGGCACCGCTCGCAGGTTTCGTTTACTATTTTCAGCGGAATAGCCGGGTCTTCCAAAAAGCGCACCTTCTGCTTCAGGTTTTCGTCGCAGAGCAGGCCGATGGTCACGCTCACGGCGGGCTCAGTGGCCGAGCCGGCCCGGGCCAGCGTGAGGCAGAGGTATTCATCCTCGGTGCCGAAGTAGCGGGACCGTTGCGCCCCGATAACCGTCAGGGGGGCTTCCGGGGTCGGATTATGGCGGGCTTCGGCAATCAGGCGCAGCGAAATCCAGCGGCGGCAGTAGTGCTCGTGCAGCTCGTTGCCGTGCGGATTGTGCAGGCGCGACAGGTGCAGCTCCTTGGTCAGCACGTAGGCCGCGTCGGCACTGGCCTGGTCGAAGCGCAGGAAAAACAGGCTTTGCAGGCCGAAATGCCGGGGCAGCAGGTTGGTGATGCGCTGCATGAACATCTCCGGCGACACGTCGTAGCGGGCCATCAGGTCCAGCAGCGCGGCGGGTTCCCACTTTTTGCTGGCAAACAGCTTCTGGAAGTCGCGCACCAGACTGTCTTCCTCCATCAGCAGCGCCCCGGCGAAGTACGACGCCTTGAAGTTGTTGAGCACCTCGTCGAAGCTGCGCACGGGGAAGCTGGCATTCACGTAGGGCCGCTCCTTGAGATGGAGGTAGTTGAAGGCAATTTCGCGGCCCAGCACGAAGGCTTCCTGCGTGCCCGTCAGGCCCGGGCGCAGCAGGAGTCGGCGGGTTTTGGGCTGAAAGACTGACCGGAGCCGGCCCAGGGTGGTATAGGCGCCCAGGGCCGTGCGGTCGATGCTGTAGCCGTACTTCTGGGTGAGGACCGTTTCGAGCTGGGTGATGTCGAAGGGCGCGCCCACGCTCAGCTTTTCGTGGCTCACGAACACGCGCACGTCCTGCTCCAGCTCGTCGAAGTAGTTGTCGTGCATTTCTTGGTAGGAGCGCAGCGCCGCCAGGAAAAAGTGCTCCTGCCGCATTTCGTAGTTGCGGGCTATTTCAAACAGGGTGCTGATGAAGGCGTTCATCTTGGCCGGCGCATCCGAAATCAGCTCCACGATGCGGATGGGGTCCAGCCCGAACATCTCCAGGGGGAATTCCTTCAGCAGATCCGACTGGAGCAGCTCCGAAATCGGCTCCAGCTTGCGGCTCAGCGTGAGCGAAGTAAGCTGGTCGTAGGTGACGCCCAGGGCCTTGCTCAAACTCAGAATCTTGTCGGCCTTGGGGTACTTTTTGCCTTTCTCAATCTCATTGAGGTAAGAAACCGACACGTCGCAGACGCGGGCCAGCTCGGCGGGGGTGAAGCCGTGCTCCTGCCGCAGCTCCCGCAGCTTCAATCCAAAAATTAACCGTACTACCTGACCGTGACTCAGCATAATGGAACGTCGAAAACCTACCTCCCCGGAAAATCAATGATTAGGTGTGCTCTTCGGGAAGGCAAAAAATAAATTCCCGTAAAACTACTCAGAAAGCCGTGTTTTTTAATTTTAGCGAATATTCGCTAGTATGATAAAATTCGCTTTTGTATGTTTGGCCATCAGCTTTCCCATCGACCACTCCAAACGCCAGTCTTATGTCGCCTTTCGCTGAACCTCAGACGCTTGTTTCGCCCCCCGCTTACCTGACGCCCGAGCGGGTGAAAGTAGTGGGCTCTTACTCGGCCGAGTTCGCCGAAATCCTGACGCCCTCGGCCTTGGCTTTCGTAGCCGAGCTGCACCGCCGCTTCGACCAAACGCGCCGCGAGGTGCTGCTGCGTCGCGACACCCGGCAACGGGAGTTTGACGCCGGCGTACTGCCCGATTTTCTGTCCGAAACCCGCCTGATCCGCGAAAAGCCCTGGACCGTGGCCCCGCTGCCCGCCGACCTGCTCGACCGGCGCGTGGAAATCACCGGCCCCGTGGAGCGGAAGATGATTATCAACGCGCTGAACTCCGGCGCTAAAGTGTTCATGGCCGACCTGGAAGATTCCAACTCACCCACCTGGGCCAATGTGATTGAGGGCCAGCGCAACCTGCGCGATGCCGTGCGCCGCACCATTTCCGTGAGCACGCCCACCAAAGAGTATACGCTGAACGAGAAAACCGCGACCCTCATGGTGCGCCCCCGCGGCTGGCATCTGCTGGAAAAGCACGTGCTGGTCGACGGCGAGCCGATCAGCGCCTCGTTGTTCGACTTCGGCCTGTACTACTTCCACAACGTGCACGAGCTGTGCCGCCGCGACAGCGCCCCGTATTTCTACCTGCCCAAAATCGAAAGCCACCTCGAAGCCCGGCTCTGGAACGACGTGTTCGGCTTCGCTCAGTGGTCACTCAAAATGCCCAAGTGCAGCATCAAAGCCACGGTGCTGATTGAGACGCTGCCCGCCGCGTTTGAGCTGAATGAGATTCTCTACGAGCTGCGCGAGCACAGCGCCGGCCTTAACTGCGGCCGCTGGGACTACATCTTCTCCTACATCAAGCGTCTGGGGCGGAAGCCCGAATTTACCCTGCCCGACCGCGCCCAGGTGACCATGACGGTGCCCTTCATGGCGGCCTACTCCCAGCTCGTCGTTCAGACCTGCCACCGCCGCGGGGTACACGCCATCGGCGGCATGGCGGCCCAGATTCCGATCAAGAACAACCCCGAAGCCAACGAGCTGGCCCTGGATAAAGTCCGGCAGGACAAGATCCGGGAAGCTAAAAACGGCCACGACGGCACCTGGGTGGCGCATCCGGGCCTGGTACCGGTGGCGCTGGAGGTATTCAACGAGCTGATGCCCGGTCTGAACCAGATCGACAACAAGCGCGAAGACGTGCAGGTAACCGCCGCCGACCTCGTGCAGGCTCCGCAGGGCACCATCACCGAGGCCGGCCTGAAGCTCAACATCGACGTGGCCATTCAGTATATTGAGTCCTGGCTTGGCGGCAACGGCTGCGTGCCGATTTACAACCTGATGGAAGACGCCGCCACGGCCGAAATCAGCCGGGCGCAGGTGTGGCAGTGGGTCCACACGCCCGGCACGAAGCTCCAGGATGGGCGCGACGTGACCGTGGAGCTGTACCGCTCCCTGGTGCCGGACCAGCTGGAAAAAATCAAGGCCCTGGTAGGGGAGGAGCGCTATACCCGCGGCCAGTACCTGCCCGCCGCCCGCCTCTTCGACCGGATGGTCATCAGCGAAAAATTCATCGAATTCCTGACCGTGCCCGCCTACGAGCAGCTGGCCTGATGTCGTGGTGCCACGAGTTGCCCGCAGGGCCTCGTGGTACCACTATCGTTGCGGATGGCTGACGGTCGTTCAACGATAGGTACCACTGTCGTTGTCTTGTGCCTGATGGTCGTTCAACGATAGTGGTGCCACTTCGTTGCTAATGCCTGCCGGTCGTTCAACGATAGTGGTACCACGGCAAAAAAGCCGTGGCACCACCCTGCCTCCCTCCTGTTTTCTGATCAAAAAAGCGGCTTTGCCAGCCGGCCGGGCCGCGCTTTGCCTGTCAATTCCAAAGTTTCACTTCTCTCATCATTTCCAACACCATGAAAAAGCACGAACGGATTACCGCCATCAAGCACGACTGGGCCACGAATGCCCGCTGGAAAGGAATTGAGCGGCCCTACTCGGCCGAGGATGTGGTGAAGCTCCAGAACAGCCTCCACATTGAGTACTCGCTGGCCCGGCAGGGGGCCGAGCGGCTGTGGAATCTGCTGCACTCGGAAGAATACGTGGCCGGGCTGGGCGCGCTGACGGGTAATCAGGCGGTGCAGGAAGTGCAGGCCGGCCTCAACGCCATCTACCTCAGCGGCTGGCAGGTGGCCGCCGACGCCAACGGGGCCGGCCAGATGTACCCCGACCAGAGCCTGTATCCCGTGGACAGCGTGCCGAGCGTGGTGAAGCGCATCAACAACGCCCTGCTGCGGGCCGACCAGATTCAGAACCTCACCGGCGACGGCGACGTGCACTGGCTGGTGCCCATCATAGCCGATGCGGAAGCCGGCTTTGGGGGCAACCTGAACGCGTTTGAGCTGATGAAGATGATGATTGAGGCCGGCGCCGCGGGCGTCCACTTCGAGGATCAGCTTTCATCGGCCAAGAAGTGTGGCCACCTGGGCGGCAAAGTGCTGGTGCCCACGCAGGAAGCCATTAATAAGCTGGTCGCCGCCCGCCTGGCCGCCGACGTAATGGGCGTGCCTACGCTGGTCGTAGCCCGCACCGATGCCGACGCCGCCGACCTGATTACGAGTGACGTGGATGAGCGCGACGTGCCCTTCGTGCTCACGGAGGAAGGCCGCACCAATGAAGGATTCTACCGGGTACGGCCGGGGGTGGAGTCGTGCATTGAGCGGGGCCTGGCCTACGCGCCCTACGCCGACCTGCTCTGGATGGAAACTTCTCACCCCGACCTGAGCCAGGCGCGCCAGTTCGCCGCGGCCATTCACGCCCGGTTTCCCGGGAAGCTGCTGGCCTACAACTGCTCGCCGTCGTTCAACTGGGCCTCCAAGCTCAGCGTGGAGCAGATGGAAACGTTCCGCGAGGAGCTGGCCGCGTTGGGCTACAAGTTTCAGTTTATCACCCTGGCCGGTTTTCACGCCCTCAATACGAGCATGTTCGAGCTGGCGCTGGCCTACCGGGAGCGGGGCATGGCCGGCTATTCGGAGCTGCAGGAGCGCGAATTCGGGCTGCAAAAGCACGGTTTCAAAGCCGTGAAGCACCAGTCCTTCGTCGGCACCGGCTACTTCGATGCCGTGCAGAACGTGGTGTCGGCTGGCAAGTCCAGCACCGGCGCGCTGGTGGGCAGCACTGAGGAAGCCCAGTTCCACGTCTGAACCACGGATTCCTCCGGATTTTTCGGATTAATCGGATTTTGTGGACGGCGTGAACGTCCGGTGATTATCCATCTGGCTAGCAGTCTAATAAGAAAGGCCACCCAATTGGGTGGCCTTTCTGGCGTGAAGCTAATCGTCCACAAAATCCGACCAATCCGAAAAATCCGGAGGAATCCGTGGTTCAGAAAGAATCAGCCAGCTCGTGGTAGTCAAGGTCGTGGCGCCGGGCCGTTTCCTGGAGGATAGTTTTCTGCCAGGGGCGCAGCACCTGGTCGGCTCCCAGCTCCACGATGTCGGCCACGAGGCGGTTAGACAGCACCAGGTTGGCCACGTAGCCGTTCATGTCGGTGGTGAGGTGGGCCTTCAGCTGAATCAAAAGCTGTTCGCGGGCATCAGCCCGGGTGGCTTTTTCGCCGCTGAGGCGGCGCCGGAACGGGAAGCGGCGCTGCTCGGCGGGGGCCGCCGGCTCGGGTACCGGTACGAAATTAGCGGGCGACAGGGCCGTCAGCTGATCGAGGAAAGGGGCGCGTTTCAGTTCCGGGTGCAGGCCGCGGGCGGCTTTCCAGTCGTTGAGGTCCCGCGGGGTGTCGCGCACCAGCTCCGAAAGCCGGTCGTTGGCAAATACCATGTAGGGGGGCCGGTCAAGCTGCTTGGCCACCTGGTCGCGGAGCAGATACAGGTCGCGGAACAGCAGCAGCTCGTTAGGCAGGATGCGGTATTTGCCCGCCATGCGCAGGTAGGGCCGCTCATCCCGGTTGTAGCGCACCTCTTCCAGGGCCTGGTTTTCCTGGTCGGCCCACCCGGTGCGGCCCAGGGCGGCCAGCTTGTCGCGCAGCTTATCGGTCAGCTCAAACAGGTAAAGCACGTCGTTGGCGGCGTAAAGCCTCTGCGCTTCCGTCAGGGGGCGCTTCAGCCAGTTCGACTTCTGCTCGCCTTTATCCACTTCCAGCCCTACTTCGGCCTGAATCAGGCGGCCCAGGGAAATGTTGTTGTCCGATTCGCCCAGCAGCGTGTACTGCACGCTGGTATCGGTGATGGGCCGCACGTGCACGCCATAGACCTCGTCGAGCAGCAGGATGTCGGATTTGCAGCTGTGAAATACCTTCTCCACCGCCGGGTCGCGCAAAATGGCCCAGAGCGGCTCCAGATCCTGCGCCGGATTGGTCAGCGGCAGCGGGTCGATGAGGTACACGACTTCGCCGTCGAAAATCTGGATCAGGGCGAGGTTGCGGCCGTAGCGGTGGCGCATATCATCAAACTCCAGATCGATGGCAATGCGGGGAGCAGTGCGTAGGGCAGCGGCCGCCTGTTGTACCTCGGCGGCAGTAGTTAGGTAGTGAATGGTAGGCATTTACGAAGAATAGCAGGGCTGATTACGACTGGCCTGCGCCGGGATAGGGCTACGGTCGGTCGGGTAAAGGTAGCTAAGCTGAGCGGGCAAACCCAATAAGCGAAACAAGCGCGGGGACCCTGGAAAGGCTCGCCGGCACCGGCTGACGGACGCTGGTAAAGAGCAAATCAAGGAACCGGACCTTGGTGGGTTGATTAAATTATAGTAATTACGGCGACCGAATGTGGAATTATTGCACATCCCGCATCAAACAAACTACATTAGCGGCACCCGCACTCTTTTTTCTTTCCGTTTTGCCAGAGCTCCGGACTGGCTGTTCCTCACTCAAACCGGTCTGAAGAGACCAAGCGTATGAAACAAAAAGTACTTTTCCTTTTGGTCTGGAGCCTTTTGCTGTCGGTGACGGCCTGGGCCCAGACGCAGACCATCAGTGGCCGGATCACCTCGGCCGATGGCTCGGGGCTACCGGGCGTGACCATCGTGGAACGAGGCACGACGAACGGGACCAGCACCGGCGCCGAGGGTAACTTTACCCTCACCGTCCAGCCCACCGCGACGCTGGTCGTCAGCTCTATCGGCTTCGTGAGCCAGAACGTGCCCGTCGGCAGCCGCTCGGTAGTGAATGTAGCGCTGGCCACCAATGCCACGCTCCTCAGTGAAACGGTGGTAGTTGGCTACGGCACCCAGTCGAAAGCCGACCTGACCGGCGCCATCACCCAGATTTCGGGGCAGGAAGTGCAGAATGCGCCGGTACCGAGCTTTGAGCAAGCCATTCAGGGCAAAGCAGCCGGCGTGTTTATTGAAAACAGCAGCGGCAAGCTCGGCCAGGGCATCAAGGTGCGCGTGCGGGGCACCAGCTCCGTGAGCGGCGGCAACCAGCCCCTGTACGTAATCGACGGCATTCCCCTCATCTCGGAAAACCTGTCGGGGACCGATGCGGCCACCAACCCGATTGCCGATCTGAACCCGAACGACATCGAGAGCCTCAGCATCCTGAAAGATGCTTCGGCTTCGGCGATTTATGGCTCCCGGGCCTCGAATGGCGTGGTGCTCATCACCACCAAGCGGGGCAAGGCCGGCGACACGCGCTTCACGCTGGGCTACCAGACCGGCCGCAGTGAGCCAACGAACAAAAAGGACTTCCTGAACGCGGCCGAGTACATCGAGTATTTCCGCGAAGCCGGCAAGAACGCCGGTCTGGAAGCGTTTACGGAAAGACGCCTGCGGCGCTTCGCCGCCGAAAATGCCGACTTCGCCACGAGCACCGTCGATACCGACTGGCAGGACGAAGCCTTTCAGCGCGCCCCTTTCGGCCAGTATGATCTGAACGTGAGCGGCGGCAACGACAAAACCCGCTTTTTCGTGTCGGGACTCTACAGCGACCAGAGCGGTATTCTGATCGGCAACAAGTTTGAGAAAATCGGGGCCCGCATCAACCTCGACCAGAAGGCTTCCGATAAGCTGACGCTCGGCATGAACGTGGGCGTGAGCCGGACGCGCAACAACCGTATCTCCAACGACAACGCCTTCAGCACGCCGATGCAGATTGTCGCCCTCGCGCCGATCAGTCCTACGGTTGACCCCCGCACGGGACAGGTGAGCGGGGCCCTGGACCTGGCCACTGGCAACCCCAACACCAACTACCCTACCTACTACAACCCGATCCTGAGCCAGATTGGGGCCTCCTACGTGGCCACGGTCTACCGCAACCTGGGCAATGTGTTTGCCCAGTACGAGTTCCTCCCCGGTCTGTCGTTCCGCAGCGAGCTGGGACTGGATCTGCTTAACCAGGAAGAGGATCAGTTTGCCGGCCGCATTACGTCCCGCAACAATGGCCCGAACCGGGGCGACGGCTTCAACCGCCGCCTGACGGTGGCCCGCTACACCACCAACAACTTCCTGAGCTACCGCAAGGTGTTCGCCGAAAACCACAGCGTGGAAGCTATCGGCGGCATGGCCTTCGAGGCGCGGAAGCTGCGCTCGAACAGCGTTACGGGCCAGCAATTCCCCAGCGACTCCTACAAGACCATTCTCAACGCGGCCAGCATCACGGGCGGTTCGTCTTCCGAAACCGGCAATACGCTGCTGTCTTATTTCGGCCGGGCCAACTACGCGTTTGCCAGCAAGTACCTGGTCAATGCCAGCCTGCGCATCGACGGCTCCTCCCGCTTCGGCGACAACAATAAATACGGCTACTTCCCGGCGGGCTCCGTGGGCTGGGTGGTTACGGAGGAGTCTTTCCTGCAGGATCAGAAAGTGCTGAGCTTTCTGAAGCCCCGGATCAGCTACGGCCTGACGGGCAACCAGGAGTTCAGCGACTTCCCTTCCCTGGCGCTTTACTCCGGCGACGGCGGCTACGCGGGCGTACCGGGGCAGCGGCCGTCGCAGCTGGCCAATCCGGACCTGAAGTGGGAAACTACGGCCCAGGCAGACATCGGACTGGAGTTTGGTTTCCTGGATAACCGCCTGAGCGGCGAAATCGATGTGTATCAGAAGAAGACCAAGGATCTGGCGCTGAACATAAACGTACCGGGCACTTCGGGCTTCACCCGGCAGTTCCGCAACGTGGGCAAGCTGGAAAACAAGGGCATCGAGTTCGTCCTGAACACCCGCAATCTGGTTGATGCCTTCACCTGGAACACCAGCCTGAATGCGTCCATCAACCGCAACAAGGTGACCAACCTCGATGGGCAGGTGATTGAGGGCGGGTTCCTGAACCGCGCCATCGAAGGCCAGCCCCTGGGCTCGTTTTATGGTAAGGAATACGCCGGAGTTGATCCGGCCAACGGGGATGCGCTGTACTTTCTGAACAAGATAAATGCGGATGGCAGCACCGACCGCACGAAAACCAACCGCTACGACGACGCTGAGCGGGTGCTTATCGGCGATCCTAACCCCAGATGGAATGGGGGGGTAACCAACACGTTCGGCTATAAAGGCATCGATCTGAGCTTCACCTTCCAGGGCGTATTCGGTAACGACGTGTACGACGGGGGCGGCAAGTTCCAGTCGGCCAACGCTACCGGCGGCTTCGACAACCTGACCCGCGACCAGCTGGACCGTTGGCAGAAGCCCGGCGACATCACCAACACGCCCCGGGCTACGCTGTTCGACCGTCCCCGGCCGGGCCTGGCTTATGGCACTGGTGGCGGCGGCGAATCATCCCGCTTCCTGTCCGATGGCTCCTACGTGCGCCTGAAGACCGTGACGCTGGGCTACAACCTGCCGTTGGCCTGGATCCAGCCCGCCCACCTGCAGTCGGCCCGCCTCTATTTCAGCGGCGTGAATCTGCTGACCTTCACCGACTACAAAGGCTGGGACCCGGAAGTTAACGCTGACTACCTGTCCAGCGGGGCCAACACGGGCAACATCTCCCAGGGCAACGACTTCTACTCCGCTCCGCAAGCCCGCACCTACACCTTCGGGGTGAACGTCGCTTTCTAACCGGACTTGCTGTCTGTTTCCAAAAATTAACGCTGGGTTCGCCCGCTTTCCGACTTTATTCTCATGAAAAAATCACTGCATTCCCTCGCCCTGGCCGCGATGCTGGCCACCGGCGCGCTGGTTAGCTGCGACAGCAAGCTGGACGTAGAACCCGTAAACCAGGTGCGGGCCGAAAAGGCCCTGCTGACTTCCGCCGACGTAGAAGCCGCTTTGGTGGGTTCCTACAGCGCCCTGAGCAGCAACCGGCTGTATGGGGGCTACATCCAGTTCATCTCTGACCTGCTGGGTGATGATGGCGACTTCGAGTTCGTGGGCACGTTCACCCAGCCCCGGGAGTTTATCGAAAAGGCCATTGAGCGGGACAACTCCTTCGCCGCCGCTACCTGGACCGATGCCTACCAGGCCATCAACATCACCAACAACGTGCTGGCCAACGGCGATAAGGTGGTAGCCGTGCGCAAAAACCGGATCGAAGGCGAGGCCAGGTTTATCCGTGCGGCCCTGTATTTCGAGCTGGTGCGCCTGTTTGGCCGCGACTGGAACGACGGCAACCCGCAGACTAACCTGGGCGTGCCGCTGGTACTCACGCCCACGAGCCGGATCGATGGCGCTTCGCTGGTATCGCGCAATACGGTGGCCCAGATATATACCCAGGTAATTGCCGACCTGACGGATGCCGAGGCCAAGCTGCCGGCGGGTAACGGTTTTTTTGCCACTAAAGGCGCTGCCGCCGCCATGCTGGCCCGGGTGTATCTGCAGCAGGGGCGCTACGCCGAAGCTGCTGCCGCCGCCAACCGCGTTATTGCTTCGGGTCGCTACCCTCTGACGGGTACTTTTGCTGAGGAGTTTGAAACCACCACCAACACTTCGGAGGATATCTTCGCCATTCAGATTACTTCCCAGGATGGGCTTAATGACCTGAATACCTATTTCTCGGTGTCGCAGCGGCAAGACATTGAAGTGAGCGAGGATTTCATTGACCTATATGAGGCTGATGACGAACGGGGCCAGTTTTTTGACGATGTCTACACGCTCAAGTTCGACCAGCAATATGGCAACGTGAAGGTGATTCGCTCGGCCGAAATGTACCTGATCCGGGCCGAAGCTAACCTGCGGGCCAGGGCATCGGTAGGCGCTACCCCACTGGCCGATATCAATACGGTTAGAGCGCGGGCCGGCGCTTCGCCACTTACTGCCGTCACCATTGACGGTGTATTGCTGGAGCGCCGGCTGGAGCTGGCTTTCGAAGGCTTCCGGCTGCACGATATCAAGCGGTTAAAGCAAAAAGTCGGTACCCTGCCCTTCAACTCGCCCAAGCTGGTGCTGCCTATTCCGCAGCGGGAGCGGGATGTGAATCCCAATCTGGTGCAAAACGAGGCTTACCTGTAGCCTTACGCCCAGCTAACCGTGCATAAAAGAGCCTCCCGGGATTCCGGGAGGCTCTTTTGTGTATGGTCATACCTGTTTACTTATCCCCGATCAGCACCTGCGGGGCCGTGCCCCGGCCGCTCATGATAATGACTTTGGTATTGGGAGAAGTGGCAATTTCCTTGTTGGCCTTGATGCTTTCGTACTGCAGCAGCTTGTCAGTGATTTCCTGGTTGATGATCTTCTGGTAGTCGGCAATGCCCTGGGCCTCCACGCGCTTGCGCTCGGCTTCCTGGCGCTCCTTCTGCACCACGAACTGCATTTTCTGGGCGTCCTGCTCGGCCGAAATCTTGCTTTCGATGCTGCGCTTCACCGACTGGGGCAATTGGATGTTGCGGATCAGGAGCTGCTCCAGCTGCAGGCCGCGGTTTTTGAAGTCGTCGGAAATGCTCTTGAAGATGCGGGCCTGAAACTCGTCGCGCTTGGTGGAATACAGCGCCACGGCATCGTAGTACACGGCGTTGTCGCGGATGCGGGTACGCGTGACGGGGCGCACGATGGCGTCCTGGTACGCCTCGCCGATAGTCGACAGCACCTTGGGCGTTTCGGCGGGCACCACGCGGTAGAGCACCGTCAGATCAATCACCACTTCCAGGCCGTCGGCGCTCAGCACCCGGATGGCGTCGTCGCCGGCCTGCTGGCCCTCGCTGCGTTGGGCCGACATGGTGTAGTTCTGGGTGCGGGTATCGAACTTGGTGACGTCCACCAGCGGATTCACCACGTTCAGCCCGCTGGTCAGAATGCGCGACTGCACCTGGCCGAACAGCGTCTGCACGCCTACCTGGCCGGCTTCAATCTGCACCACGGTGCTCAGGGCCAGTCCCAGAACCACCAGCACAAGGCCGCCAAGCAGCAGGGTGCTGCGAAACCGCTCGAAGCTGAAGGAGATTTTAGCGGCGTTGAAGCCCAGAATAAGCAACACGATACCCAGAAAAACGAGGGTCATACAGCAGGAGATGAGGTGAACCAGATAGTCCGGCGGTCAGACCGGGCGGCAATCAGGGCAAGGTAAGGGTTTGTCCTTTATCTTGTAGCTGAACGCTACTCGGGGTCGTCATCGTCGCCGTGGGGGCTGAAATCCAGCTCCCCGGCCACTTCCAGCGCGTCCTGAATTACTTCGTCCATCAGGGGCTGGGAATCCGCGTCGAGGGCCCGCTCAAACAGATTAAGCAGCAGCTCCCCGTCCTCATTCACGTACAGATTGGTGTAGAGCCGCTCAAACAGCTTGGCGTCGCGGGTGATGGTGGCGTCGATATCGGCCACGGACTGGGCCCGCAGCGCTTTGTGCAGCACCTCCAGCACGCGGCGGCTTTCCTCGTGGTCGCCGAGGTCGGCCAGTAGCTTCATCAGGGCCATGGCTACCCCCAGCCGGACCCGCTCGAAGCGGAAGGCTACTTCCGCCTTAGATGCCCGCGCAAACGTGGCGTAAGCCGTGGTAGTAGGCTCCGTCAGGAAGCGGGTGGCGTCTTCGGCCGTGGAAAAGGCCTGGTGGAGCAGCTGCTCGTAGGAAATAGCACTCATCAGTGGGGAAACAAGTAACGGATCCACCGGCTAAGCGGTGGCCCAGGCAAAAAAAGAGTTATTCTCAGGAAGCGGTGCACCCCGAGCCCTCAAAGGTACGATTAGCCGTAAGAGAAGTAGACTGGCCCCGGCCTGGCTCATCTGCTGCCGGATCAGGCTACCGTAGCTACCCTAACTCGCTCTGCCTTATGACACACAAGAAGAAATGGTTGGTATTCGCCCCCTCGGGGCTGCTGGTTATCGGGTTTGGCGCCTGTCTGATACAGTGGGCTACGGCCAAGAAAGCCGGTGGAGCACCTACGCCGGAGTGGGTCGCGGCGGGCACCGTGGCGCTGGGCGTTTTCAACGCCGGCATCTGCCTGTTTGGGCGCGGCGTGGCCGAAAACGTGTTGTACCAGCTGCGCGAAAAAGATTCCGGCGCCAGCCCTGGCAGTACTATACCCCAGGCTGCGCCTGATGCCGGACTGCCCGGCTAAGCTACGGGGCCCTGGCCGGCTACGGCGGCTGCCGGAGGTCAAGGCGGGTTGCCCTGGGCGTCGCGTCCGAAGGATCAGGCGGGCAGGGCCACCGTGCCGCGAACCGCGACCGAACAAATTCCAGCGCAAATATTAGGACTATGCCCAAAGTGGGCGAAATTAGCCCGCTGCTACAACCAGCGGCCGCGCCGGCCGGATATCCGGTGGCGGCGGACCTACTTTCTTTGTTCTTCTTTTCCCTGTTTGATGACGAAATTCTACTGCCGGAAGCCGGCCGCGCCTCGCTCCACGTGGCTTGCAGCCGCTCTGCTCGTACTGTTATTGCCCCTTTGGCCCCGGCTGAGTACTGCCCAGCCGACGGCGGGCCCGCTGCTGACGCCCAGCCAGTTTTTAGGCTATCCGCTCGGCAGCCGCTTCACCCCGCACGCCCAGCTGCTGAACTACGTCGGCCAGGTGGTGCAGAATGCCGGGGGACGCATGAAGGTTCAGCCCTACGGCACTACCTACGAGGGCCGGATCCTGGAAGTGGTGCAGGTCGGAACGCCCGAAAACCTGAGCCGCCTGGAGGAAATCCGCCACAACAACCTGCGGATGGCGGGGCTGGAAACCGGGGCGGTCCAGCGTCAGCAGCCGGCTATCGTGTGGCTGAGCTACAACATCCACGGCAACGAGTCGGTGTCGTCGGAGGCCGTGATGCAGGTGCTCTACGACCTGGCTGATTCCCAGAACACGCTCACCCAGCAGTGGCTGCAGAATGTGGTAGTGCTCATCGACCCCTGCGTGAACCCCGACGGCCGCGAGCGGTACGTGCAGTGGTACAACCGGGTGCGCAACCAGCAGCCCAACGCCTCGCCCTACGCCTGGGAGCACCACGAGCCCTGGCCCGGCGGACGCTACAATCACTACTTCTTCGACCTGAACCGCGACTGGGCCTGGCAGACCCAGCAGGAAAGCAAAACCCGCGTGGCGCTCTACAACCAGTGGCTGCCCCAGGTGCACGCCGATTTCCACGAGATGAGCGTGGACGACCCCTACTATTTCTCGCCCGCGGCCAAGCCCTTCCACGAGGATATCACCCCCTGGCAGCGCAACTTCCAGAACATCATCGGCGACTACAACCGCAAGGTGTTCGACAAGAACAACTGGCTCTACTTCACCCGCGAAACCTACGACCTGTTCTACCCCAGCTACGGCGACACCTACCCCTCGTTCAACGGCGCCATCGGCATGACGTACGAGCAGGGCGGCTCGGGCCGGGCCGGGGTGCGCGTAGCCAAGGCCGATGGCGATACGCTCACGCTGAGCCAGCGCATCTCCCACCACCACGCCGCCAGCCTGGCTACCATTCAGGCCGCTTCGGACCGGCACGTGGAGCTGATCCAGGAGTTTCAGAAGTACTTCACCACGGCCCGCACCAAGCCCGGCGGGACCTACAAAACCTTCGTGCTGGCCGGGGCCGGCGACCCGGGCCAGCTCCGCGCCTTCACCCAGTACCTCGACCGCCAGCAGATCCGCTACGGCTACGCGCCGCGCCGCCTGCGCACCAGCGGCTTCAACTACAGCTCCGGTAAAACCGAAACCGTGCAGGTAGAAGCCCAGGACCTGGTGGTGAGCATGTACCAGCCCAAATCGACGCTGGTGAAAGTGCTGTTTGAGCCCCAGTCCCGGGTGGAAGACTCGCTCACGTATGACATCACGGCCTGGGCGCTGCCGTACGCGTTTGGCCTGAAAGCCTACGCCCTGCGCGACAAGCTGGAGCCGGGGGCCAAAGCGGCAGCCAAGCCCACCGTGAGCGGCGCCACGGCCGGAGAAACGCCCTACGCCTACGTGGCCCGCTGGAGCAGCCTGCAGGATTTGCGCTTTCTGAGCCGCCTGTTGCAGCAGCGCGTGAAGGTGCGCGTGGCCCAGCGGGGGTTCGAAGCCGAAGGCCGGCAGTACCAGCCCGGCACCCTGGTCATCACCCGCACCGGCAACGAAAACCTGGGCCCCCGCTTCGACCAGCTCGTGCGGGCCCAGGCCGATTCCGCCGGAGTGCAGGTGCAGGCCGTCAAGTCCGGTTTTTCCACTACCGGAGCCGATCTGGGCTCGGGCTACGTGCGCTACGTGAACCGGCCCACCATTGGCGTTATTGCCGGGGAAGGAGTGTCGGCCACGGCGTTCGGGGAAGTGTGGCACTTCTTCGAGCAGCAGATCGGCTACCCCGTTACGGTGCTGGGCGCGGACTACCTGCGGAGTGTGCCGCTGCAGAAGTTCGACGTGCTTATTCTGCCCGATGGCGACTACGGCGATATTTACTCCGAGAAGAACCTGGAAAACCTGAAGGCCTGGGTACGGGCCGGCGGCAAGCTCATCGCTTTGGAAGGCGCGGCCAGCTTCCTGGCCAACAAAAAGGACTTCCTGCTCAAAACTAAGCCCGCTGACACCATGGCGGCGAAGAAAGCAAACCCCTACCGCCTGCTGCGCCGCTACGCCGATTCCGAGCGGGACCCCATCGACGACCGGGTGCAGGGCAGCGTGTACCGCGTGCAGCTCGACAATACCCACCCGCTGGCCTTCGGCTACGGCAGCACTTACTTCGCCCTGGTGCGCGATACGCTCAACTACCGCTTTATGGGCAAAGGGGGCTGGAACGTGGGCGTGCTGAAGCGCGACAGCTACGCGGCCGGCTTCGCCGGCCGGGATGCCCGCCGCAAGCTCACCGACACCTTCGTGCTGGGTAGTCAGGACATGGGCCGGGGCCAGGTGGTCTACATGGCCGACAACCCGCTGTTCCGCGGATTCTGGCAGGGCGGTAAGCTGCTGTTTGGCAACGCGCTGTTTTTTGTCGGGCAGTAAGCTCTGAGCAGTTACCTGGAGTGCAAAAAAGCCCTGTCAGATCACTGACAGGGCTTTTTTGCGGAGGGCGGACGAGACTAGTCGGTTACTTTGTCGACGCCTTTCTTGACGCCGCGTTTGGTGGCTTTGTAGCCTTTTTGGGCAACGCGGCCGGTTTTCTGACCTACTTTCCTGGCGGTCCGGCCTGTGCGGTCAACTACTTTGCCGGCGCGGGTTTTATCCTGCTCCTCCTGCACAGTCGTCGTCGTCGTCGACTGCGTGGTGGTAGGAGTCGTGCTCTGGGTCATGGTACCGGTAGTGGTCGTGCCGGTGGTAGTAGTACCGGTGGTGCCGGTGGGGGTAGTGGTCGTTTGAGCAAATGCGGAAACGCCGGAGAAGGCCACAACAGCCAGCAACAAGCTTATCTTTTTCATAGCAGGGAGTGCAATTGGAACATGAAACTGCCCCGTGTACGCGCTGCCGACCAATAAAGATGTGCTTATGGCAGCAGCAGCGAACTGTCGCCGTAGCTCAGGAAGCGGTAGTCATGGGCCAGGGCATGGTCGTACACGCGCTGCCAGTCCGGCCCGATCAGGGCGGCCACCAGCAGCAGGAGCGTGCTTTCGGGCTGATGGAAGTTGGTGATCAGGCCCTGCACCACCCGGAACCGGTAGCCCGGCGCAATCAGCAGCTGGGTGGTGGCGTGCAGGGCCTCGGCCCCGGTTTTCTCCAGATGTTCCAGCACTGCCCGCAACGCCTCAGTCAGGCTTACTTCCGGACCCGCTTCATAGGGCTGCCATTGGCTCACGTGCAGCGCCGATGCGTCGGGCTCCGCATTCTGGACGAGCCCGGACCCCAGCCAATACACGCTTTCCAGGGTCCGCAGGCTGGTGGTGCCCACGGCCAGCACGGGCCGCGGCAGCTGATCCAGTAATTGGCGCAGTACCGCTCTGGTTACCACGAAGGGCTCCCCGTGCATGGCGTGGCCCGCCATCTGGTCGGCTTTCACCGGCTGAAAGGTGCCCGCGCCGACGTGCAGCGTTACCCGCGCCGTGGTGATGCCGCGCTGGGCTATTGCTGCCAGCACCAGGTCGGAGAAGTGCAGGCCGGCCGTGGGAGCAGCTACGGCCCCTTCGTGAGCCGCGTACACCGTCTGGTAGCGCACGGCATCGACGTCGGTATCTTCCCGGTTCAGGTAGGGCGGCAGGGGCAGGTGGCCCGCCCCGCGCAATACCGCCGCAAACGGCAGGGCCGCGGGCTGCCAGCTGAACTGAATCAGCGAATAGCCCTCCGCGGCCTCCAGCCGCTCGGCCGTGAGCGTAGCCGCCTGGCCCTCGGCTTCAAATTCGAGGGTGACCGGCCCACCTTTCCAGCGCTTGCCGTTCCCGACCAGGCACTTCCACACGCTGCTGCCCGTCTGCTGCATGGCCGGCTCAATGGCGCGGTGGGGCGCAACGGGCTCCAGGCAGAACAGCTCAATGAGGCCCCCGGTAGGCTTGTGGAAGAACAGCCGGGCCCGAACTACTTTCGTGTCGTTGAACACGAGAAGGGCGTTCTGAGGCAGCTCGGCCGGTAAATCCTGGAAACACTGGTCCTGCAGGGTGCCGCCGCGGTACACCAGCAGGCGCGACTGGTCCCGGTCGGGGAGAGGCTCGGGGGCAATCCGCTCCGGGGGGAGCTGATAGGTGAAATCGTGGATGGAAAGCTGGCGTGGGTCGGGGAAAACGGACATAGGCCACAAAGATAAGCGCCCGGCTTCAAGGAAAGCGTAAAACCGGGTGCCGGCACCAGCTGAAAACCGGACTATTTCGCCTTGCGGAAAAACATCAGGTGCTGCTGGGGCAGGGTCTCCACGCTTTCTATGAATTCCAGCCCCACGGCGGCCATTTCCTTGCGGGCCTGCTCAATGCTCATCTTGTGGATCCGCTTGATAGGTACTGCCGGGTCTTCGGCGCGGTATTCAACCAGCGCCACCCGGCCCGTGGGCGTCAGCGCGGCCCGCACGGCCCGCATGATTTCGCGGGGATGGTCGAACTCGTGGTAGGCATCCACGATCAGCACCACGTCCACGCTGTTGGCGGGCAGGTTCGGGTTTTGCACCGTGCCCAGCACCGGCTCCACGTTGGAAGCTTTGATGCGCTCCTTAGTAGCCTTCAGCGAGGCAATCATCTCGGGCTGAATATCTACGGCCAGCACTTTGCCTTTGGCTACCAACGGACTGATCCGGAAGCTGAAATACCCCGTGCCCGCCCCCAGATCGGCTACCACGTCGGTGGGCTTAAGCTTGAGCTCCCGCAGCAGGATGTCAGTACCTTCCTCTTTCTGCCGTCCACTCCGCTCCAGCCAGTCGGCTCCCTCGTGGCCCATTACGTGGGCTATCTGCCGGCCCAGGTAATAGCGGCTGATGCCATTGGGGTCGGCCGGGGGGCGCGACTCATAGCCGGTGGTGTCGGGCGGCATGCGGCGGCGCTGCTCGGCCAGCGTAGTGGCCGTGCTTTCGGCGGGCAACTGGGTGCAGGCGGTATGCAGCAGAAAAAGGCCCGGGGCCAACACCCGCCAGGAAAAAGAAGGAACAAGAGTCATACGCACAGGGCAAAGAAACTGGGTTTTGCTTAACGTACCGGGGGCGTGAAGCGTTCGGCTATCAGCCCTCAACGAATGGAAACCGGTTTTTTATATAGGGTTTGCCTACTATAAGTGCAGTGCTACTTAAATACTTGGGCCAGTTGAAACCTCCCCACCCTGATAACCGACGGGAAAAATTCCTACTTTTTCCCGTCCGCGCCGTAAAATGCGCGTCGTTGCACCTTCACCAAACCCCAAGACCCATGAAACACCTGTCCGGAATTCTGAATAAGCTGACGGCTATGGCTGCCGTTGCCGTCGCCCTGAGTAGCTGCGGCCGCGGCGATTATGCCATGCTGCCCAAAACCACGCCGTATCATGGCACTGAGCGCTCAGTAGCTATCCGGCCTGCTGCTGCTCCCGCAGTGGTTGAAACGCCGGCAGCCGCCCCGGCTCCCGCAGTAGCCTTGGCTCCGGTGGCTTCGGCTCCCCAGCCGGCTGCGGCCGCCGTGCCGGTCCGGACCACGAAAGCACCGGTAGTAGCTTCCGCTCCGGCCGCGGTGAAAGCCCCGGCGGCGCCCCGGCTGAATCTGGTTCAGCGGGCTGCCGTAGCCAAGGTGATCAGCAAGGTGAATAAAGTAGCCAGCAAAACTTCCCTCAATAAGAAGGAAACCGCTTCTACCTCCAAGATAAGTGGAAACCTGCGCACGGGTATTATCCTGCTGCTGATCGGTTTGCTGTTGGGTATATTCGGAGGGGTTATTGGCCTTATCGGTGGCATCATTGCCATTATCGGCGTCATCTTCATCATCCTCTGGCTGCTCGACGAACTGTAGGAGCCGTTGACACCAGCCGAAAAGAGCCCCGATAGCAGTTGTTATCGGGGCTCTTTTTATGGGCCGGAATGGCGGTTTACTGTAGCCGGCTTTTCTGCCCAAACACCTACATCGGGTCTACGTCGGCTACCAGCCGGGCCTGCCTGAACTCCTTCTGGTCTTTCACCACGTTGATGGCCGCCGCAATCTGGCCTTTGGCGTGCTTGAGCACGGTGTGTTCCCGGTCGAGCTTGATGGTGATTTCCTGGAGGTAGAAGTTGCGGATGCGGAAGATGTAGGGCGCTTCGGGCCCCAGCACGGCCTCCCGCCCCAGCCGCTCCACCAGTTCCTGGGTCAGCAGAATGGCGGCCTGCTCGGCCACCAGCTGGTCCACGTGCTTCACCGTCATCCGAATCACGCGCATGAAGGGGGGGAAGCCGTACTCGCGGCGCTGGGTGATTTCGTACTCGTAGAATTCGAGGTAGTCGTTGCGGATCACCTTGTCGAAAATCACCTGGGCCGGGTCGGCGGTCTGGATGATGACTTTGCCCTTCTTGCCCTTGCGCCCGGCCCGCCCGCTCACCTGCACGAACATCTGAAATGCCCGCTCGTGCGCCCGGAAGTCGGGGTAGTGGATGATGCTGTCGGCGTTGATGATGCCCACCAGGCTCACGTTGGCGAAGTCGAGGCCCTTGGTCACCATCTGGGTGCCCACCAGCACGTTGGTGACCTGGTTTTCGAAGTCGCTGATGATCTGCTGGTAGGAGTTCTTGGCCCGGGTGGTGTCGAGGTCCATGCGCTGCACGTTGGCCTGGGGCAGCATCACCTTCAGGTCGTCCTCAATCTTCTCGGTGCCGAAGCCCACGGTTTTCAGGTTGCGCGAGCCGCAGGCGGGGCATTCCACCGGCATCCGGTCGTGGAAGCCGCAGTAGTGGCAGCGCAGCTCGTGGGCGTGCTTGTGGTAGGAGAGGCTCACCGCGCAGTTCTTGCACTTCGGAATCCAGCCGCAGTCGAGGCAGTTGATGAAAGGGGAGTAGCCGCGGCGGTTCTGGAACAGAATCACCTGCTCCTGCATGGCCAGCTTGCGCTCCATCTCGCTCATCAGCTCGGGCGTGAAGTGGTTGAGCATCTTCTTCGCGTCGCGGCTCTTGCGGGTGTCGACCAGCTCGATTTCGGGCAGACCGGCCTCGCCGAAGCGCTTGGTAAGCGAAACCAGGCCCCAGCGGCCGGCCCGGGTCTGGTAGTAGGTTTCCACCGAGGGCGTGGCCGAGCCGAGCAGGGTTTTGGCGCCCTGGAAGTTGGCCATCATCAGCGCTACTTCGCGGGCGTTGTAGCGCGGTGAGGGGTCGTACTGCTTGTAGCTGCTCTCGTGCTCCTCGTCCACGATGATGAGCGAGACGTTGTCGAAGGGCAGAAACACGGCCGAGCGCACCCCCACCACCACCTGAAAGCGGCCCGAAAGCACGCCGTTCCATACTTCCACCCGCTCATTGTCACTGAACTTGGAGTGATACACGCCCAGCCGGGTGCCGAACACGCGCATCAGCCGGGTGACGATCTGGGCCGTGAGGGCAATTTCGGGCAGCAGGTACAGCACCTGCCCGCCGCCCTCCAGGGCCTTGCGGATCAGCTCGATGTAGATTTCCGTCTTGCCCGCGCCCGTCACGCCGTGGAGCAGCACGATGTCCTTTTCCGTGAACTGCTTTAGAATGTCAGCCTGAGCCGTGAGCTGGGCTTCGCTGAGCGTGAAAGGCATCTTGGCTTCCGGCGAGTCGTCGAGCGGAAAGCGGGATACAATCACGTCGAACTGCTCCAGCACGCCGTTTTTGATGAGGGTGTTGACGGCCGACGGCGACAGGTGGGGGCTGCTGGTGAGCGACGCTTTTTCGGTGCCCTGGTGGTTGGCGTGCACATTCTGGTACACCGGCACCTTCTGCAGGTAGCGCATCAGCACGTCGAGCTGCTTGGGGCGGCCGGCCAGCTGCTGAAACAGCCCTTCCAGCACGTTTTCCTCCACGAAGTGGTGGGCCAGCCGTACCTTCTTCACCACCTTGGGCGAGTACTTGTCGGCCAGGTGCTCGAACAGAAAGATGACATCCTTCTGAATCAGCGACTTAATCACCTTATGAAAGTTGGTATTGCCCAGCAGCTCGCCCACGTCGGTAAAGGTCATGGCCTTGCCATCTTCCGTGCTCAGGGCCACGACTATTTTCTCCTCCGGTTCGCTAAGCGGGTACGCCGGCTCGTCGCGCACGAAAGCCGGGTGCAGCTGAATCCGCGACTCCGAGCTGAGCTTCAGGGCTGAGGGCAGGGCTGCATTTATCACCTCGCCCAGCGTGCACATGTAGTACTCGGCCATCCAGCGAAACAGCTTGAGCTGGGGCTGGGTCACTACCGGCGCGTCGTCGATGAATTCGAGCACGTACTTGGCCTGGTACAGGGCGGGCGGCGTTTCGTGCACGGCGGCCACGATGCAGCTGAGCGTCTTTTTGGCCCCGAACTGCACAATTACGCGGCCACCGATGACGACGTCGTCGTTCATCTCGTAGGGCACGCGGTAGGTGTAGAGCTTGGGCAGGGGCAGCGGCAGAATCACATCGGCAAACAGCGTGATGCGGTCCGTCGCGGCGGGCTCGGGCTGGACAAAGTCAAAGGTGAGGCTCAACGGGCAGGGTACTAAAAAACGGAACCGTAAAGATAAACCGCGCCGTCGATGATTCGGCTCACTGAGAAGAATACGGGTGGTCCAGGTTGAATATTTGGGCAGCGAAACGGCCACACTGAAAAAGAACGTCATTCCGAGCGCAGCCGAGGAATCTCGCGTGCTGATGCTGGATTACTATAGGACTTACGCAAAATGCTTTCACGCAGTGTTTCGCAGTGCGAGGACGTTAAACACTGCGAAACACTGCGTGAAATGGCACTAGGAGGGTTTTGCGTAAGTCCTATACTAATCAGACGACCCCACGCGAGATGCTTCGACTTCGCTCAGCATGACGTTCTGTTGAGCTCCTAACGCGCCTCCCGCAGCTGGGCCAGCGCCTCGGCCACGGTATGTACCGGCTGCCGGCAGGCGTGGTTGAAGCAGACGTAGAGCGTGGTTTGGCCATTCTGCGCCGGGCGCTGGCGGAGCAGGGGAAGCTCGTCGGTGGCCACCACTGCGCCGGCCAGCACGACGTTCGGCAGGAAATGGCGGCCCAGCTCGTGCCGCATAGCTTCCGCGGCGGGCCCGACGATGGCAATTTCCGCCGTGGGGTGGAGCAGGGCCGCGTAAAGCGAAGCCCAGTTGGTGAGGTGCTGAGGCTCTTGCACCACCAGTTCCTGCACCTGCTTCAGCATGGCCGCGGCCAACTCCCGGTAGTGGCTGTTGTCGAGGTGCAGGCCCAGGCGGTGCAGGTTGTGCGCCATCACGGAGTTGGAGCCGGGAATCACGTTGTCGAACAGCTCTTTCTTGCGGGCAATAAGCACTTCCCCGGTATCGTCGGTGTAGAAGAACTGCTGCTCGGTGGGGTCGAAGAAATGGCCCAGTACGTATTCCGTCAGGGTTTCGGCCTCGCGCAGCCACTGAGCATCGAAAGTGACTTCGTAGAGGCTGGTGTAGGCCTGAATCACCAGGGCGTAATCTTCGAGGAAGGCCTCAATGGTGGCGCGGCCCGCTTTGTAGTTACGAAACAGACGCGGACCCTGGCGCAGCCGGGCTTGCAGGAAGTGGGCGTTGCGGAGGGCCAGAGCCAGAAAGCGGGCCTCGCCGAAGGCCCGGTAGGCATCTGTCAGCCCGTTCAGCATCAGTGCATTCCAGCCGGTCAGAATCTTGTCGTCGAGGGCGGGGCGAATACGGTGGATGCGGGCAGCCAGAATCCGGGCTTTCCAGCCCTGCACCATATCGGCGACTACGCCGGGCGGGAGCTGGTGCTGCCGGGCGAAGTCGGCGTCCGAAGCGCGGCGGTGCAGGATGTTGCGGCCGTGTTCCCAGTTGCCGGGCGCCGTGCAGTTGTAGTAAGCGGAAAACAGCGGCTCCTCGTCGCCCAGCAGCTCCCGGAGCTCGTCCTGGGTGAAGACGTAGAACTTCCCTTCCTCGCCTTCACTGTCGGCATCGAGCGAGGAATAGAAGCCGCCTTCCGGACTGCGCAGCTCCCGTTCCACAAACGCTACCGTGTCGTACACGACCTCCCGGAACAGCTCGTCCTGCGTCACCTGAAAGGCTTCCGAGTACAGACTTATGAGCTGTCCGTTGTCGTAGAGCATCTTTTCGAAGTGCGGCGCCAGCCAATCGGTATCGGTGGAGTAGCGGGCAAAGCCCCCGCCGGCCTGGTCGTAGAGGCCACCCCAGGCCATTTCGCGCAGCGTCAGCGCCGCTTGCTGGAGCAAATCCGGGCTGCCGGTAGCCGCGTGGGCCCGCAGCAGAAAGCGCCAGATGCTGGGCATGGGGAATTTGGGCGCGCGGCTCGTTCCACCCTTTTCCTGGTCGAACTTCACGCTTAGGTTAGCGACCAGCAGCTTGAACTGCTCGGCCGAAACTGCCGCCTCGGAAGGGTGCAGGCTATATTTCTCCAGGTCGCTGGTGCGCAGGGCGCGGGCAAACTGCTCGGCTGACTGGTCCAGCTCCTGGCGGCTGTCGTTCTGGTAGGCCTGCCCGATGCTTTCCAGCAGCTGGGTGAAGCTGCGGGGCGCGAAGTAGGTGCCGCCGTAGAAGGGCTTGGCATCGGGGTTCAGAAACACGTTCAGCGGCCAGCCCCCCCGCAGGCCCATGGCGTGCAGCGCCTCCATGTACACCTGGTCCACGTCGGGCCGCTCCTCCCGGTCTACTTTGATGCAGACGAAATGCTGGTTCATCACCGCCGCAATGCGCGGATTCTCGAACGACTCGCGCTCCATGACGTGGCACCAGTGGCAGGCCGCGTAGCCGATGCTCACCAGAATCGGTTTCTGCTCGGCCTGCGCCCGGCTCAGCGCTTCCGGCCCCCACGGGTACCAGTCCACCGGGTTGTGGGCGTGCTGGAGCAGGTAGGGGCTGGACTCCTGGCTGAGGCGGTTGGGTGGGGCAGTTGACATAGCAGATACGCGGGAGAAAGAAACACAAAACCCAGCCGTCGCGGGGCTGGGTTTTGATTTACGGCAATTAAGCGGTTTCGTCGGGCTTCGCCGGCTTTTTGCGGGGCGGCCGAACCCGCTTTTTGGGGGCCGTAGCCACGGGCTCCGCAGCGGGCTCTGCCGGTTCGACTACCGGGGTCGGCGCTACGGGCTCGGGAGCGGGAAGTACGGCGGCCTCTACTGCGGGCACCAATACTACTTCCGGCACTGCAAGGGCCGGGGCTGCTTCATCCGGAGTTGCCACCGCCGTAGGCTTACGCCGCGGGGGCCGCACTGCTTTCGGCTTGGCCGCGGCTTTAGCGGCCGTTTTGGGCGGGGTAACAATAGGCTCCTTGGTGCTTTTGCGGGCCCGGGTCGGAGGCGTCCGTACAATGCCCTTGCCTTGCCGTACGGGTATCCGGGGCGCGTTGTCCGCGCCAGCCATGGGTACCAGCCAGTCCACGTTCGGGGTGGGCGCCGGCTTTTCTACCGGGGGCGCCGGCCTGCGCGGGGCGGGGGCGGCAACCGGCTCTGGCTCCGGCAGCTCATGAATCACTTCCAGCTCCTGAGTAAGCAGCGGCACTTCCGGCGCAGGCTGCGCAGGAGTCTGCGGTGCGGTGGCTAGTGCCTCAGAATCCGCCGACTCATCGGCCTGCTCCGCGGCTACCGGCATAGCGCCGGTTTCCAGGGGCTGCGGGGCTTCCAGCGCGGCGCGGGCCGCGTTCTTACGGGCGGTACGCTTGGCTCCCCCGCGGGAACGACGTTTCTTCTTGGGTTGCCCCGGCAGCTCTTCGTCGCCGGCCGTTTCCTCCAGGTCGCCTATTTCCAGCGCCTCCATTTCCAGCGCTTCCATTTCTACCGGTTCGGCGAAGGGAGCTGCTTCGACGGGAACTGCCGGGGCCGCCGGCTGGGGCTCGCGGCGCGGGGGCCGGGAGTTGTTGCGGCTGCGGGCGGGAGCCGGCGCTGCCGGTGGCGTTTCCCCGGACGTTTCCTGGTCGCCGATATCAATGCGCTCCTCGTCATCGTCCGGTTCAGGCTCCACCAACGGCTGGGGCTGGCGCGGCACGGGCAAGGCGGCCAGCTGCTTGTGCAAATCACGGATTTCCGGGCGCACATCGGCCTGGGTGCTGAGCTTCTGGAGTTTCTCCAGCGTGCTTTCCAGGAATGCCCGGTGCTCCGGCGCGGCCGGATGCAGGGGCCGGTGGCCCAGGTCCTGCTGCACCGCTTCCCAGTCCTTCTTAAAGCGGCCGAAATTCTGGTCGAAATAGGTACGCGTAAACCGCTCCCAGAGGTAGGTTTCGGCTACGTCCGACGGGTGCAGCATATCGGCCGCGTAGAAGCGGTAGTCGCGCAGGTCGTCCAGCAGCAGCTCGTAGGCCGGGAAGTAGGATACGTCGGGCAGCAGCTCGCTCAGGTAGTGGCAGGCCACGCGCAGCACCGACTTGCTTACCGCGTTCAGCGGCAGCGTGTCCTTGAGATGACGCACCGGACTCACGGTCAGAATAAAGCGCAGCTTAGGGTTTCTGAGGCGCAGCAGGGCGTGGGTTTCGGCTATGGCGTTAATCACCTCATCCGGCGTCAAAAGCTCTTTTTCGAACTTCTCGGCGGGGATTTTATGGCAGTTGTTGACCAACTCCTGGGTTTCCTGCAGCCGGTAGGCGAAGGCCGTACCCAGCGTCAGCACCACCACGTCGGCCGTTTCCAGAAACTGGCTGGTTTGCTGCACCACCTCCCGGATCTGTTGGAGCAACTCCACCGGTGAATCGGCCCCGATGTCGGCGGGCATATCGTAGCTCTGCCAGCGGCCCCGGGCTTCTACCAGATGCTGCTGCCAGTCCATTTCCTCGCCCGCCGCTGCCCGCAGCAGCATACAGGCCGAAATCGGGTTGAAAACGGTGCCAAACGGGTTTACCAGCGTGCTGACCTTATTGCGGGCCAGCCGGCTGCCAATGACGTCGGAAAAACAGGAGCCCACCGTCAGCACGCGGGCCGTGAGGGGCAGCTGAGCAGGATGGGGCGTAAGGGGTAATTCAGTGCGGAACATTCGAAAGCAATAGGGGCGTGAGCCGACCAACGGACCGGCAACCTACTCAACTCCCCTCTTTCAGCCAAAAGAAGCGGAGTGGGCCGCCCGTGGCGGCTGGATAACGGGCTAGCCAAAAGGGAGATGTCCAACAGGATTATTCCGGATTTTGGTTGCCAAAGGTACCGGGAAAAGAATAGAATAGCTTTTCGGCCGGCTAATACCCTTGCCCGGGCTGCTGAGCAGAGCGTAGGAGGCTTTGATTTTGTAAAGCGGAAGAGACAAAAAAAGCCTGACCACCGGAGTGGTCAGGCCTTCTTCGCTTGTTGTGCAGCAGCTTACTCCGCTACTACGTTGAAGCGGACCTGGTGCTTTACTTCCTTGTGCAGGTTCACGGTAGCGGTGTATTCACCGGCTGCCGTAGGCTCCTGATCGAAAGAAATACGCTTGCGGTCGATATCAATGCCTTTGGCTTTGAGGGCCTCGGCCAGCTGCAAAGTGGTTACCCGGCCGAAAATCTTGCCGCTCTCGCCTACTTTCGCTTTAATGTCGAAGGCCACGTCGCCAATCTGGTTGGCTACGCCCTGCGCTTCGGTTTTGATCTTCTCTGCTTTGTGAGCGGCCTGACGGACGTTCTCAGCAATGATTTTCTTGTTGGACTTGTCGGCCATAATAGCCAGACCCTGCGGGAGCAGGTAGTTGCGACCGTAGCCGGACTTTACAGTAACGATATCGTTCTTGTAGCCCAGGTTCTTTACGTCGTCTTTCAGAATTACTTCCATGACTTTGTTGGCTTATGGGTATTGGTTGTTGGTTGTTTGACTAGCCGATTCCCGGAGAAAGCGGCCGGGGCCAAAAACCAACAACGAAAAACCAATAACTAGACTATTTCAGCGAATCGGTTACGTAGGGCATCAGTGCCAGGTGACGGGCTTTGGCCACGGCCTGAGCAACTTTGCGCTGGAATTTCAGGCTCGTGCCCGTGATGCGGCGGGGCAGAATGCGGCCCTGCTCGTTCACGAACTTCAGCAGGAAGTTCGGGTCTTTGTAGTCCACGTACTTGATGCCGGCCTTTTTGAAGCGGCAATACTTAACGCGCGTGTCCTGCTTGTGGATTTTCTCGTTGGCTAGGCTCATATCCTTATTGTGCTACGGCGGCTTCCGATTCTTTTTTAGCTTTCTGCTGGTTCATCTCGCCGTTGCGACGACGCTGGCTGTACGACACGGCGTGCTTGTCGAGCACCGTGGTCAGGAAGCGGATGATGCGCTCGTCGCGGCGGAAGGCCAGCTCAAGCACGTCAACGATGTTGCCCGAGCCAGTGAATTCAACGAGGTGATAATACCCGGTTGACTTCTTCTGAATCGGGTAGGCCAATTTCTTGAGGCCCCAGTTTTCAGTGTGGATAATGTCGGCGCTATTTTCCTTAAGCACCTGGGAGAACTTCTCGATCGTCTCTTGTACCTGGCTCTCGTTCAGAACGGGAGTGAGGATAAAGACCGTCTCGTAATTTCTTACTTCCATTAGACGGGATGAAAAAATTAGGGTGAAAAACTTATTGAGGGGGCAAAGGTACACTTTATATCTACGCTATGCCATGGCCCATTGTAAAAATAGCCGAAATAGCCGCCGTAGTAAACGGCTGAGTAACAAGGAGGAAACATTTCTGCGGCGAACGGGTACTCTATAGGGTGATGTACTCTGCTAATACGGTGAGAGTATGGGACGGAGTTCAGGCTTCAGCTTGCGAGGGAGTTGATGCCGCCGTCTGCCGGATGCTGGTTTTAGAATCGTTCTACTCAACCGCCATAAGCCGAAAATTAGGCCGGCTGGGTTTGTTCTCTGCGATTCGCGACTTACATTTGTGGCCTTAAAGTACCCCCCCGCGTTTCTTTTCCCCAGTCAAATAGTGCTATGAATAGCATCCGACTTCGTTCTCTTTCCCACCTTTTTCTCACCCTGTTTCTGACGTTTGCTGCCGTCGGCCGTTCCTCGGCTCAAACGGTTGGTGCCGCTCCGGCAGTGAGTAAAGAAGGTGTAGTTCCCGGCGCTACCGCCGCGGCCGCTCCGGCTGCGGCTGCGGGTACCACCACTGGCGACGCCGCGGCTATCGCCGCCGGTGATGCTTTATTTAAAGGCAACTGCGCCCAGTGTCACGCCATCAACGACGTAGTCGTTGGTCCGGCGCTGGCCGGTATCGCCAAGCGTCGGCCGATATCGTGGCTGATTCCCTGGATCAAGAACTCCAGCAAGATGGTAGCCAGCGGCGACGAGTACGCCGTGAAGATCTACAACCAGTACCAGAAGCAGCAGATGCCGAGCTTCCAGCTCTCGGATGCGGAAATCACCTCCATCATTTCCTACGTTACGGCGGAGGAAGGTAAGACCGCCGGTGCTCCCGGAGCCGCTACGGGAATTACTCCTAAAGACGGCACTGAGACGCCGGGCGTCGCGGATGCTACCGCTTCCAGCAGCACCATTGACCTGCTGCTGATCATTCTGGTAGTAGTCCTGATCGTGATGGTAGTCACGCTGGTGATTATCGCCAACATCATGAAGGACGTGCTCCGCGGCCGCAAAGACCTCGATGGCCGCGACGTAGAGCAGATCGAGCAGCGCTTCGACTTTGCTAAGCTTTACAAGTCGCCGGTAGTGCGCGGGCTGGCCGTCGGCATCTTCGCCCTCGTGGTACTCTATGAATCAGTGCAGGGCGTAATGGCCATTGGCCTGACCCAGGGCTACCAGCCTACCCAGCCGATTGCCTTCTCGCACAAGCTGCACGCCGGCGAGCATGAGATCAACTGCGCTTACTGCCACACGTCGGTCTACAAGAGCAAGAGCGCCAACATTCCTTCGGCCAACATCTGTATGAACTGCCACTCGCAGATCAAGACGGAGTCGCCGGAAATCAAGAAGATCTACCGCGCTATTGAGCGCAAGCAGCCGATCCAGTGGGTCCGGATTCACAACATCCCGGATCTGGCTTACTTCAACCACTCCCAGCACACCCAGGTGGGCGGGATTGAGTGCCAGACCTGCCACGGCCCGATTCAGAACATGGAAGTGGTGTATCAGTATTCGGCCCTCACCATGGGCTGGTGCATCAACTGCCACCGCGAGACGCCGCTCAACACCAAGGGCAACGGCTACTACAACAACCTCGTGAAGCTGCACAACACGGCCAACGGCGCGGCCCCCTTCACGGTATCGTCGAACGGCGGTACGGAGTGCTCGAAGTGCCACTACTAGTTGGTTGAGGGGGGCTTAGGGTCTCGGGGTCTTGGTTAAGACGCCCGGGCACCGACAAGCACTCCGCCCAATACCTCTCAATAAAACAAGCCAAGCATTGACCTTGAGGACGATGACCGGCCGCAAAAGCCAAGTCCCCAAGACCCCAAGACCCCACACAAATGCAAGAGTCGCCTAAGTACTGGAAGGGAATTGAGGAACTGGAAAGCTCACCGGAGTTCGTGAAAACCGCGTTCAGCGAGTTTGGCGACTTTATGCCGATGAAGGAAGCCTATGGCACTTCGGACGCGACGGTAGCGCCCCGCCGGGATTTCCTCAAACTCATGGGCTTCGGCATTGCCGCCGCCACCCTGGCCAGCTGCGAAGCCCCCGTCCGGAAGGCCATTCCGTATCTGAACAAGCCCGAAGAGGTGGATCCGGGTATTGCCAATTTCTACGCCTCCACCTACTTCAACGGCACCGACTACAACAGCGTGCTGGTGAAAACCCGCGATGGTCGGCCGATCAAGCTCGAGGGCAACCCCGAGTCGCCGATTACCGGGGGGGGCCTGTCGGCCCGGGCCCAGGCTTCGGTGCTCAACCTGTATGATACCGGTCGTTTGCCGCACTTTGCCATCAAAGGCAAAAAGGCGGAAACGGACCGCGTCGACCAGGAAATCCGCACCAAGCTGGCGGCCACGACCGGCCGCATTGCCATCGTGTCGAATACCATCATCAGCCCTTCGACCAAGAAGGTTATTGCTGAATTCAGCGCCCGCTACCCTACCACGCAGCACGTGATGTACGACGCCAACTCCAGCTCCGCACTGCTGGGGGCTAACGGCGGCGTGCTTCCTTCCTACGACTTCAGTAAAGCCACCGTCATCGTGAGCCTGGGTGCCGACTTCCTCGGGACCTGGTTGTCGCCGGTGGAATTTGCCAAGCAGTACGTGGCCAACCGGAAAGTTTCGAGCGCGAAGCGGACCATGTCGCGGCACTTCCAGTTCGAAACGGCGCTGTCGCTGACCGGCTCCAATGCTGATGTGCGCGTGCCGGTGAAGCCTTCGGAAATGGGTACTATCGCCCGGGAGCTGTACAACGAAGTAACCGGTAGCGGCACCACCAGCAACGCCCGCCTCAAGAAAGCGGCCGCCGAGCTGAAAGCCGCCCGCGGTGCGGGCCTGGTTGTTTCGGGTTCGAACGACGTAGCCGTGCAGACGCTGGTAGCCGCTATCAACCAGGCTCTCGGTAGCGCCGGGGTTGACGTAGCTAATCCTTCACTGTTGCGCCAGGGCGATGATGCCCGCATGGTACAGCTGGTGAACGACATGAATAGCGGGGCTATAGGTGCCGTTATCTTCTACAACGCCAACCCTGCTTACGACCATCCGCTGGCCGATAAAGTGAAGAAGGGCATCGCTAAAGTGCCACTGAGCATCTCGTTCAACGACCGTCTGGACGAAACCGGCTCGCTGTGCTACTACGCCTGCCCCGACCACAACTACCTGGAATCGTGGAATGACTACGAGCCCAAGCGTGGTTTCCTGAGCCTGGCCCAGCCAGTGATTTCGCCGCTGTTCGCCACGCGTCAGGCCCAGGACAGCCTGCTCACCTGGGCCGGCAGCCCACAGACCTACTACAACTACCTCCGCGCTTCCTGGCGCGGTATTCTGGGCGGCGACTTTCAGAAAGCCTGGGATGCTGCCGTGCACGATGGCGTAGCCACCGGCACGCTGCTGGCTGCGGCAACTCCTGCGGCTCCGGCCATGAGCGTGCAGCAGGCAGTAGCAACGCTGTCGGCCGTGCCTAAGGGTGGCGCGGTGGAGCTGGCGCTGTACGAGAAAGTAGGGGTCGGTACCGGCAGCTGCGAGGCCAACAACCCGTGGCTGCAGGAATTGCCCGACCCGATTTCGAAAGCCACCTGGGGCAACTACGTGGCCGTGCCGCGCGACATGGCCGTGGCCAACGCGTGGGAGCAGGGCGACGTGGTAAAAATCACCGCCAACGGTAAATTCATTGAGCTGCCCGTGCTGATTCAGCCCGGTCAGGCGAAAGGAACCGTGAGCATCGCCATCGGCTACGGCCGTGAAATGGCGGGCAAAGTGGGTGACAAAGTAGGCGCCAACGCGTACCCGATGGCCGTAATGGCGGCGGGCAACAGTATCACCTACGCCAACGTCGTTACGCTGGAGAAAACCGGCGCGCAGTCGACCATTGCCCAGACCCAGACCCACCACACCATCATGGACCGGACGGTGCAGGTAGTGCAGGAGTCGACGCTGGCCAAGTACGTCGAGAACCCGAAGGAAGTAACCGAGTACGAAAAGGTTGCCACTCCGGACGGGCTGGAGTCGCCGAGCAGGGTTTCGCTCTGGGATGACTACGAATACAAGAACCACCACTGGGGCATGGCCATCGACCTCAACTCGTGCATTGGCTGCGGCTCGTGCGTGATTGGGTGCCAGGTGGAAAACAACATTGCCGTAGTGGGCAAGCAGGAGGTTATCAACCGCCGCGAAATGCACTGGATGCGCATCGACCGCTACTATAGCTCCGACGCCAGCAAAGAGGATTTCGAGGAAAAAGGCAAGCTGGCGACCTACGCCGCCATGGAAGACCCATCGGAGAACCCCTCCGTGATCTTCCAGCCGATGATGTGCCAGCACTGCAACCACGCGCCCTGCGAAACGGTATGCCCCGTACTGGCTACCACGCACAGCTCGGAAGGGCTGAACCAGATGACCTACAACCGTTGCGTAGGAACCCGCTATTGCGCCAACAACTGCCCGTATAAAGTGCGCCGCTTCAACTGGTTCTCGTACACTTCGAATGAGAAGTTCGAGAACGTGAACGGCCATATGTTCACCGACCTCGGCCGCATGGTGCTGAACCCGGACGTAACGGTACGGGCCCGCGGGGTAATGGAGAAGTGCAGCTTCTGCGTGCAGCGCATTCAGCTCGGGAAGCTGGAAGCCAAAAAAGAGAAGCGTCGTCCGAGAGATGGGGAAGTAGTAACGGCCTGCGCGCAGTCCTGCCCTACGGAAGCCATTGTGTTCGGGGACATGCGGGACCCGGAAACGCGGATTTCGCAGCTGTTGCGCCGCGAAGACGGGGAGCGGGCTTTCCACGTACTCGATACCATCAACGTGCAGCCAAACGTCACGTACCTGACTAAGATCCGCAATACCGAAGCCGTTCGGAACGCATAACCATAGGATAGCAGGGACTTGGGAGCTTGGGTTTTCCTTTCGGAGAACAACCAGCGCCGGATCAACAAAAACCAAGCCCCCAGGTTCCCAAGTCTCCAAGACCCTAACCAAAAATCAACCATATGCAGCACGTATCAGCCGTACGCGAGCCGCTCGTTACCGGGGGGAAGACGTACCACGACGTCACCGTAGACGTGTGCCGCCAAGTAGAAGCCAAACCGAATGTCCGGTGGATGGCTGCCCTGAGCGTTGCCCTGTTCTTCCTGGGCATTTTCCTCTACTCCGTTTATCGTACCCTGTGGTATGGTATCGGGGAGTGGGGGCTGAACAAAACCGTAGGCTGGGCCTGGGACATCACCAACTTCGTGTGGTGGGTAGGCATTGGTCACGCCGGCACGCTGATTTCGGCGGTATTGTTGCTGTTCCGCCAGAAATGGCGCTCCTCCATCAACCGCGCGGCCGAGGCAATGACGATTTTCGCCGTTATCTGCGCCGCTATGTTCCCGGTACTGCACATGGGTCGCCCGTGGCTGGCTTACTGGGTGTTCCCGCTGCAGAACACGTTCGGTTCGCTGTGGGCCAACTTCAATTCGCCCCTGCTCTGGGACGTATTCGCCATTTCGACCTACTTCACGGTGTCGCTGGTGTTCTGGTACACGGGTCTGGTGCCTGACTTCGCTACTATCCGCGACCGGGCCAAGGGTCCGATTGCCAAGGTCGCCTATTCGCTGCTGAGCATGGGCTGGACCGGCTCGGCCAAGCACTGGAGCCGCTACGAGACGGTGTCGCTGATTCTGGCCGGGGTTTCGACGCCGCTGGTACTGTCGGTACACACTATCGTATCGATGGACTTTGCTACCTCGGTCGTACCGGGCTGGCACACCACCATCTTCCCGCCTTATTTCGTAGCTGGGGCTATCTTCTCCGGCTTCGCCATGGTACTCACCCTGATGCTCATCACCCGGGTCGTATTCAAGCTGGAAGACTACATTACCATCGAGCACATTGCCCTCATGAACAAAATCATGATGATCACGGGCTCGATTGTAGGGGTAGCTTACATCACCGAGTTCTTCATCGCCTGGTACTCGCAGGTAGAGTTTGAGCAGTACGCCTTCATCAACCGCGCTACCGGCCCGTACTGGTGGGCGTATGCGTCCATGATGACCTGCAACGTGATTACGCCCCAGCTGGTCTGGTTCCGCCGGATACGCTACAGCATTCCTGCCACCTTCGTGCTGTCCATCATCGTGAACATCGGCATGTGGTTCGAGCGCTTCGTAATCATCGTAACCTCGCTGCACCGCGACTACCTGCCCTCAAGCTGGGCTATGTTCTCGCCTACCATCATCGACGTGGGCATCTACGTAGGTACGCTGGGCTTGTTCTTCACCCTGTTCCTGCTCTTCGCCAAGTTCTTCCCCGTGATTAACATGGCCGAAGTGAAGACTATCCTGAAGTACACTGTGGACAATGGCCCGACCTACGCCAGCCACGACGCTCACGCCCCCGCTACCCCCCAGACTACCACCCACGGAGTACCTGCTAGCGCTCCGGTAAACTACAACAAGCATGACTAAGCGCTTCGCCCTCGGCATCTTTGAAGACGAAGATGTGCTGCTGCACGCCGTTGAAAACATCCGCGGCGCGGGTGTAAAGATCCACGAGGTATTTACGCCTTTCCCCATCCACGGCATGGACGATGCCCTGGGCATCGAACGGTCGCGCCTGCCGATTGCGGCTTTCTTCTACGGTCTGGTCGGTTTGTCCTTCGCCCTGTGGATGCAGATCTACATGCTGGGCTTCGACTGGCCGATGATCATTGGCGGTAAGCCCCACATTGCCCTGCCCGCCTTCATTCCGGTTTCCTTCGAGCTGACGGTATTCTTCACCTGCCACGGCATGGTGATTACCTTTTACGCCATCAGCAAGCTCTACCCACGGTGGAAAACCCCGGTGCTGGACGTGCGCTCGACCGACGACAAGTTCGTGGTAGCCATCGAGCTGAACGAAAAGTCGGACCTGACCGGCCTGACCAAGCTGCTGCGCGAGAATGGCGCATCGGAGGTGAACGAAAAAGAAATGACTAAGAACTAATGACGCATTCGCTGAAACTAGGTCTGCACGCGTCGGCTATCCTCTTCGGTGCGGTGGTCGCCACCAGCTGCAACAAGGCTGATAGCACCGGCATCGAGTACGCCCCGCAGATGTACGAACCCATTGCGTACGACCCCCTGCGTCAGGTGAACACCAACACCATCAACCCGATGGGCATCAACCAGCGCACTCCGGTGGTTGGTACCGTTGCCCGCGGCAAGGAAGATTACTACAGCCACATTCCCAAGGATAGCGTGGGCACGGCCGAGCGGCGCCTGAAAAACCCGTACGTCTACACCAAAGCTAATCTGGAAGAAGGCAAAGTGCTTTACACCCGGATCTGCGCCCACTGCCACGGCGAGCAGGGCGACGGTCAGGGATTGGTCGGCATCAAGTTCAAAGGGGTGCCCAACTATACGGCGGGCGCCTACAAGACCATGAACGACGGTCACATCTACCACGTCATCCAGTGGGGCCGCAACCGCATGATGCCGCACGGCTCGCAGGTGAACCCCGAAGAGCGCTGGAAGATTGCCATGTACGTGCGGGTACTGCAGGAAGGCAAAGGCCCCGATGGCCTGGCCGATTTCCTGACCGCCCGCGGCGTGAGCAACGACTCCACGCAGATGACGGATCAGGCCACGCAAAAGCCTACGCTACAGGCGCAGGCCGACAAAGGCTCGGAAAATCCGGGTCAGGGAGATAAAGGACGTAACGGAACGGCGAACTAACTCGATATGGCAACTCTGACGCACCACGAAAGCGCCACGGCTGAATACCTGGAGGTTTCGCCACGCACCAACCGCAATTTTCTCCTCATCATCGTGGCCGGCGTCGTCCTGCTGGTTCTCGGTATCATCGCCGCCATTATGTTTCCGGGCGAGCATCACGAAGCGGCCGGTGCCGCGGCTGGCGCGCACGGTGCCGCGGCTGCCCACGGTGGGGAGCACGAAGGCAGCCCCATCTGGCTGAAGCGGGTTATCGTCAGCCTGTGGCACAGCAACGTGTTCTTCATTGGCGTATCCGCCATCGGGACCTTCTTCGTGGCGCTGCAATACGTAGCGTACGCGGGCTGGTCGGTCCTGATTAAGCGAATCAACGAAGCTATGAGCGCCTGGCTGCTGCCCGGTGCCATCATCCTGCTGATTACCTTCTTCCTGGGCCGGCACGACCTGTTCCACTGGACGCACGAAGGTGTTATGACCGAAGGCAGCGCCAGCTACGACAAAATCATTGCCGGCAAGAGCGGCTTTCTGAACCTGCCGTTCTACCTGATTCGCACGGTAACCTATCTGGGCATCTGGTGGTTCTTTTCCGAGCGTCTGCGTAAGATTTCGCTGGCCGAAGACCTGAACGGCGGCACCGAGTACTTCCACAAAAGTATCAACGTGGCGGCCCTGTTCCTGGTGCTCTACGCCGTAACCTCGTCGATGTCGGCCTGGGACTGGGTAATGTCGGTTGATGTCCACTGGTTCAGCACCCTGTTCGGCTGGTACGTATTCGCCTCGTGGTGGGTATCGGGTATCGCCGTAACGACGCTGACGGCTATTTTCCTGAAGCAGGCCGGCTACCTGCGGTTCGTAAACTCGAACCACCTGCATGATCTGGGTAAGTTCATGTTTGGCTTCAGCATCTTCTGGACCTACGTATGGTTCTCGCAGTTCATGCTGATCTGGTATGCCAACCTGCCCGAGGAGGCGGTGTACTTCAACCAGCGCCTCGGCGGCTTCAATGGCGCTTACACCTGGATTTTCTACTTCAATCTGGCCATCAACTTCGTGTTTCCTTTCCTGCTGCTGATGACGCGGGATGCCAAGCGCCAGATGATCATGCTCAAAATCGTGAGCATCGCCATTCTGATTGGTCACTGGTCGGACTTTTATTTGATGTTCATGCCGGCAACTTTGAAGGGGGATAATGGGTTTATCATTGAAATTGGCGTAGCCCTGATTTTCCTGGGCAGCTACCTGATTCTGTTCACCAAGCGCTTGTCACAAGCTTCTTTGGTGCCGATTCACCACCCGTTCCTCGACGAGAGCGTGCATCATACCACCTAATTGAGAAGCTAGGAGTCAGGAGATAGGAGCAAGTTTGTTCTGTCATCTCCTGTTGCTCCTATCTCCTTGCTACTAGCTTCTAACTCCTCAAAAATGATTGCTCTCGGTATCTTTCTGCTGTTGCTGTTGCTGCTGGTCGTGTTTGGCCTGCTGTTCCGCATCCAGATTCTGACCTCTATCTTCTCGGGTAGCTCCACGCGTGAGATTGGCACCAGCAACCGGGTGAATGCCATTCTGATGATGGTCTTCCTCGTAGTGGGCGGGGGCTTGTTCGCCTACTCTTTTGCCGACAACTACGGCAAGATGAACCCCCCCGTTGCTTCCGTGCACGGCCTCGCCATCGAGCGCATGTTCTGGATTACGATGATCATCATCGGCATCGTGTTCGTGCTGACGCAGGTACTGCTGTTCTACTATTCCTACAAGTACCAGCACAAGGAAGGCCGTCGGGCATTCTTCTTCTCGCACAACAACAAGATCGAAATCATCTGGACCATCATTCCCGCCATTGTCATGGCCGGTCTGGTATTTGCCGGCTGGAAAGAGTGGACGAAAATCACGGGTCCCGCACCCGCCGATTCGGTAGTGCTGGAAATCATGGGCAAGCAGTTCAACTGGCTCGTACGCTACCCCGGTCGCGACCAGAAGCTGGGCGTGGTAAACTACCGCCTCATTGATGCCACCAACGAGTTCGGGTTCGACTTAAACGACAAGAGCGGGATGGATGACTTCGTCGCCGGCGAAGTACACGTTCCGAAAGGCCACCCGGTGATGCTCAAGATTCGCTCGCGCGACGTACTGCACGCCGTATACATGCCGCACTTTCGGGTGCAGATGTACGCCGTGCCGGGTATGCCGACCAAGTTCTGGTTTACGCCTACCACCACTACCGATGAGATGCGCGCCAAGCTGGGCAACCCGAAATTCAACTACGAGCTGGCCTGCAACCAGATTTGTGGCCGTGGTCACTTCGCTATGAAGCTGAACATCATCGTGGATGAGCCGGATGATTACGTAGCCTGGTTTGGGGCGCAAAAATCTTTTGCCGAACAGAACCCGGATGTGTTGGCTAATCTCAAACAGAAATCGGGTAATCTGGTTGATAAGACAGTAGCGCCGGCCACTACGGCCGCCGTTGGTGCTCAACTGAATCCTGCTCTCTAAATCCAATCTTAACGCACGCTTCTATGGCTGCTAACATTCCTACCAATTCGCTGGTGCAAGGCGGTACCGTCACGGTTGCCCCCCACATCGGGCACGACGAGCACCATGACGAGCACGATCATCATGACCAGCACTGGCTGTTTAAGTACGTCTTCAGCCAGGACCATAAAGTAATTGCCAAGCAATTTCTGATTACGGGTATCATCTGGGCTATTCTGGGTGGCACGCTTTCGAGCCTGTTCCGTCTGCAGCTTGGTTGGCCGGAGTCGACCATGGAATGGCTGAAGCCTTTCCTGGGCAAATGGATTGAAGCGGGTAAGCTGAATCCGGAGTTTTATCTGGCCCTGGTGACGATGCACGGTACCATCATGGTATTCTTTGTGCTCACCGCCGGCCTGAGCGGTACGTTCTCCAACTTCCTGATTCCGCTGCAGGTGGGGGCCCGCGACATGGCCTCGGGCTTTATGAACATGCTTTCGTACTGGTTCTTCTTCCTGTCGAGCTTGGTCATGTTTGCTTCGCTGTTCCTGGAAACCGGTCCGGCTTCGGCGGGCTGGACCATCTATCCACCCTTGAGTGCCCTGCCCCAGGCTATTCCCGGCTCGGGCATGGGGATGACGATGTGGCTCGTGTCGATGGCGCTGTTTATTATCTCGCAGCTGCTGGGGGGCGTAAACTATATCACCACCGTCATTAACCTGCGGACCCGCGGTATGTCGATGTCGAAGCTGCCGCTGACCATCTGGGCTTTCTTCCTGACGGCTATCCTGGGGCTGTTGTCGTTCCCGGTATTGTTCTCGGCCGCTTTGCTGCTGATTTTCGACCGCTCGTTCGGCACCAGCTTCTTCCTGTCGGACATCTACATTGCGGGTCAGGCTTTGCCGAACGTAGGTGGTTCGCCCATCCTGTTCCAGCACTTGTTCTGGTTCCTGGGTCACCCCGAGGTATACATCGTAATCATGCCCGCCATGGGGATGGTATCGGAAATCCTGGCTACCAATGCCCGTAAGCCGGTTTTCGGCTACCGCGCCATGATTGGCTCACTGATCGGTATTTCGCTGCTTTCGTTCGTGGTATGGGCTCACCACATGTTCATCACGGGCATGAATCCATTCCTGGGTTCGGTCTTCATGTTCCTGACGCTGATCATCGCGGTGCCTTCGGCCGTGAAAACCTTCAACTGGCTGGCCACGCTGTGGCGCGGTAATATCCGCTTCACCACGGCCATGATGTTCTCGATTGGCTTCGTATCGCTGTTCATCTCGGGTGGTCTGACGGGTATCATCCTCGGCAACGCCGCGCTGGATATTCAGATGCACAACACCTACTTCGTGGTAGCTCACTTCCACCTGGTAATGGGTTCGGCGGCATTCTTCGGTCTGTTCGCCGGGGTGTACCACTGGTTCCCAAAGATGTTTGGCCGCATGATGGACGAGAAGCTGGGCTACGTTCACTTCTGGCTCACTTTCGCCGGGGTATATCTGGTGTTCCTGCCGATGCACTACGTCGGTATTGCCGGCTTCCCCCGCCGCTACTATGCCTGGACCGGTTTCGACTCCTTCAGCCAGTTTGCTGACCTGAACAAGTTTATCTCCGTAGCGGCCATCCTGGCTTTCTTCGCCCAGTTCGTATTTCTCGTCAACTTCTTCTACAGCATTTTCCGCGGCCGTCGTGCCACTGAGAACCCTTGGAACTCGACCACGCTGGAGTGGACGACGCCAGTCGTGCCCGGTCACGGCAACTGGCCCGGCGCTATTCCCGCCGTGTACCGCTGGCCCTACGATTACAGCAAGCCCGGCGCGACGGAGGACTTTATTCCCCAGAACGTACCATACTCGCAGACGCAGTCGTCGAACCTGCCCTACGAGCGCGACATGGAGTAAGCGTCACTTGGCATTGATATCTGAAACGGGCCGCTGTACTTACAGCGGCCCGTTTTCTTGTGCACAAACCAGCCCCCGTTATCGGGGTTTCTCTTGACCTTTGGCAATCTAAACGGGGTTTGGATTGTTGTAAAGCCAATACCTGGCTTGTTCTCCCTACGCATGCAACTACCTGCTTTTGTGCGCCGCTTCCGCTTCGTTGGAATCCTGACGGTGGTAGCGGTTTATCTACTCATTCTGGTCGGCGGCGTGGTCCGCAGCACGGGTTCCGGCATGGGCTGCCCCGACTGGCCCAAGTGCTTTGGGCAATGGGTGCCCCCCACGCAGATCAGCCAGCTGCCTGCCGACTACAAAGAGGTGTACCTGGCCCAGCGGGTAGCTAAAAACCAGAAGCTGGCCCGGACGCTGGAGAGACTGGGGTTTAAGCAGGTCGCCGGGGAAATATTCGCCCACCCTACCCAGTATATCGAAACGGACTTCAATGCTACCAAAACCTGGATTGAGTACCTGAACCGGTTGCTGGGCGCTCTTATCGGCCTCTTTATCTTCCTGACGGTAGTATTTGCCCTGCCGTACTGGCAGCGCGACCGGGCGGTGTTCTGGCTGGCCTTCGCCTCGTTTCTGCTGACGGGGTTTCAGGGCTGGCTGGGGTCCCTGGTCGTTTCCACCAACCTGCTGCCGGTGCTGGTCACGATCCACATGGGCGTGGCCCTGCTGATTGTGGCGATGCTGATCTACGCCGTGGTCCGGTCGCAAAAGGAATATGCCGCCCCGCAGGCCGCGCCGCTGGCGCTTTCAACGGGCTTAACAGCTTTGCTCTGGCTGATAACGCTGCTGACGTTTGCGCAGATCGTATTGGGCACCCAGGTGCGGGAGCAGATTGATATGGTGGCTGCGGCCAACAATTACCTCAACCGGGTCGATTGGGTGGAGCAGTTGGGTAACACGTTCAAAATCCACCGGACGTTTTCGGCCTTGCTGCTGCTGCTGAACGGGTACGTGGCCTACCGGCTCTACGGGCTGGCCGACTACCGATTGCGCCGGCTGGCGACGCTCAACCTGACTTTCATCGGGCTGGAAATCCTGGCGGGCATAACGCTGGCTTACCTGGCGCTGCCGGCCGCGGTACAGCCCATTCATCTCACGGTAGCTACCCTGCTGTTCGGCTCCCAGTTTCTCACCATCGTCACGTACCGGCGGCTAACGAAATTCACCGTACCGGTCGCTTATGCGGGCGTCGTTGCGTAACTTTGCGGCCCCGTTGGCGGTTGCTACCACGGGTGGACTGTTCCCTTCCTTAATGATAAAAGCCAAGGCGTATTTCCAGTTGATTAAGTTTCGACTGGCCTTGACGGTGGCGTTTTCCAGCGCCATTGGCTACCTGCTCGGCGTGCAGGAACTCGACTGGACCCGGGCGATGCTGGTGATGGTGGGTGGTCTGGCCGTTACAGGGTCGGCTAATACTATCAACCAGATCTTCGAGCGGGACCTCGACAAGCTCATGAAGCGCACGGCCAACCGGCCCCTGCCGATGGGCGTGCTCAGCATCACCGAAGCCTGGGGTTTCACTATCGTGCTGGGCGTTTTCGGCCTGGGCCTGCTGACTTACTTCTTCAATGCCCAGGCGGCGGCGCTGTCGTTGGTGTCGCTGATTCTCTACGGCTTCGTATATACCCCGCTCAAGCGCATTTCGCCTATTTGCGTGGCCGTAGGCGCCATTCCGGGGGGCATGCCGCCGCTGATCGGCTACGTGGCCGCCACGGGTATTCTGGGTCTGGAAGCCTGGGTGCTGTTCGGCATTCAGTTCATGTGGCAGTTTCCGCATTTCTGGGCCATTGCCTGGGTGCTGGACGACGACTACAAGAAGGCCGGCTTCAAGATGCTGCCCACGCCGGGCGGTAAGGACATGCGCACCGCTTTCCAGATCATGACCTACACGCTGCTGCTGGTGCCGCTGAGCTTACTGCCGTTCCAGTTTGGCATGAGCGGCAAGATTTACGCCATAGTAGCCGTAGTGTGCGGGGTGCTGTTTCTGATGCAGACGTTTTACCTGATGCGCACCTGCACTAAAAAAGCCGCCATGCGCATTATGTTCGGTTCCTTTCTCTACCTGCCCATCGTTCAGATTGCGCTGGTACTCGACAAACTTTAATCTTTTCGCATGACTACTACGGAGCTAACTCCAGAAAAAGAACCCGGGGCCGGTACTCACCCGCTGCGGTTTTTGCTCTGGCTGATGATGGTGAGCATCACCATGATTTTTGCCGCTTACACCAGCGCCTACATCGTGCGGCGCGAAGAAGGCAACTGGCTGGAATTTGACCTGCCGGTTCGCCTGCTGACGACGACCATCATTCTGGCCCTGAGCAGCGCTACGGTACAGTGGGCTTATTTCGCGGCCCGCAAAGATGAGGTGCGCCGCGTACAAATCGGTCTGGGGCTGACGTTTGCGCTGGGCATAGCCTTCCTGATCGGGCAGTGGAACGTGTGGGCCGATCTGGTCCGCAACAAGATCTTCTTCGGTGGCGTTGACTCTAATCCATCGGGCTCGTTTCTGTACGTGCTCACCGGGGTCCACGCGTTTCACCTGATTACGGGCCTGATCTTTTTGCTTATCGTACTGCGTAAAAGCCTGAACTACCGGGTGCATTCCCGCCAGATGCTCTCCATCGGCAACGTGGCCATCTACTGGCACTTCCTGGGCGCGCTTTGGTTGTACCTGTATTTGTTCCTACTTTTGAACCACTGATTTCGTTTTTACCCTGCCCGCTATGTCCACCACTTCCCCGACGCAGATGCTTTCGCCCAGCACTTCCCACGAAGAGCCCCGCTCGGGCACCTGGGACGGCGGCAACGAACCCTTCAAGGCTAGCTATGGCAAGCTGATGATGTGGTTTTTCCTGCTGTCTGACGCCTTCACGTTTGCCGCTTTCCTGACCACCTACGGGCTGGTTCGTCACCGTCACCTCGCTTACGCTGGCGCCCACAAGGATTTCGTGTTCAGCTCGGCCTACTGGCCGATTCCGGATAAGGTATTTAACTCCTTCCCCGGCCTGCACGGCGTCGACCTGCCGCTGGCTTTCGTCGCCCTGATGACGATGATTCTCATCTTCAGCTCCGTGACGATGGTACTGGCCGTTGAAGCCGGCCACCGTATGGACAAGGCCGACGTGCAAAAATGGCTGCTCTGGACTTTGCTCTTTGGTGCCACGTTCGTAAGCTGCCAGGCCTGGGAGTGGGGCCACTTTATCACCGGCACCGATGAGGGCACCAAGATGCTCGATGGCAGCACGTTCTTCGGGGCTAACCTGGCCATGAACCAATACGGTCCGGTGCTGTTTGCCGACCTGTTCTTCTTCATTACCGGTTTCCATGGTACCCACGTATTCAGCGGGCTGGTTCTGCTGACGTACTGCTTTATTGCCACCACCAACGGCACCTTCCATAACCGGGGGCACTACGAGATGGTAGAAAAAGTAGGCCTCTACTGGCACTTTGTTGACCTGGTCTGGGTGTTCGTTTTCACCTTCTTCTACCTGGTCTGATTTTTCAATTAAGAATTAGGAATTAAGACTTGCTGCGCAACGCGGTGTATGCTTAGCTTCCGCATATCAATTCCTAATTCTTAATTCCTACTTCTTAATTCTTAATTCTCTCAAAATGGCTCATCAAGCACCTGACCATACCCAGGCCCCTGGGGAGATTACCAAGCCCGTCACGGGCTGGATCTGGAAGACGTTCTTCGTGCTGGTCGGCATTACGGCCCTGGAATTCGCGGTGACGTTCATCATGGACCCCAGCACGCTGCGCAACTCCATCCTGATCATCCTGACCATCTTCAAAGCGTTCTTCATCGTGGCGGAGTTCATGCACTTGAAGCACGAGACGAAAGGTCTGATCTGGATCATTTTGGTGCCTATGGCGCTGCTGATCTGGCTGCTGGTAGCCCTCATCACCGAGGGTTCCTACATCGGAGAAGCGGTTTACAACATCTTTAAATAGCGGATGCGGCCCAAACAAACTTTGTTGCTGGGCATCATGCTGCTAGTGCCGGTACTGGCTTTTCTCTTCCTGAGAACCTTCGGCACCAACCGTTACGCGCTGCCAACTTACCTGCCCGACCGCGTCGATTCGACGCAGGTAGGGGGGAAGTGGCAGCGCGATACTGTTTTTCACCAGTTGGGTGATTTCCGGCTGCAGTCGCAATCGGGGCGGATGGTTACCCCAACGGATCTGGATAGTGGCCTGTACGTGGCCAGTTTCTTCTTTGCCACCTGCCCCGGCGCGTGTCCGCGCATGAATGGCCTGCTGATGCAGGTGCAGGAGAAATTCCGCAAGGAGCCCCGCGTGAAGCTCGTGTCGTATACCGTCGATCCGGCGCACGATTCGGTGGCGGTGCTGGAGCGCTACGCCGAGCAGTATGGGGCTATTGCCGGTAAATGGTTTTTCCTGACCGGCGACAAAACGGCGCTCTATCGGTTAGCTACTCAGGAATACCGGCTGCCTGCCCCGACCGGCGCGGCTCCGGGGCTGGTGCACAGTCAGAACCTCTTCCTCGTGGACCGGAACCGGCGCGTGCGGGGCATCTACGATGGTACCAAAGCCAAAGAGGTGAACCGCCTCATCACCGAAATCAGCGTGCTGCTGTACGACTATGACCACACTGACCCCGGCCGTTAACCCCGGAAACCACACCAAGATCAAAGTCACCATGGCCGTGCTGGCGGCGGTTGTGCCCCTGCTGGTGGCCATACTGCACTACTTCCCCGAAGCCTTTCGCATTCCGGGGGCGCAGGTGAAGTTTCTGCCCGCGCTGAATGCCGTGCTCAACTCGCTGACGGCCATGTGCCTGATGCTGGGCTACTATTTCATCCGCCGCAAGGAAGTGCTGAAACACCGGGCCATGATGGGCACCGCCTTTCTGATCGGGGCTTTATTTCTGGTGTCGTACGTGGTGTATCATTCCCAGGTCGATTCCACCCGATTCGGCGGCGTGGGCTTCATCCGGTACGTGTATTACTTCCTGCTGCTGACCCATATCACGCTGGCGGCGGCTACGGTGGGCCTGGTGCTGTTTACGTTGTACTTTGCCCTCACGGCACAGTTTGCCCGGCACCGCCGCATTGCCCGCTGGACCTACCCGGTCTGGCTCTACGTTTCGGTTACGGGCGTTATCGTCTACTTCCTGATTTCGCCGTATTACACCTGAGTCGGGGAAACTTAACGCGGCCGGGACTGTTAGAAAAGAGATGAAAAAGACTGCAATTTTTGGCCTGTTTGCCGTGTGTTTGAGTGTGTTGCTGAGTCTGGCCCCGTTGGCCGCGCGGGCGCAGTGCAGCATGTGTAAAACGCAGGTGGAGTCGGCCCGCACGGAAAAAGGCTCCTACGATACCGCCGGCCTCAACAGCGGGATTCTTTACCTGATGACGGTGCCCTACGTTCTTATGGGCGCGGTGGGGTACTTCTGGTATCGGCACACTCACCAGAAGAAGTAATGCCCAGACCCAGTTCGACCGCTTTGGCGCTGCTGGCTCAGAAGTGTCCGCGCTGTCATCAGGGACCATTGTTTCTCCATTCCGCCTTCAATCTGGCCCGGTTCGATGAGATGCCGGCGGCTTGCCCGGCTTGCGGGCAGGCCTACGAGCCGGAAGTAGGGTTCTACTGGGGGGCCATGTACATCAGCTATGGCTTTTCCGTGGGCATCGTGGTGCTGACGGGCATCCTGCTCTACTTTCTGGCCGGCGACCCGGCCACCTGGATCTATATCGTGACCGTGGCGGCGGTAGTTATTCTGCTCACGCCCCTTATGTTTCGCTACGCCCGTACTATGATGCTGTACTTTTTCGGCGGGGTGCATTATGATGCTGCCTATGCTCCGGGCCCGCCTCCATCGGCGGCGGGAACTCCGAAAAGCTAGGAAATGCCGCCCTTTGGCGGCATTTTTGTTGATAGCCCCTTCCCGTTTTCCGCGCCGGTAACCCCGTCGGCCCAGTATCAGTTGCCTTTGAAGTCGCCCCGCCTGTCTCCGTTGCTACTGCTTTTTGGGGCCGTCGTCTGCTTTGTGGGGGCTTACCTGAGCAGTCACTACGGACAGGCCGCCGATACCTTGCTGCGTACTGATGTCGCCCGCCTGCAGGCGCTGATGCGGGAGGCTGAAACGACGGCCGAGCGGGACGCCGACGAAGTAGCCGACCGCCTGCAGCAGGGGCAGGTAAGTTTCGGCTCGTTGGTGGGGCGCACCACGTATCCGTGCTTTATTTTCCGGGGCGAACAGCTCTGGTACTGGTCTGACCACACGATGCGGCCGGAGCCCGAAAACGTGGGTCAGAACTTCCGGGAAAAGTTCGTGGACATGAAGTTCGGGCGGTTTCTGGCCTTGCGCCGGGTGGCCGGTCCGTACGTTATTCTGACCTACGTGCCACTGGAACGGCATTACAGTATCAGCAACCGCTACCTGAAAGAAGGGGAGGAGAATGCGCTGTTCCAGGGTCTGAACGTGCGGCTGGTCGCCGGCATTGCCGGGGGGCGGGCGCTGCCCAGGATCTATTCCGACGAAGGCCGGTACCTCTTCTCAGTGGAAAGCCTGCAGGCCAATCCCATCACGGGCAAATACCTGCCGCTGGCCTTGCTGCTGCTGGGACTTGGCCTGTATCTGGTGAGCTGGCTGCTGCTGGCCCGGCGCTTTCGGGACCGGAGCGATGCCGTGGCCTCCGCTACGGCAATAGTGGCCCCCCTGGCCGTGTTCCGCGCCGCGCTGCTGTACTTCGGGCTACCCTTTTCCTTTATCGAGGTTCCCCTGTTCGACCCGCGGGTATATGCCGCTTCCTGGCTGTCGCCCTCGCTGGGCGACCTGCTCATCAATGCCTTTCTACTGCTGCTGATTGCTTACTACAGCCTGTTGCTGTTCCGCCGCTACGGGCTGGTGCGGTGGGGCCGGCACATCCACGGCCTGCCGGCCCGGGCGCTGTTCGGGGCCATTGTGGTGAGCTTTTTCCTGGGGCTGCTGGAGCTGCTGTTTCAGTTCTACTCCAATAGCTTCAACAACTCCCAGCTGATCCTCGACGTCACCCAAAGCATCCAGATCAGCGGCTTCAAGCTGCTGCTCTGTCTGGCTATTGTGCTGCACACGGGGGGCTACCTGGTGGGGTTTTACATGCTCTCCCAGCTTTTTATCACCGTTGTGCGGCCGGGCACCCGACAGCTGGGCGTGCTGGTACTGGGGGCCGGCACGGTCGTCTTCCTGCCCCTGGGCCTGGCCCTGGATCAGGTGGACCTGGTATTGCTGGGGCTGACGCTGCTCTTCTTCTTCGTGGTGCGCCTCACGGGGCTCAAGCAGCTCGCGGCCGTGGTGCCGTATCAGGTCTACCTGTTTATTTTCCTGATGCTGGGCGTCAGCTCGGCCGTGGGGGCTTTGGCCCTGTACGAGCATTTCGACCACCAGCTGGTGCTCAGCAAGCAGAAAATTGCCGGCAACCTCTTGGTCGATAATGACCTGCAAGGCGAATACCTGCTGGCCGAGCGCACCCGGGAGCTAGCCGCCGACCCCCTGATCCGGTCCCGCCTGGCGAGTCCGTTTGCCAGCCAGGACATTGTGCGGCAGAAAATCATCAAGTACTACCTGCGCGACTATTTCGATAAGTACGAAATTGTCGTGTCGCTCTTCGACCCCAGCGGTAAGCCGATTGAGGGGGGGGGGACGGCCCCGTCGCTGTACCAGCGGCGGCGGCAGCTGTTGCGTGATGCGGTGCTTACGGACCAGGCCAACCTGTACCTGGTCCGCGGTAGTAATTCCTTCAGCACCCGCCGCTACGTGGCCTTCGTGCGCGTGCCCACCTCCCGTCGCCGGGCCAACACGGTACTGCTGGAGCTGTCGCTGAAAAAGCTGACGGCCTACAGCGTAGTCCCTGAGCTGCTGGTCGACCAGAAATTCTTCCAGCCCAACCTGGGCCCCGACCTCAGCTACGCCGGCTACGAGAACAGCCGGCTGGTGTACAATGAGGGCGACTTTGACTACGGCAACAACCTATCGGCTACGCAGCTGCTCGATGCGCGGCTCTACACTTCCGGGCTGTCGGTTGAGGGTTTTCACCACCTGGCCGTGCGAGGCGCCCAGAGCCGGATGGTGGTGGTGACGACCGCCACTTATTCGTTCAGCAACTGGCTGGCCAACTTCTCCTTCCTGTTTTTGCTGCACACCTTTTTCTGGCTGTTGTGCATCGGTATCTACATGCTGGCCCGGGGCCGTTACGTGGAGGCTTTCCAGACCAACTTCAGCACCAAGATTCAGCTCTTTCTCAACTTCGGAATTCTGGTGCCGCTGGTAGTGGTGAGCGTGGCCACGGCCAGCCAGGTAACCTCGTCCTACAAGCGCGACCTGCTGCGCACCTACGAGCGGCGCGGCAAGGCCGTGCAGGAAAATCTGCTGCGCCACGATGCGCTGCTGGCAGACTCGGCCAGTAAAGCTCCGCTGATTGCCCTGGCCGAAAACGTGGCGGGCCTCACCGAAACCGACCTCAACCTCTACGACGCCCGGGGCCAGCTGCTGGTGAGCAGCCAGCCCCTGATTTTTGAGTCGGGGCTGCTGAGCCCGCTGATGAACCCGCAGGCGGTAGCCTCGCTGGCCGAGCGTGGCCAGCCGCGGGTGCTGCTCATGGAACAGGCCGGTTCGCTGTCGTTCAATGCGCTGTATCTCCCGCTGCGGGCCGTGGCGGGCCCGGGCCGTACGGGGGTGGTGGGCTACGTGGGCATCCCGTTCTTCGATTCGGAAAAGGAGCTGGACAACAAGCTCATCGAGCTGATTTCGACCATCCTGAACATCTTCACCGTGATGTTTATCCTGTTTCTGATCCTCACCTTCATTGCCTCCCGCCTGCTGACCAACCCGCTCAAGGTTATCACCGAGAAGCTGCGCCACACCACGCTCACGGGGCAGAACGAGATGCTGGCCTACGAGTCGTCGGACGAAATCGGGCTGCTGGTGCGCGAGTACAACGCCATGCTGCTCAAGCTGGAAGACAGCAAGCAGGAGCTGGCTAATCAGGAAAAGGAGGCCGCCTGGCGCGAAATGGCCCGGCAGGTAGCCCACGAAATCAAGAACCCGCTCACGCCGATGAAGCTGAGCCTGCAGTTTCTGCAGAAGGCCATTGCCGAGCAGCGCCCCAACGTAGACGAGCTGATCGGCAAAATCTCCCAGACCCTGATTACGCAGGTCGACGTGCTGAACGACATTGCCACTTCGTTCAGCAACTTCACCAACCTGCCCGCCATGCGGCCCGAGCGGCTGGCGGTGGCCGCTATTCTGCGCCGTTGCGTGGCCCTGCACCAGGGCGGAACCCACGGCGGCGTCATCGATCTGCACGATTCCACCGGGCTGCAGGATGACCGCTACATAGTGTTTGCCGACGAAAATCTGCTGGTGCGCACTTTCAACAACCTGCTCATCAACGCCCTGCAGTCGGTGCCGGCCACCCGCAAGCCCCTGATTATGGCCGCTCTGACCCCAGCGGGCGCCGACCGGGTGCGGATCTGCATTCAGGACAACGGCGCGGGAATCCCCCGGGACGTGCAGGACAAAATTTTCGTCCCCAACTTCACCACCAAGGAATCCGGCTCCGGCATCGGGCTGGCGGTGGCGCGGCGCGGCATTGAAAGCGCGGGCGGCCACATCTGGTTTGAAACCAGGGAAGATGTCGGGACCCGGTTTTTCATCGAGCTGCCTTTGGCCCCGGAGTAGAGCTTTGCGTTTAGGGCCTGGGGCCTGGTTTTGTATCGACTTGTCATCCTGAGCCTGCGAAGGACCTTATGCCAGTTGAACGACTCGTTCCAGCGCGATAAGGTCCTTCGCAGGCTCAGGATGACAGCCGGGCCTCAACAGCCGGCACTAAGCACCAAACCAGGCACCAAACCAGGCACCAAACCAAGCACCAAACCCCGGCTTTGCACGTTGTGGAGCCAGTTCCCACCGCTTTTTCCACCGCAACCCGTTTCCATGATCCGCAGCATTACGCATCGGCTTCTGCCCGCCTGCCTGCTGCTGATGGTTTTGCTGGCCGCCCACGCCGCTGTGGCCCAGCAGGTGGGGGTGCCGTCGTCGCGGCGCTGCCGCTGGGTGGCGCTTACGCCCGGCCGCGACACCACCACGTTTACCCTGACCGATACGCTGACGGTGGTACCCACTTCCGTGAATGCCGCCGGCCGCGCGCTGGCTTACGATGCGCGCACGGACCGCTACCAGCTGATCCGGACGCGGCCCCAGCCCGTGGAATATGATTCGGCGGGCAACCCGCTGCCCCCGCCGCCTGATTCGCTGCTGGTGTGCTACCGCGTGCTGCCGGTGCAGCTTACGGCGGCCCGCTACCGGCGGCCGCGCACCCTGATGGACAGCCTCAGCTTCACCCGGCGGACGTTGCAGTTCGACGACTTTGCGGTGAAGGAGCAGATTCTGAGCACTCCCGGCATCAGCAAAACCGGCAATCTGTCGCGGGGCGTGTCGTTTGGCAACACCCAGAACGTATTCGTCAACTCCTCGCTCAACCTGCAGCTGGAAGGGAAGCTCACCGATAAAATCAACCTGGTAGCGGCCATTTCCGACCAGAACGTGCCGTTTCAGCCCGAGGGCAACACCCAGCAGCTCCAGGAATTCGACCGCATCTACATCACCCTGAGCCACCCCAACTGGAACCTGACGGCCGGCGACGTGGTGCTGCGCAACAAACCCGACTACTTCCTGCGCTTCTACAAAAATGTACAGGGCGCGGCGGCGGAGGTGAACCTGGGCCGGCCCGGCCTCCGCAGCAGCACGGTGGCGGCGGCGGGCGTGGCCAAGGGTAAGTTCGCGTCCATCGACCTGGCGCCCATCGAAAACGTGCAGGGACCCTACCGCCTGCGCGGCCCCAACGGCGAGCAGTTCATCATCGTGCTGGCCAATTCCGAGCGGGTTTACCTCGACGGCCGGCTGATGACCCGCGGCTTCGACTTCGACTACGTTATTGACTACAACCAGGCCGAGGTTACCTTTTCGCCCCGCCACCTGATTACCCGCAACTCGCGCATCAAGGTTGATTTTGAGTACTCCGACTTCAACTACGCCCGCTCACTCACGCACCTGAGTCATTACCAGGAAGTGGGTAAGCTGAGCGTGCGGGCCAACTACTACCGCGAAGCCGACAACCCCGACAACTCGCCCAACCTGACCCTGACGGCGGCCGACCGGGACACGCTGCGCAACCTGACCGACAACGTGAGTCAGCTGCGCCTGCCCGGCGGGGAACCCGTGGACTACAACCGCCAGCAGGTGCAGTACAACCTCGTGGTCGGCACCGACCCCGGCACGGGCCTGCCGGTGAATACGTTCGTGTATCCGCCCACCGACTCGACCCGGGTGTTCAACGTGCGCTTCACCCAGGTGGGAGGCGGGGCCGGCGACTACCGCCTGAGCACTGAAAACGCCAATGCCAACGGCCGGGTGTTCTCCTACGTGGGCCCGGGCCGCGGCAGCTACCGGGCCGAGCGGCTCATACCCACGCCCCTGCAGAAGCAGCTGCTCAGCGTGGGCACCAGCTACCAGGTCGACTCGACGACAACGGTGTTCGTGGATATGGCCTCGTCGCAGCTGGATCTGAACCGGTTTTCGGCGGCGGCGGATAAGGGGCAGGCATTCCGGGTGGGCTACGCCGTGCTCGACCGGCCGCTGAACCTGCCCATTCTCAGGGAGTACAAGCTGCGCAGCACCCTCGACTACGAGTACACCAGCCGCCGGTTCGCGCCCATCGACCGGTACCGCGACGTGGAATTCGACCGCAACTGGAGCACCACCAGCACCACCCAGGGCAATGCCGTGCGCCGCGTGGCCCGCGAAGACAACATCTTCAACTTTTCGGTGGGCGCGGTGAAGGATATCGACAATGCCTTCAACTACCGCCTCAGCCGCCGCTACCGGGCCGGGGAAGTCCGCGGCCTGCAGCACTGGCTGGACGTGGCCCGCAAAATCGGCGACGTGGAAGTGCGCACCGGCTTGTTTGTACTCGATTCCGATGCCGGGCAGCGCCGGTCCAGCTGGGCCCGGGGCGAGGCTACGGCCCGCTACGTGCGCGGCCCCGTGGTGCCCGGCTACGCCTACCGCTTCGACAAAAACCGCGTAGCCCTGCCCGATGGCGACTCGCTGAGCTCGGCCAACTACTACGACGAGCACGCCTTTTTTCTGCAAAGCCGCGACAGCGCCAAAACCCGCTTCCGCCTCGACTACACCTACCGCCGCGACCAGACGCCCCGGAGCAACGAGTTCCGGGAGCGGGGCCGGGCCCAGACCTGGCAGGGTTCGTTCACCAGCCGCCTGGGGAAAAATCAGGATCTGAACGTGCTGGCTACTTACCGCGACCTGGCCGCCCGCGACAGTGCCCGCCAGCGCACCGTGCTCAGCAACATTGACTGGAACGCCACTTTTTTCCAGAACGTGCTGCGCTCGGAGCTGAGCTACAGCATTGCCACGGGCCGGGAGCTGAAGCGCGACTATTCCTTCCTGACGGTGATAAACGGCCAGGGCACCCACTACTACGGCGGCGACGCCAACAACAACACCCGCCAGGACAAGGAGGAGTTTTTTGAGGCCCAGACGCCCGACGCCCAGTTCCGCACCCACATTAAGGTCTTCCTGCCCACCGACGACTACATCACGGCCTTCACCAACCGCTTCAACTACCGCCTCACCACCAGCGCCCCGCGCGAATGGCGGGAGGCCGTGGGCCTACGGGGCATCGTAGGGCGATTTTCGGCCATCACTACCGTCACGCTGGACCGGCGCACCACCGAAACCTCGCTTAGCTCGCGGCTGAATCCGTTTGCGTTTCAGACCGACGACCTGCTGCTGCTGTCGCTGAACAAGCTGCTGCGCAACACGCTGTACTTCAACCGCTCGAACCCTGTTTTCGGGGCTGAGTTCACGGTGCAGCAAACCCAGCAGAAAGTGCTGCTCACCAATGGCACCGACACCCGCAACCTGGCCAGCCAGCAGCTGCTCGTGCGCCGCACCCTGGCCCAGAGCTTCACCGGCCGCCTGACCACCTCCCGCAACGTGCGGGCCAGCCTGTCGAACTATCTGGCCAACCTGCCCGGGGCCCAGGCCGCCCGCGACTTCAGCCTGCTGATCTACGAAGCGTCGCCCGAAATCAGCTACCAGCCCAACAATTCGCTGCGCTTCACCGGCACCTATCTGCGCACCAGCAAGCGCAACACCCGCGCAGGCGCCAACCAGGATACCCGCGGCACCTTTGACGAGTTGGGCCTCGAAACGCGGTTGAGTCAGGTGAGCAAGCGCACCGTGACGGCCGCCACCCGCTACGTGCGCGTGGGCTTCGAAGGGATGGAGGGCGCGGAGTCTTCGCTGGTGGGGCTGGAAATCCTCAACGCTTTGCGCCCCGGCAGCAACTTCACCTGGAACCTGAACCTGGAGCAGCGCCTCAGCAATGGCCTGAACGTGACCGTGGCCTACGACGGCCGCAAAGCCAACGGCCTGAACGCCGTGCACACCGGCCGCATGCAGGTATCGGTGCTGTTTTGAGTTTAGTGCCTAATCCTGCTGCGGGAGCGCAGACGAGCTTAAAATCCCTGTTAATCCCCGCTGTTATTGCTTGTGGTTGTCCCGGCTTATTTCTGCAGCACCAAAGCCATTCGTCCATTTATAGCGGTTTCACGAACAGTACATGGTGCAGATACGCGACCCTTCGCGTCGCTTCATTGATCGATTTGTTCTAGAGCGTGTGGACACTTAACGAAAAAGGCGGTCATGCTGAGCTTGTCAAAGCATCTCTACCGCTTTTTTGCGGCAAAACGTCCGGTAGAGATGCTTCGACAAGCTCAGCATGACTGTTTCGATGGCTTCAAAGACCCTTTTAGCTAAGTGTCCACACGCTCTAGTGGTTGAAAAACATTATTGGGTCTGTTGCTCTTTTCCTTGCTAACCCCCTTGTCAATGATAGTTTATCGCCTGTTTCTGACCGCTGAGGAACGCCAGACCCTGGCAGGGTGGCAGAAGAAATACAAAAGCCATTCGCCGAAGCTGCAACGCATTCAGATTCTGTTGAATAGTGACGAGCAAGCGGGCCGCCGCCCGGCTTCCGAACTGGCCGCCGTGCTAGGCGTGTCCACTAAAACGGTGGAGCGGGTCCGGCGCCAGTTCTGCGAAGAGGGCATGGCCCTGTTCGAGCCGAAGATTCGTAAAACACGCTCCGACAAGAAGATAGACGGCCGGGTGGAGGCCCACCTGACGGCCCTGCTCTGTCAAAGCCCGCCCGACGGTCAGCCCCGCTGGCAGCTGCGCCTGCTGGCCGAGCGCCTGGTGGAGTTGGCAGTAGTCGAGCACATCTCGACCACGATGGTGGCCCGGCTGCTAAAAAAAACGAGCTCAAGCCTTTCAACGGCCCGCAGCAGTGGGTGATTCCGGCCGAGCAGAGCGCCTCGTTCGTGTGCCAGATGGAGCAGGAGCTCGACCTCTACGAGCAGCCCTACGACGCGGACTACCCCGTCGTGTGCCTGGATGAGTCGCCCAAGCAACTGCTCGAATACGAGCAGTTTACGACTTCCACCGGCCAGCGCTGCCGCGATTCGGAATACGTGCGCCGGGGCGTAGTGGAGTTGTTCGTGGCCACCGAGCCGCTGCGGGGCTGGCGCTACCTGAGCGTGGAGGCCGACCACAAAGCGGCCACCTGGGTCCAGTTTGTGGCCCGGCAGATGGATACGACCTACCGCGAGGCCAAGAAGGTGCGCTGGGTGATGGACAACCTGAGCACTCATAAGCGCAGCTTCTTCTACGCCCACTTTCCGCCCGCCGTGGCCCAGGCGTATCTGCGGCGGATGGAAATCACCTACACCCCGGCCCATGGCTCATGGCTGAACAGGGCCGAAATTGAATTCTCCGTGCTCAGCCGGCAGGTCCTCGACCAGCCATTCACTACGAGCGAGCAGGTGCGAGCCGTGGTGGAACAGTGGCAATAGCGCTAGAATGCGCGGCCCAAGCCCCGTAACTGGCAATTCAAAACGGCGGATGCCCGCATCAAACTCGCTAAATTATACCCGACTCAATAAAGTTTTTTAACCACTAGCTGCCGCCGCCGTAGCCGCCGCGACGGCCCGCGCCGACTGCCAGGCCGGGGCCTGGGCCGTCGCCGGCAGGTGCAAGGTGAGGAGAAACAGAGCCAGCAGGCCCACGGAGAAAGGGGAAAATGCTTTCACGGGGAGAGGAAAAAGGTGTTCTCAAATATAGCCCACCCCTATTCCACCGCCAGGCGCCGGGCCGGGCCGGCGCCGCGCAGCAGGTAGAGGCCGGCGGGCAGCCCGCCCAGGTCGAGCGTAGCTTCGGCCCCGGCCGGGGCGGGGTAGCGGCGCACGGCCCGGCCCAGGGCATCGGTCAGGGTCAGGGGCGCGGGGGCGGTGCCGGCGGGCAGGCGCAGGGTGGCCGTGCGGTGGGCGGGGTTGGGGAAGAGCTGCGCCGGGGCCGGGGCGCGGGTGGCGGTGGTGGCGGTGAGGGTGGGGTCGGTGAGGGAGGCCAGGAAGCCGGAGGTGGAGGCGTTGAGGGTTGGGTTGGAGAGGGTGATGGAGCTGAAGCTGACCGTGGGGCTGTCGAAAAACCCCGCCACGTACACGCTGGTACCACTCACGGCCAGCGCGGTGGCTCGGTCGTCACTCGTGCCGCCGGCCCGTTGCGCCCACCCGAAGCTGCCCGTACTGCCCGCGTCGGCGAGCTTGGCCACGAACACGTCGCGAATGCCCGCCCTACCGCCCGCACTGGTCAGGGTGGTGGCACCGAAGCCCGCGACGTTGCTGAAATGTCCGGCCACGTACACGCTGGTGCCGCTCACGGCCAGCGCATCGGCTAAATCGTTGGCCGTGCCGCCGGCCCGTTGCGCCCACGTGATGCTGCCCGTGGGGCCCGCGTCGGCGAGCTTGGCCACGAATATATCCTGGCCGCCCGCATTGGTCAGAGTGGCGGGGCCAAAACCTGCCGTGGCGCTGGTGAACGACCCGGCTACGTACACGCTGGGACCGCTCACGGCCAGGGCGAGAGCAGTTTCGTCCCCCGTGCCGCCGGCCCGCTGCGCCCACCCGAAGCTGCCCGTACTGCCCGCGTCGGTGAGCTTGGCCACGTACACGTCATTAGAGCCATTAGCGTTTGTATTGGTCAGGGTGGTGGCACCGAAGCCGACCGTGAGACTCTGAAAATACCCCGCCACGTACACGCTGGTGCCGCTCACGGCCAGCGCGAAGGTTCCATCGTTGCCCGTGCCGCCGGCCCGCTGCGCCCACCCGAAGCTGGCCGTGCTGCCCGCGTCGGTGAGCTTGGCCACAAACACGTCGTAGGAGCCCGCACTGGTCAGAGTGGCGGGGCCAAAGCCCGCCGTGGGGCTGTCGAAAAAGCCGGCCACGTACACGCTGGTGCCGCTCACGACCAGCGCGGTGGCAAAATCGGTTTCCGTGCCGCCGGCCCGCTGCGCCCACACGAAGCTGCCCGTGCTGCCCGCATCGGTGAGCTTGGCCACGTACACCTCGGAACCGCCATTGGAATTCGCATTGGTCAGGGTGGTGGTACCGAAGCCGACCGTAAGGCTGGAAAAATACCCGGCCACGTACACGCTGGTACCACTCACGGCCAGCGCGGTGGCTCGGTCGTCGTTCGTGCCGCCGGCCCGCTGCGCCCACACGAACTGGTTGCTGGCCGGGTTGAACTTGGCCACGAACACGTCATTGAGGCCGAGGCTGGTCAGCGTGGTGCCGCCCAGCACCACCGTGCCCTGGAAAATCCCGGCCACGTATACATTGCCCGCCGCATCGACGGCCGTGGCGCTCACTGACGAGGAACTATTAACCGCCGCCGCCGTGGCCACGGCAACAATCCGCGCCGACTGCCAGGCCGGGGCCTGGGCCGCCGCCGGCCGGCTGAAAGTGAGGAGCAGCAGGGCCAGCAGGCCCCCGGGCAAGAGGGAGGAAAAAGGTTTCATGGGGAATACAATATGTGTTACCAAATATAGTACTTCCCTACTATACTACACGATTTTTCAATTATTTGATAAGCAACTGTTTATGGGCAAATAGGACCCTCTGCTGCCTGTTTGAAGGGGTTGCCAGCTAAAACGGGGCGGACCGACCTTTGTGGTTCCAACACACCAAAGCCCTTCCCGCCCCGTGAAGCGACGCCTCATCGCCAAAATTACGACCGTTTTACAGCACGTGCCCCTGGTGGGCCATCTGTCGCGGCAAAAGTTCATCGCGTAATTCGTTATTGGCCTGATAAAGAGCCGCAACGTGCCATTCTGCGAAGTGGCCCAGCACCTGAACGATGCGGCTAAACCCGCCTCGAATGAAACCCGGATCCAGAACTTCTTCCGCGATGTGACGCTCAACTACCTGGTGTTCGCACGTTTGATAATCAGCTTGTTACCATCAACCGGCAAGCTGCGCCTGTGCCTGGACCGCACCGAATGGGACTTCGGCCAGTGTCAGGTCACTATCCTGCTCGTCACCGTGGGCTGCGGCGCGTGGCACGTGCCGCTCTACCGGGAACTGCTCGACAATCGCAGCGGCAACTCCAACGCGGCCCAGCGCATGGCCGTGCTCGAGGTCTGCGTGGCGGCGCTGGGCCGCGAGTTTGTGGGCCATGCGTGGTTGAAGTGGCTCAAAGACAACGGGTTGAGCTTTGTCATGCGCCTGCCCAAGCATCATCTGCTGACGGCTGAAAGCGGCGAGCGCTGCGCCATTGCGGACCTGGGCCTGGCCGTGGGGCAGGTGCGCCGCTTTGCCCACAGGCAAGTCGATGGCGTCTGGGGGCAAGTCTGGGTCAAAGCCCTGGCTGAAGGGGAGTTTCTCTTTCTCTTTGGCACGGCCGGTCTGACCTCCCTGGGGCAGTTCTACGCCAAGCGCTGGACGATAGAGCAGTGCTTTCAGAACCTGAAAGGCCGGGGATTTAACCTGGAAAACAGCCACTTGCGCTCGCACGACAAGCTGCGCAAACTCGTTGCGCTGGTCAGCCTAGCCTATGCTTTTTGCCTGAGCGTAGGCCGGGCGGCGGACCGGCGGGCGCCGCTGCCCCGGAAAAACCACGGCTACCGCGCCACGAGCCTGAGCCGCCACGGCTTGAATATCGTGCGCCAACTCACCCGCCCCGCCACCGACGCCCAAACTAAGCTAGCCCGAATAGTCGAAGCCTTATTGGATTGGCTCATCAAGCAAGTCGCTCGCTATCCGATATCTGCAAAAATAATGGGGTAGAGTAGTCTGGGCATTGTTATGCTGAGCAGGACAAAAGCTCTGTTTTGTCAAATCTCAAACCCGCTTTTAGCAGATTGTTCGACACCGGCTCAGTTCAGGCTGAATGAAAACCCGGACGGCATATCAGTCTTCTGCGGGAACAGGGCGTCGAGCTTGTCGCGGCGGGCCGTGAACTCGGCCGGGCTGATGACGCTGGCTTTGTAGAGGAAGGTGAGGCGGTTGAGCTGCAGGTCGTAGTCGAGCAGGTGGCTGAGGTGGCCGTACTGCTGGCGCAGGTAGATATCCCGCTTCCGGAGCAGCACCTGGATAAACTCTTCCGCGGCCGGAGCTTCGCCCTTGATCGGCAGAAACAAAGCCAGCTGCTTCTGGTCATCGTTGACCAGGAATAAAGTGCGCTGCTGGGTCAGAAAAAAGCTCAGGGCCAGCATCAGCGCGCCTACCAGGCCTTCCAGCGGACCTTCCAGCGTGCTGCCGGTGGTGCCCGCCAGATAATCGTAGAAACCCAGCAGGCTGAGGCCCAGCACCAGCGCGGCCAGCACCAGAATTTCGGGTTTGCGCCGCATGCTCACCAGCCGGTCGCGCCCGATTTCCTCGAACGAGACCTGCATCGACTTTTCGCCCGCGAGGTTTTTCTCCCGGACCTGCACCTTGTGGTCGGTGATGGTGAAATACTTGGTCGAAAACAGGCTGCGCTGAAAAAGGGTGCCGCCCGCGAAATGCTCCTGGTACAACATAGTGACGGTAATTTCTGAATAAAACCGGGGCCAGACTACTATCCTCCCACAATTATTCTACCCGGGTACCCGCCAGCACCAGCCGGCTCAGGGCCGGCACTACGGCCAGCTCCGCCTGGCCCGCCGGGGCCCGGGCCGCGTCGAGCTGCTGGTGGGCCGCCACCAGCCACGCGGCCGGGGGGGTCTGCCCTTTTTCCAGCAGCTGCACCCGCTCCAGCGCCAGCGTGGCCAGGGCACTGAGGCGAACGGAAAGCGGCGCGTATTCACCCAGAGACGGAACCGAGGTTAGCAACGGCTGCAGCAGTGGGTCGTTGGTGGCCCAGCGCCCCAGCGGGCCCCGCACGGCGGCCAGCGCCGCCCGGGTTGGGGCATCCGCGGGTAGGGGCCCGGAAGCGGTGGCCGCCCGCCGGGCCAGCAGGGCATCTACGGCTACGCCAAACTCCCGCGCCACCTCCGACTCGGCCGGGGCCGCATCGACCAGGCGGGTGAGCGGGGTCTGGGGGGTGTAGAGCATCCCCTGGAAATGGCGCTTGTAGTCCTTCACCGGCTCCAACACGGCCGCCAGCGTCCGCAATGCCCCGGCATCCTGGCCCGCCGCCATGTTCAGCAGCAGCTGTTCGGGGGCGATTTTGTGCTGCAGCCCCAGCGTTTCCAGCTCCTGCGACACCAGGGCCAGCCGGCGGTACATATCGGGCACGTCGCGCACCGTGGCGGCCGACCAGAGCCGCTCGGCCACGGCGGCGGCGCGGGGCCAGATGCGGCTTTCAAGAATCACGCTGTCGGCAAACTCGGCCCACATGGCCGCCTCGCCGCCCAGCACGAGGGCCTGCTGCGCCTCGGTCAGGGCCAGATCGGCGGGCAGCGGGTCGTTGAGGTAGTGGGTGGCCGCGCCGTGGTTCAGGTCGAGGTAGTAGCCGTGGGAAAGCAGGGTGGCGTGCCCGGCCTTCACCGCGTCGGCCAGCCCTTTGCGCCCGCGCCAGCTCTGAATCACGGCATCGGGCGGCAGGCCCGGCCCCAGAATCTCGTCCCAGCCAATCATCTTCTTGCCGTATTTCGTCACCGACTGCAGCACCCGGCGGTTGAAGTGGGTCTGCAGGCCGTGCTTGTCGAGCTGGCCATTGTCTTTCACGAAGCCGTTTTTCTTGGCCCAGGCCATAATGCGCGGACTGCGCCGCCACTGCCGGCCATCGTTTTCGTCGCCGCCGATGTGGAAGTAGGGGTCGGGAAACAGGGCCGTCATCTCGCCCAGCAGCTGATCGATGAGCTGGTAGGTGGTTTCCCTGGTGGGGTCCAGGGCGATGTTGAGGGTGCGCCAGGTCTGGGCCGGGCCGTAGATCGAGTCGTTGGAGGCCAGGGCCGGGTAGGCCGCCAGCCAGGCCGTGGTGTGGCCCGGCATATCGAACTCCGGCACTACCCGGATGCCGCGGGCGGCGGCGTAGCGCAGCACGTCGCGCACTTGGGCCTGGGTGTAGTACTGGCCGCTCACCTCGTGCAGGCGGGGCAGCACCCGGCTTTCGACCCGGAAGCCCTGGTCGTCGGAGAGGTGCCAGTGCAGCACGTTGAGCTTCACGGCCGCCATGGCATCGAGGTTGCGCTTGATGACCGGTACGGGCTGGAAGTGGCGGGCCACGTCGATCAGCAGACCCCGCCACCGGAAGCGCGGCGCATCCTCGATGTCGGTTTCGGGGAAGTAGTACGTTTTCTTCTCGCCGGCCAGCAGCTGCCGCAACGTGGCCAAGCCGCGCAGCACGCCGAAGCTGGTCGGTGCCGACAGGGCAACGCCCATCGGCGTGACGCGCAGACTGTAGGACTCATCCTCGGCGGGGTTGGTGACCTGCCCCGGGCGGCCGTACTGAATCAGCAGGTCGGCCGGGCTGCCGAAAGCCACGAACTGCGTGGTCAGGCGCTTGTCGCGGGTCTGGCGGCTAAGCCACTGCCCGAGTTCCGCCACGGCGGGCTGAATGGATGAATCCGGCCGGAGCGCCTGCATCTGCACCCGCCACTGCGCCTTCAGGGGAAACCGCCCCGCTCCCCAGCGCACCGCGGTGGGTACCGGCAGCAGGCTGCGGGTAGCCGCCGGCAGGGGCTGGGCCACCAGCCCGCGGCCCCCCGGGCCCAGGATCAGAAGCGGGAGCAAAAGGCGGCAAAAAAAGGCGCGGATCGACATAGGCGGGGTAAAACAGCAGGTATCAAAGGTAAGCAACCACCGGGCCCAAATGCCCGGCGGCCGGGGATTATCCGTAATTTGGACCTTTTATCGACCGGCCAGATCCGGGCTGAATCAGCCGGGCCGAACTTTTAACGTGTATGAAATCTCCTTCCCGCGGGGCGTGGCTGCTGAGTATTGGACTGATGCTGTGGGTGGCTTTTTACCTGGCGCCCTGGCTGCGGGAGGAAGTCCGGATTCTCAGCTCCGACAGCGCCGGCTACTACCTCTACCTGCCGGCGGCCATCGTGCACCACGACCTGCGGCAGCTGGGCTTCCGCGACGAGATGGTCGCCAGATACCATCCGACGCCGCGGTTTGAGCACGCCTCCCGGGATTCGGTATCCCGGAACTTCGTGCTGAAGTACTCCTCGGGGCTGGCGCTGCAGGAGCTGCCGTTCTTCCTGATAGCGCACACCCTCGCCGGCCCCCTGGGCTACCCGGCCGATGGCTATTCCCAGCCTTACCAGTGGGCCATTCTGCTGGCCAGTCTGCTGGTGGCCGTGCTGGGGCTATGGCTGGTCCGCCGGGCCCTGCTGCCCCGGTTCGGGGAATGGCCTACCGCGCTGACGCTGCTGATTCTGGTGCTGGGGACCAATTATCTGAATTACAGCGCCGGGCAGGGGGCCATGACGCACAACTGGCTGTTCACCTGGTACGCGGTCCTGCTGCTGCTCACGCCCAGCTTCTACGCCCGCCCCACGCTGCGCAAAGCCCTGGGCATTGGCGCTACCGTTGGGCTGATGGCGCTGACGCGGCCCACCGATATTCTGGCCGTACTGCTGCCGCTGTTGTGGGGCGTGTCGTTCGACCGCGCGGGTCTTCGGGCGCGGCTGGCCTTCTGGCGGCACCATCTGGGACTGCTGCTGGCGGCGGCTCTGGCGGGCGCGGCGCTGCTGAGCGTTCAGGCCTTTTACTGGCACTACGCTACGGGCTCCTGGATTTACTACAGCTACGGGCAGGAAGGATTCGACTGGCTCCAACCCCATTTGTGGCTGGGGATTTTCAGTTTTCGCAGTGGCTGGCTGATGTACTCGCCCATGCTGCTGACGGCCCTGGTGGGGTTCTGGCCCCTGCGGCGGCAGCAGCCGGCCGCTTTCTGGGCTATGCTGGGGTACTTTGTGCTGTTTCTGTACGTCACCTTCGCCTGGTCGCAGTGGACGTACGGGGGGGCGCTGGGCCAGCGGGCTATGGTGCAGAGCTACGCCGTGCTGGCCTGGCCCATGGCGGCCGCTCTTCATTGGCTGCTGGCGCGGCCGCGCTGGGCCGCGGCCTATGGGGTGCTGGCGGTGGTGGGCTGCTACTACGGCCTTTGGCTGACCATCCAGGCCCAGGGCGGAGGATTGCTGGCCGCCGGCGACATGACCCGCTCGTACCTGTGGCGCATCCTGTTTCGCTACGAAGCCCCGGCGGAAACCCGGTTGCTGCTCGACAGCAATTCGGAGTTCGGGGGCACGGCCGTCCGGCAGCGCGTACTGTGGCAGCAGGATTTCGAGCAGGTCGGCACCCGTTTTTGCGGCACCCCGGCCCTGGCCGGCGCCTGCTCGCTGGTCCTGGATTCCCTCCATGCCCAAAGCACAGAATACGTCCTGCCCGCGAAGCCCGGGGAGTTTCAGTGGGTGCGCGCCTCGGCGCTGGTCCGCTCCGAGTATACGGAGTGGGAAGTACCGCGCATGACGCAGTACGTAGTCCGTTTTCGCCGGGGCTCCGAAGTGGTGAAAGCGCGCACCGTGCGCTTGCAGCGGGCCATGCAGGGCGGCTGGACGCAGGAGCTGCACTTCGATATGCGCCCGCCGCGCGAAGCATTCGACAATGTATCGGTCGTGTTTCTCTACTACGGAACCCGCTCGGGCCTGCTGATCGATAATGCCCGGCTGACGGTTTTCGACGAGCAGTAACCCTTCCCGGCCTCAGATCAGGCCGCGGGCCTTGAACTCGAGGTAGCGGTTGATGGCATTCACCGTCAGATCCTGGGGCGGGGTGAGCAGGGCGTGAATGCCGTAGCGCTGCAGCTCGCGCACGATCCGGCGCTTTTCCTGGGCGAATTTCCCGGCGACGGTCTGGTGGTAGATATCTTCGGTGGTAGCGGCCGGCGCGTCCCGAAACTCGCGCAGCCCGGTGTTCTCGAAGAACACGACCAGCAGCAGATGGTCTTGGGCCCGCCGGCGCAGGTAGGGCAGCTGGTGCCGCAGGCCCACAATCACCTTCCCCGGCTCGCGACGGATGGCGTCGGTGCTGGTCGTGAGCAGGCTGAAACCGGTGCGGGGAGCAAAGGCCGCCGTTTCCGTAACCACCGACCCGTCGGCCGCGGGCCGCGTAAGCGGGCGGGGATTTCCTGATGTGGGATCAGCTGGATTATTTCCCCCGTTAGGACGGCGAAAAAACAAGCGTGCGGCGAAGGAGTGGCTGCGGGATAATTATATCTTATTTGAAGTATATATACCTGAAAGTAGTCCCTGAAATGCTTGAATAGTGTTTACTGGTATAGTTATAAAGTGATATAAGCGTATTTTCCGGCATAGTGCAATCAGCAGAATACGCTTTTGCGAAAGTCCCGGATAGCCTGATCCAGCCGGTGCGGCTCCGCGGCGTGAACCGGCGGGGCCGTGCGAACAAACTGGACAATGCGGCTCAGCTCCTCGACCCGGGCTCGGGTCGAGGAGCTGAGCCAGCCGCTTCCGGGTTTCGTCGTCGCTCAGATCGGGAGCCGGCTCCTGCGCCCGTAGGCGCGGGGTTTCCGGAAACAGGTTGACTGGTCACAAGCGCTGGTCAGAGCTACGCGCTTTCAGCGCGCGACTTTCAGTTGCTACTCAATGCCGTAGCTTTAGCTGACGAGTCATGAGCAAAGATGTGGCGGGCATCCGGTTTCCTGGCTGGGCCCATCTGGTCCGGGTAACGAAGTATCGCTATCCTGTGCTAACGGGGGATGCACAACGCTGTAGTCAGCGTGGTTCTCCGCCTGGTGTACGCGGCCGTTTTCCGGTCCGCTGGCTTTTGGGCCGGCGGACCAGGACGTACATCAACCCGGGAACCGCGCTGGGCCGGATTATCCGGAAAGACGGGAGTTACCACGGCACGGGTTTGCCCTGCCAGGTTACGAAGCTGCCGTTTTCCTCGGCGTGCAGCTGGTCGGTGAGGCGGATGATGCCCCGGGCCGAGTCGGCGGGGAGCAGGGCCGCGCCGGTGCCGCCCATGTCGGTGCGCATCCAGCCTGGGTCTACCATAACGGACACGATGTCGTCGTGGCCGGCCTCGACGGCCAGGGTGCGCATGTACATGTTCATGGCCGCCTTGCTGGCGCTGTAGTGGTACTGGCTGCCCGAGGCTTTCAGCGTGAGCGAGCCCAGGCCGGTAGAAATGCTCACGATGCGGCTTTTCGCGCCCTTTTTCAGCAACTCCAGGAACTGCTGGGTAACCAGCAGCGGCCCCACGGCATTGGTGGCCAGCACCCGCAGGGCGTCGTCGTAGCGCAGCTGGCCCAGGCGCTGGGTGGCCGGGTCGTCGCCGACGCCCGCGCCGGGGTGGCCGGGCAGAATGCCGGCGTTGTTGATAAGAATATCGAGCCCCTCGGCGCGCATGGCCACGGCCGCGTGGGCCGCAGTCAGCGAAGCGGTATCCGTCACGTCGAGGCTCAGCAGCGTGAGCTGGTCGGGGTACTGGGCTTGCAGGGCCTGCAGATCGGTAGCGGAATCGGGCTGGCGGCTGGCGGCGAACACCTGGTCGCCGCGCTCCAGGTACTGGCGGGTAAGCTCGAGGCCCAGGCCGCGGTTGGCACCGGTGATGAGGACACGTTTCATAAGCTGAGAAAGAAAGATTAGGTGGTGAGATGGCCTGGCTGCTTATCGGCTAAGTAGCCAGGCCCAAGTTTACTCAAATAACCCCCCCTTTTTGTAAGGTTGGTTGAGCCCGCTTCCCAGGCACCTGTCATCCTGAGCTTGCGAAGGACCTTCCTCTGATGCTCTGCTAAACGGTTTTCAATGCACAAAGCCCTTTGCCAGCGAACGGTAAAGGACTTTGTGCATTTAGCAAAGGTTACAGTACCCTACAGGGAAGGCCCTTCGCTGCGCTCAGCATGACAGGCGGTTTGGGCCTCACCCCGTCGCAATAGCGTTGCGCCGGCTGACTCTGGACCAGCAGCTCCTCGTCGCGGCCGGCCTTCTTCACCGTCCAGCTCAGCGAGTACCGATTTTCGCGCCGGGCGCGCCGGTGCCCCGGGTGTCGGCCCCCGCCGCGGCGCGCCGGGTCGCGGCGCGCCATCGTTCGTGAAACTGCTATAGCCCTTATCCGGACCAGGCCCCCGAAAAGCAAGGCTGTTTCGCCACTAACCTCTGCCGGCCCGTATGCTCTTGTGAAGGGTGGCGGGTGGTTCGCCTGGCCCGCTCTTACCCCTGCTTCGCCATGCCCCCGAAAGCCAGCCCGCCCATTGCCACGAGTGAGGTCCGGTTCCGGTCCCTGTTCGACAACACCCCCGAACTGATTCTCTACCAGAACGAAAAGTGCATCATTCTGGACGCCAACCCGGCCTTTCTCACCCTGATTGCCGAGCCCAGGGACCAGGTGGTGGACCGCTGCTACGACGATTTCTTGCCCCCGGAGGTGCGGCCCCTGTTCCGGGAAAAGCTGGAAGAAGCCTTCACCGGCAAAATCGTGCGCTTCGACATGTACGCCGCCCAGGGTAAGTCCGCGCTCCGGCACTGGGACGTGGTGAAAATACCGCTGTTGGAAAAAGGCGTCGTGGTCGGGGTTCACATGATTGCCCGCGACATCACCGAAAAAATGCTGGCGCAGCAGGAAATAGTGACCCAAAACCAGGACCTGCAACAGTTTACCTACATCGTTTCGCACAACCTGCGCGCCCCGCTGGCCAGTGCCCTGGGCCTGGCCGACCTGTTGGGCACCGAAGAGCCGGGCTCCCCGTGCTTTGAAGAGACGCGCACCCACTTGCAGGCCAGCCTGCACCAGCTCGACCTGGTGCTGCGCGACATGAACACCATCCTCGCCATTCGGGACCAGCAGCAGCTGGCCGAAGCCGAGGCCGTGCCCCTGGCCGAAGTGGTGCGGCAGGTGGTGCAGAACCTGCAGGAAGTGGTGGACCAGTGCGGCGGCACCGTGCGGGTGGCCATTCCCGCCGGCCTGGTGTTGCGCGCCAACCGGGCCTACCTCTACAGCATCTTTTTCAACCTGCTCTCCAACGCCCTCCAGTACCGCGCCGACGAGCGGCCCCTGGCAGTCACCGTGACGGCAACGGGCGGGGAAGGGCAGGAAACGCGGATAACGGTCGCCGACAACGGCTCGGGCTTTGACCAGCAGCAGGCGGGCGACGACGTGTTCAAGCTCTACAAGCGGTTCCATCCCCACCGCCCCGGCCGCGGACTGGGCCTGTACCTGACCAAAACCCACGTTGAGAGCCTGGGCGGGCATATTGCCGTACACAGCCGGGTGAACGAGGGCACCCGCTTCATAATTGTGATACCTTAGGCAGATGGATACCCTTATCATTGACGACAACCCGACGGGCATTTTTTTAACCACCCGCCTGCTGCGCCGCGACGGGCAACCCGCCGATGTGATTACCTCCTTCGTCTCCCCGGAGGAAGCGGTGGCCTTTTTCCGGCAGCTGGGGCCTGCCGATGCGGTGCCCGACGTCGTGCTGCTGGACCTGAACATGCCCCTGCTCAGCGGCTGGGACGTATTAGATGCCCTCCAACCCCTGGAAGCACACCTGTTGGGTCGGTGCGTGTTCTACGTCCTGACCTCCTCGCTGGCTCCCGCCGACGCGGCCCGCGCCCGGCAGTACCCCCTGGTGGCGGGCGTCCTGCACAAGCCGCTGGACTGGGCGAAGATTCAGGCGATGCAAGCTCGGGTACAGAAAATGCTACCCTCTTAACCACTTCACCCATGCCGCAACGCCTTACCGTACTGCTCGTGGACGATGACCCGGCCACGAATTACTACAACCAGCGCCTGCTGCAGCGGATGCAGGTGAGCCAGGAAGTGCTGGTGGCCAGTAATGCCGACGACGCGCTGGCCGTCCTCACCGCCCGCTGCGCGCACCCCGATACGGCCGAGTGCCCCATCTTGATTTTGCTGGACTTCATCATGCCGTTGCGCGACGGCTTCGAGTTTCTGCGCACCTTAACCCAGCGGCACCCCGCCTTGCCGCAGGCGTTCGTGGTGGTCCTGCTTACCGCGCTGCCCCTCGACCCGCATCTGGTGGAGAACCAACACCTGCCCGTCACGGCGGTGCTAACCAAACCCCTGACGGCAGAAGCCGTCAATCATCTATTACACAATTACTTCGGCGTGCCCTGCCCTTTTCTGTCATCCTGAGTAAAGCGAAGGAGCTTCCTCTGATGCCCTGCTAATCGGTTTTAAACGCGCAAAGTCCTTTACCAGCGAACGGTAAAGGACTTTGTCCATTGAGCAAAGGGTACAGTCCCCTACGGGGAAGGGCCTTCGCTGCGCTCAGGATGACAGACGAAACAGAAGGGCTGTTCTACCCCGCCGAAATGGCCTTGCGCCGGCTGACTTTGGGCAGGCGCTCCTCGCCCTGGGCCAGCAGCTCCTCGTCGCGGTCGGCCTTCTTCACCGTCCAGCTCAGCGAGTAGAGGTCCTTGCGCCGGTCGCGCAGGTTGCGCACGGCCCCGCTGGTATTCAGGTCCTTGAGCAGATCGAGGTCGAGGTCGGCAATCAGGGTCATCTCGGTGTTGGGCGTGGCCTCGGCCACGATGGCGTCGTGGGGGAAGGCGAAGTCGGAGGGGCTGAACACGGCGCTCTGCGAGTACTGAATGTCCATGTTCTCGACCCGGGGCAGGTTGCCTACCGAGCCGGTGATGGCCACGTAGCACTCGTTTTCGATAGCCCGGGCCTGGGCGCAGATGCGCACCCGCTGGTAGGCGTTCTTGGTATCGGTCCAGAAGGGCACGAACAGGATTTTCATGCCTTCGTCGCTCAGCATGCGCGAGAGCTCGGGGAATTCCACGTCGTAGCACACCAGGATGCCGATTTTGCCGAAGTCGGTGTCGAAGCACTGGAGCTTGTCGCCGCCGCGCATGCCCCAGTAGCTGGCCTCGTCGGGGGTCACGTGCAGCTTGTACTGCTCGTCCATGGTCCCGTCGCGGCGGCAGAGGAAGGCCACGTTGTGCAGCTTGCCATCCTCGTACACCGGCATGGAGCCCGCCACGATATTAATGTTGTAGCTCACGGCCAGCTCCATCATCTTGGTTTTGATGGGCTCGGTGAAAGCCGCCATGGCCCGGATGGCCACGGCCGGCGAGTCCTCGTTGGTGAGGGCCATGAGCGGGGCATTGAAAAACTCCGGGAACATCACGCAGTCCGACTTGTAGCCCGACACGGTGTCGACGAAGAACTCAATCTGCTGGAGCAGATCTTCCAGCGAGCGGGTGGCGCGCATCTGCCACTGCACAATGCCGATGCGGACGTTGCTTTTCTGGTTGCCGATCAGCTTTTCCTCCTCCTCATAATACACGTTCAGCCATTCCAGCAGCGTGGCAAACGCCTTCGACTCGGAATCATAAGGCAGGTAGCCCCGGATGATTTTGCGGACGTGAAACTCGTTGGAGAGCTGAAAGGTGAGGATGGGGTCGGTGATTTCCTTGTTGCGCACCATCTCCACGTACTTGGCCGGCGTCATCTCGTCGGCGTAGGCGGCGTAGCCGGGAATGCGGCCCCCGGCCACCATGGCGCGCAGGTTCAGGTTTTCGCAGAGCTCCTTGCGGGCGTCGTAGAGGCGGCGCCCCAGGCGCAGGCTGCGGTACTCGGGGTCCACGAACACGTCGACGCCATACAGGGTGTCGCCGTCGGGGTTGTGGGTGTGGAACTTGCCGTTGCCGGTGATTTTGGCGTACGTGTGCCGGTCGCCGAAGTCGGAGTACTGCACTATGATGGCCAGGGCGGCGGCTACTACCTGGCCGTTGTCCTCGATGCAGATCTGTCCCTCGGGAAATTTGCGCACCAGGGCCCCGAACTCCTCCGCCGACCAGGAGCCTTCCATGTTGGAGTACACCTTGTCCATGATGGCCTTCACGGCTTTGAAGTCGGAGCGGCGCAGCGTGCGCAGCACCAGCTTGTGGGCCGGAATGGCGGTAGGCGTGAGCAGCTCGGTCGGTACCGGAGCACCGGGCAGGGTTTGCTTTTTAGCGTGGCTGCCGCCGGGTTTGGCGGAGGAGGAAGGGGCCATATAGGTAAGAAAGGGAGATGGTCGAATTGAGGGCAAAGATACCGTCCGGCCAGCGGGTTCGGCACTCGCTTTACGGAAGCCTAACAACTGCGGGGGTAAAAAAGGCTCCGCCGCAAAGCATCTACCCGCGGCCGGCGGCCCTTGCCGGCCCGCCGCGGGGCTATCCGCCGCCGACCCGCCGCCGCTACACGCCCTGCATTTCCGGCACGCCCGCCGCCGGAATCACCAGCTTGCCGGCGGTGGCGGCCTGAATCTGCTCGACCGTGACGCCGGGCGCCCGCTCGCGCAGCACGAAGCCGTCGGGGGTCACGTCGAGCACGGCCAGCTCGGTCACGATTTTCTTCACGCAGCGCAGGCCCGTGATGGGCAGGGTGCATTCCGCCAACAGCTTGCTGCTGCCATCTTTGGCCACGTGCTGCATGGCCACGATGATGTTTTTGGCCGAAGCCACCAGGTCCATAGCCCCGCCCATGCCCTTCACCATCTTGCCCGGGATCTTCCAGTTGGCGATGTCGCCGTTTTCGGAAACCTCCATGGCCCCCAGAATGGTCAGGTCGACGTGCTCGCCGCGAATCATGCCGAACGAGTCGGCGGAGGAGAACAGGCTGGAACCGGGCAGGGTGGTTACGGTCTGCTTGCCGGCGTTGATCAGGTCGGGGTCTACTTCAGCGTCGGTGGGGAAGGGGCCCATGCCCAGCAGCCCGTTCTCAGACTGCAATTCCACGTTGATGCCGGCGGGAATGTAGTTGGCCACCAGCGTGGGGATGCCGATGCCGAGGTTGACGTAGGAGTTGTTCTGTACTTCCTGCGCAATGCGTTTCGCAATGCCGTGTTTGTCTAGCATAAGGGTAATGTGCTGAGGTGCTAATGTGAAAATGTGGGAAATCGTTGGGAACAGGTGCTGGAATGTGGGCCGGGCAAACAAGCCATTAGCACCTCAGCACATTTCTCGCATTCGCACATTAGTTCTGCCGAACCGTGCGCTGCTCTATTCTTTTCTCATAATCCCGCCCCTCAAAAATGCGCTGCACGAAAATGCCAGGGGTATGAATCTGGTTGGGGTCCAGCGCGCCGGCGGGCACCAGCTCCTCTACCTCGGCCACCGTGATTTTGCCGGCCGTGGCCATCATAGGGTTGAAGTTGCGGGCCGTGCCCTTATAGATCAGGTTACCGGCGGTGTCGCCCTTCCAGGCTTTCACGAAGGCGAAATCGGCGTGCAGGGCGGTTTCGAGCAGGTACATCTTGCCGTTGAACTCGCGGCTTTCCTTGCCTTCGCCCACCTCGGTGCCGTAGCCGGCCGGGGTGAAAAAGGCCGGGATGCCCGCCCCGCCGGCCCGGCACCGCTCGGCCAGGGTGCCCTGCGGAATCAGCTCCACTTCCAGCTCGCCGGAGAGGAGCTGGCGCTCAAACTCGGCGTTTTCGCCCACGTAGCTGGAAATCATCTTGCGCACCTGCTTGGTCTGGAGCATGAGCCCGATGCCGAAGTCGTCGACGCCGGCATTATTGCTGATGCACACCAGGTTGCGCACGCCCAGGCGCAGGATTTCCTGAATGGAGTTTTCGGGGATGCCGCAGAGGCCGAAGCCGCCGAGCATGAGGGTCATGCCGTCGGTGAGGCCGTGCAGGGCGGCCCGGGCATCGGCTACAACTTTATTTATCATCGGGTGGGAAATGGGTTTGGAGCCGAAAGGTAAAGTTTTCTCGCAGAGGTCCGCGGAGGGATGCGCGGAGGTAAAGGGAGGTCGTTCCTCTTTTTAACCTCTGCGCATTCCTCCGCGGACCTCTGCGAGAAAGTTAATTTAGCGCCGTGCGCGTGTCCTGCTCATCCCGCGCCAGCTGGGCCGTTAAAGCTTCTAACCCGTCGTATTTCGCCTCCGCCCGCAGCCAGACCACGAATTCCAGCGTCAGCTCCTGATCATATAAATCACCGCTGAAATCGAGTAGGTTGACCTCAATAGTCTGGGTCAGGTCCTCGCCGATGGTGGGGCGCACGCCGATGCTGAGCATGGCCTGGTGGCGGGTGCCGGCCGCGGTGCGGGCCCACACGGCGTAGATACCGCGGGCGGGCACCAGCTTCAGCGGCTCCAGCAGCGCCAGGTTGGCGGTGGGGTAGCCGATGGTGCGCCCCAGCTGCTGGCCCTTCACCACCCGACCCGTGAGCGGGTAGTGGTAGCCGAGGTAGCGGTTGGCCGTGGCCACGTCGCCGGCCAGCAGGGCCTGGCGGATGCGGGTGCTGCTCACGCCCACGGCATCCACGTCTTCGCGCGGAATTTCCTCCACCGTCAGGCCGTAGCGGCCGGCGTGCTGACTGAGGTATTCGAAGCCGCCTTCCCGGTTTCTGCCGAAGCGGTGGTCGTAGCCAATCACGAGCTTGCGCGTGCCCACGGTACGCAGCAGAATGTTCTGAATGTACTCCTCCGACGTCAGGGCCGCGAATTCGCGGGTGAAGGGAATAATCAGCAGGTAGTCGACGCCGAATTCCTGGAGCTTGTCAATCCGCTCGTCGAGGGTGTTGAGCAGGCGCAGATCCAGCCACTCGGGGTGGGTGAGGGGCGGCCCCAGCACCAGGCGCGGGTGGGGCCAATAGGTGATGACCACCGCCGGGCCGCCGCTCTGCCGGGCCACTTCCCGCAGGCGCCGCAGAATCTGCTGGTGGCCGACGTGCACGCCGTCGAAGGTGCCGGTAGTCACCGTGGCATTGCCCAAAGCCGGAAACTGGGCCGGGTCCCGAACGACTTCCATAAACCGCTGATTTGCGCTGATTGGAGTGATTTCGCTGATTCTGTCGAGCAGAAGCCGCGAAGGAGTTATTCAGGTTGCGTGGGGTTGGGTTCGGTGCCAGCGGCGGGGTTAGCGCTGTGGGCGTTGTAGAACTCCAGGCCGGCGCGACGCTCCGGGCGGGGCGGCCGCTGCTGACGCGGAGGCCGGGCTTCCCCGCCCTCGGGGCGCGGCGGGCGCAGGGCCTCAATCTGCTCCATCGTCAGCGCGTCGGCCAGCGCGTACTCGCCGATGCGGGTGCGGACCAGCTTGGTCAGGTGGGCCCCCACGCCCAGCGCGGCCCCCAGGTCCCGGGCCAGGCTGCGGATGTAGGTGCCTTTGGAGCAGGTCACGCGGAAATCCACGGCGGGCAGCGCGATGCGCGTAATCTCAAACTCGCGGATGGTCACCTGCTTGCTCTTGATTTCCGCCGCGCCGCCGCGCCGCGCTACTTCGTAGGCCCGCTCCCCGTTGATTTTGACGGCCGAAAACAGGGGTGGCGTCTGCTCAATCAGGCCCATAAACTGAGTAGTGGCCGCGCGGATTTCGGCTTCGGTGAGGTGGGCAAAGGGCTGCTCGGCATCCACGGCAGTTTCAAGGTCGAAGCTGGGCGTGGTCTGGCCGAGGCGGAAGGTGCCGGTATACTCTTTTTCCTGGGCCTGAATCAGGTCGATCTGCTTGGTTTTTTTGCCGGTGCACAGAATCAGCAGCCCGGTGGCCAGCGGGTCGAGGGTACCGGCGTGGCCAATCTTCTTGATGTGCAGGGTGTTTTTTACCTTGCGCACCACGTCGAAGGAAGTCCAGGTCAGGGGCTTATCCAGCAGCAGCACGGCGCCTTCTTCTGAGCTCCAGGCCGCAAGCGGCAAGCTGTAAGCGGATTCGTTTTCCGGCTCAGGCAAAGCGCTTGCAGCCTGGAGCCTGGAGCTTGCCGCGGGTTCATTTTCCGGCTCAGGCGAAGTGCTTGCCGCTTGCAGCCTGGAGCCTGCCGCTTTTTCAGTGTTCATACCAACTTCAGATTAATGCCCAGGGCCAGCATCAGCAACAGCAGCCCCCCCACGATGATACGATAGATGCCGAAAGCGCGAAACCCGTATTTGGCAACGAAGCCCACGAACAGCCGGATGGCCACCAGCGCCACCACGAAGGCCACGGCGTTGCCGAACAGCAGTAATTTCATCTGGTCCAGCGTCAGCGGAATGCCTTCCTGATGGTAGTCGAGCAAATCCTTGGCGGCGGCGGCGGCCATGGTGGGCATGGCCAGAAAGAAGGCAAACTCGGCGGCGGCGCGGCGGGTGAGCTTCTGGGTGAGGCCCCCGATGATGGTGGCGGCCGAGCGGCTCACGCCCGGCACCACGGCCAGGCACTGAAACAAGCCAATCAGCAAAGCTTCCTTAAAGCCCGGATTGGTAACCGGGTTGCCACCTTCCTGGGGTTCTTCCTGCGGAAACCACCGGTCCACGAACAGCAGCACGATACCCCCCAGCAGCAGCATTACGGCCACCGTAGTCACCGATTCAAGCAGGGCGTCGATATGCTTTTTGAGCAGTAGCCCTACCACGATAATGGGTAGAAACGCCACCAGTAGCTTCAGGTAGAAGTCGACGCTCTGGAAAAAGCGCCGCCAATACACCACGAACACCGATAGAATGGCCCCCAGCTGAATAACGACCAGGTAGAGCTTGGTGAAGGCCGTGACCGGAATGCCGAGCAGGGCGGAGGCAATAATCATGTGCCCGGTGCTGGAAATGGGCAGGAACTCCGTCAGGCCCTCGACAATAGCGAGCAGCAGGGCGTGCCAGTAGGTCATCTAGGGGCGTTTGTAGGTTGGGCGAACAGGCGCGGCCGGCGTCGTAACCGGAGCCCCGCCGGGAATGGGGTTAGCGGCGACCTCCGCACGGGTAACGGCATCGGTAGCTACCTCCGCTGGCCCCCCGTTGCGAGCCATAACGGCCCAGAACTCAATGCCGAAGCCCACTGCCAGCAGAATCGGGCCGAGGGTGATGCCGAGGAACCCCGCGCCGTAGTCGGACGAGTCCAGGGTCATGGTGATAAAGCCGGCGGCCAGCACGGCCAGACCGATAAACATCAGCCGGTAGTTGCGCGGCCCGAAGGCAAAGCGGGGAGTGGGTTTCATAGGAGCGTCTTGGGGGCTTGGGTTCCTGGGGTGGTTTTTGGTTTTTGGTTGATGGTTTTTGGTCGTTTGTCATCCTGAGCAGCGCGAAGGACCTTTTCCGGTAGAACGATAATCGGGACCATGATCTGTTCTTTAACGCCAAGATCCTTCGCAAGCTCAGGATGACAAACGACTAAAAACCATCAACCAAAAACTAAAAACCACTTAATACAAATCATCCAGGGCCATGCCCAGGTACTTGCGCACGGCGCGGTAGGAGCTGAAAAAACCGATGCCCGCGCCCAACGCCACCATCAGCGCCAGCAGGGCGCCAATCAGTTGTTCGTCGCGCAGCAGGCGCAGCTCATCTACTTCCAGGTAGGCGTATTGCAGCAGGGCCAGCAGCAGCAGGGCCGCCAGGGCGCCGCTGACGAAGCCCTGCCAGGTGGCCCGGCGTAAAAACGGGCGCTGGATAAAAAACGACGTGGCGCCTACCAGCTGCATGCTCCGGATCAGGAAGCGCTGGGAAAACAACGCCAGCTTAATGGTATTGTTGATGAGCACCGTCACGACCAGCGTGAGAATGATGGCGAAACCCAGCAGCACCAGGCTCAGCTTGCGCACGTTCTGGTTGATGGAGGTAATCAGGCTCTGCACATACTGCACTTCATGCACGCCTTGCTGGGCGCGCAGGTCCTGCTCAATCCCGCGCAGATTGGCGGAATCGGAGTATTCGGCGTTGATCTTCAGGATGTAGGCGTCGCGCAGAGGGTTGTCGCCCAGAAACTGCTGGAAGTCCTCGCCGGTCTGTTCCATGAACTGCCTGGCTCCTTCCTCCCGGGAAAGAAACCGAACCTGGGGCTGGTCATCCTTGAAGGCAATATATTTCTTACGGCCAAAGTCCTGCTGGAGGCGCAGCAGCTCCGTTTCGGGCAGGTCCCGGGCCAGGTACACCTGCATTTCGATGTTCTCCTTCACCAGGTTGGAGAGCTTGTGGGCGTGAATCAGCAGCAGCCCGAACAGTCCGATAACCAGCAAGGCCAGCGTGATGCTGAACACCACCATCAGGTGCGGATAATTGCCAAGCTTCTTTTTACGGGTAGGACGGTTTGAGGGCATGCGGGGCAAAAGTACAAGGAACAATTATCAATGAACAATTATCAGGGAGCAATTAACCACGAGCCGTTCAGCCATTCCCGGGAAGAGGCAGGGCTGACTGTTGATTACTGCTGTTGCACGGGGCATTACTGAAACCCTGTTTGAGGAGCCAGGAGTCAGGAGCTAGGAGTCAGAATACGAGCCGGTTGCCGAGGTAAGGCGCGTCTGCCCTGGCACCCGTTTCGCTCCTTATTGTTTTAACCCCTGATCCTTAGACTTCTAGCTCCTGGCTTCTCCCGCCCGGCCAACTGCCTCACCCTGCGTAACATCAGTTAATTGCTCATTGCTCATTGATAATTGCCCATTGATAATTGACCGCTACAACACCGTGCGCGGGTCGTCGTCCACGTTCAGCACTTCGCGGGCTTTGCGGGTGGCGGCGTCGCGGCGGGTCAGGTGTTTGCGCGAGAGCAGCTCCCGGAAGGAGTCGAACTGCTCGGTGTGCAGCAGGCTGACGCCGGCCCGGGCCTGGTTAGACAGGCCCGACAGGTCGCTGTAGTCGCGCGGAGTGGTTTCGTAGCGCAGCTTGGCCCGGAACTTCCCATCGGGGCGCAGGTAGTACTCCAGGCTCAGGTCGCCGAGCAGGGAAGCCTGGGCGGTAGGGGCTCCGGTAGTCCCCGTGGGTACGGTCGAGCCGTTGCTGAAGCCGCCCTCGCGCGTCACGCGCAGCCGGCCGTTGAAGAAATTGTAGCTCAGCCGCACCTGCAGGGCCTGCAGCTGCTCGGCGGTAAGGCCGCTGAAGTTGAAGGAGATTTCCAGGTTGGGGTCAATCTGGGAGGTGAGCAGGCCGAGCTGGGTGGAAATAATCTGCCCCAGGCTGTTGCCAAAGGCATTGTCCTGCCCCCGGAACGAAGCTACTGAGGCCAACGACCCTGGCGAAGTGAGCTGGCGGAACACAATCAGGCTGAACACCTGCCGGTTCAGCTCCTGCTCGTCGTTGCGCAGCGCCGAGAGGAACGGCGTCAGCTCGCCTTCCAGCGACGAGGGGATGTCGTTGAACTCCAGGTTCAGCCGGATGATGGGCAGCAGCAGGGGGCCGGTCAGGTTCATTACCGCCGTCACGGGCACCACGGCGTTGTTGGTTTGCAGAATCGGCGCCAGCGAGGTGCGCTGGGTGTAGGCCGCCGCCACGTTCATCTCCCCCTGCAGCGGGTCGCCGTTCCAGGTGATGGTGCCGCCGGGGCGCACCACGAACTCCTTGTTGACCAGCCCCTGCAGGGTGAAATTGTACGCGCCGCGCACAATCTCCACGGCTCCGTACATATTGAAGTCACCGCGGGTATCGATGTTCAGCCGCAGCTGTCCGGTTGCCGTGCCCCGGATTACGTCGCCGGTGCTTTCGTCGAGCAGGATTTCAATGTAGGCATCGGGCGTCACCGTCAGGTTGAAGTTGAGCCGGATGCCCGACAGGTCGACCCGGCCCGCCGCGGCCGTGGGAATCTTCACCGAGGTGAGCGTATCGGTTACGTTATGGTTGACGAACCTGATGTAACTGGCCTTCTGGGCCTTGGCCGCGTTATCGAGCGGCAACGACAGGCGGGTGCCCGCTTCGCTGCGCGCCGTCACGTTCACTACCAGGTTGTCGGCCGGGCCGCGCACCCGGGCGTCGCCGGTGGCGTAGGCGGTGCCGAAATAAAGCTGATTGTCCTTGCGGGTGGTATTGAGGACCAGCAGCTTGGTGAAGGTGGCCCGCAGATCGAGGCGCGTATCCTGGAAGCCTTTTTCGTAGATGGTGCCGTCGAGCACCCCCGAATTGCCCAGGGGGTCGCGCAGGCGCACGTTTTTCAGCACGATGCCATCCGGGGCGAAGCGAATCCGGTCGGCGAAGGTGTAGGTGGTGCCCAGATAGAGGAAGGTCAGCTTGCCGGCGCGCACGTCGATGTCGCCCACCAGGCTGGGAGCGGCCAGGCGGCCGGTGAGGCGCAGGGTGCCCATCGCCGTGCCGCTGACGTCACGGAACAGGGTTTTCAGGAAGGGCTCCGCCAGCTTTACGGGGGCGTTGTCGAGGATGGCGGTCAGGTTGAGCTGCTGCTCGGCCTCGCGCGGGGCGAAGGTGCCCGCCAGCCGGACCACCCGCTGCTGGTCCCGGATTACGTCGAGGTCCACGTCGAGGTGGTTGGTGCCGTTGTGCCAGTCGCCGCGGCCGCGCACGTCGCCGATCAGGGTTTTATCGAGCGTCAGCGAGTCCACGTTCAGGGTGCTGTTGATGACCAGCGGCCCGAACAGGCCGCTGATGCTGCCCTCGGCATTCACCCGGCCGTCGATTTTCTGGGTGGTCAGGGAGCTGAGCGTGGACAGCTGAAAGTCCTTCAGGGCCAGCTTCAGCACCTTGCCGGGGTCGTTGGAGATAAAGCCCTGGGCACTCACGCTCTGGGCCCCGTTGCTCAGGCTCAGGTGCTGAATGTCGAACTCCGTGCCCTTGCCCGAGATAATGACGGAGTTGTCGGCCGCGATGGTCCAGTCTTTCCCCAGCAGGTTCACCCCCGACTGGCGGAATACCACCTGGAGCGCCCGCGGCAGAAAGGCCAGGGAGCCGTTGATGGTGGCTTTATTCGTGGTGCCGGTCTGGGCCAGGGAGGTGGAGAAGTTGATGCGCTGCTGGTCCCACACGCCTTCGACGTAGAACTTCTCCGTCGGGCCGAGGCCGGGCAGCACCTGCCGCTCCGACGTAATATTGGCCTGGGCCAGCACTTCGGGCTTATACGGCAGCTTGGAGGTAGTGAATTCGAAGTCGGTATTCACGGCCCGGATGCTGTCGTACTGCAGGCCGTCGAAGTGGCCGCCCAGCTGGAAAATAGACGTCAGCCCGTTGCGGAAGGAGCCGTCGAGCCGGGAGTAGTCCGATACCGTGAGCTGGGGCACGAACATGCGCAGCACCGGATTGGCCTGCTTCAGGTAGAGGTCCAGGGCAATGTCGTACTCCGCAATCGGGCGCTGCTGCTTGCGGCGGTAGTAGGCCGCCGTAGCCGCCTGGTTGCTTTCGAAGTTGAGCCGGTACTCGGTCAGCAGCGTCTGCACGTCGCGGGCCACGGTGGTGAAGTTGAAGTTGCCGGCCGCCGCCAGATTGAGCACTTCCGAGCGCACCGTCAGGTTGCGCTGCCCGGCCACGCGCTGGCTCACCACGTCGAACGTGTCGACGGCCACGGTCTGGCCCTCGTAGCTCAGGCGCGAGCGGCGAAGCTTGATGGTGCCGATGAGGTCGTCCAGCTTCAGGCCCCGGAACCGGGCGTTGGCCGTGGTGGCCAGCGTGATGCGCTGGGTGGTCAACCCCAACGCCCGCAGGTCGGCACGCTGCACCTGGGCTTTCACATCGAAGGCCTGCCGGGTTTTGTTCAGGTCTACGGTGCCGGTGGCGCTGATCTGCAGGTTGGGGTCGTTCACGGCCAGCTGGCCGTCGAAAAACTGCTTGCTGAACCGGCCGTTGGTGGTGATGTTGCGGAAGCGGTAGCCGTTGAGCCAGATGCTCTGCACGGTGGCGTTGGCTTTCAGCCGGGCACTTTCGGGCCGGAAGCCGACGCCTTCCACGCGGCCGTTCATGGTGATGTCGCGCACGGTGCTTTCGTCGCCGAGCAGCTTGCCGAGCTGGAAGCCCGTGGTGCGCACCTGGCCCTCGTAGCTGGAGTAGCGCGGGTCGGTTTTGAACTTGATGTTTACATCCGACACCACGTCGCCCAGCGCGGTCCGGAAGGCGCCGTTGGCGACGAAGTCGTTGTAGAAACCCAGGAACTCGCCCTGGAGCCGGACCGTGCCCAGGCGCTGCACGTAGGGCCAGCCCGAGGCCGGAATGTAGCGCCGGATGTCGCGCCCGTCAATCACCGACGGCTTCAGGCGCATCGACACGAAGCTTTCCTTCAGGTTGGGCAGCCCCTGCACGTCGATGTTGCCCACTACGTGGGTCTGGTTGCCGTAGGTGACGTCGAGGTTGCGGGTCGTGAAGTTGCGGACATAGCCTTTCAGCTGCCCCGAAATCAGCACCGTTTCCTGCAGGTCCCGGATATTCTGCTGGGGCGCGAACCGGGCAATATCCGCGGAGTACAGGCGGGAGGGCAGCAGGTTGGCCGTCACCCGTACCGAGTCGTTGAAGTCGGTGAAGTTGAGGAAGTGCCGGAAGTCGAAGCGCAGGTAGTTGTGCAGCTGGCTGCGGCCCACGCGCAGGTTCAGGCCCGCGAATTCCCAGAACCGGGTAGCGTAGGTCATGTTGGCCGTCAGCTCGTGGAGGCGGGTTTTCGACGGTGTCTCCACGGCCCGCAGGCCCGCAATCTTCGCGTGCATGGAATCAGCCCGGAAGCGCAGCTCGCTGGCATCGGCGTAGATGCTGTCGACGCGCATGTGGGCATAGTCCATCGTGCGGCCGTATTCCGGAATCCGGGGCGTATCCTGCCGGTCGAGGATAAAGCGGCCGTTGCGCAGGCCAATAGATTCAATCTGAAAGTCGAACGGCTTACTGACCTTGGTGGTGTCGGTGGGGCCGAGCAGGCGCTGCACGGCGCCCAGGAATTCGCTCAGGTTGGTCGAGTCGGGCGTGTTGGCGTAGGTGACCAGGGCAAAGCGGGGCTCCTCCAGAATGAGCTTGCCGACGTGCAGGTGGCTGGGGTCGAACACGGAAAACAGGCGAATGTCGGCGTCGGCGCGGCCCACGCTGAACAGCTCGTTGCCGCGGCGGTCCAGCACCTGTATTCCTTCGAGGAGCACCCGCGAAAAGGGCCGCACATCCACGCTACCGATGATAACGCGCTGCCCGAGCTTGTCGGTGAGCAGCGCCGCCGCCCGGTGGGCCAGCCGGGTCTGCACGCTGGGCACGCGCAACGCCAGCAGCACGCCGCCCACCGCCAGCACTACCAGCAGCAGCAGGCCCAGCAGAACTTTAAGCGGGATAGAGAGGAAGCGCGGCACGGGGAATTGAGCGGAAAAGGAAGTCGGGCAGAATACGAAGATGCGGGAATTTGGTCAATGGCCGCCGACGCGAAACCGCCCGCCTCCAAAAACAGTGCCCACCCGAAAAAGCACCTTAGGTACGTCAGACTATCTTCACTATTCCCGGTTTACTGATTTAAACGACCTTTGTGCTTCCGCAGCCGGTCCGCCGGCTTTTCCACCGCTGACCTTACCGCAATGCTTTCCCCCGTTATCCTGGCCATCGAATCTTCGTGCGATGATACCGCCGCCGCCGTGATGGCGGGTGGCGAAATCCTCGCTAACGTGGTGGCCACGCAGCAAGTACACGAGCAATACGGCGGCGTGGTGCCGGAGCTGGCCTCCCGCGCCCACCAGCAGCACCTGATTCCGGTGGTGCAGGAGGCGCTGCGCCGGGCAAAGGTAGATAAATCCGCCCTCGACGCCGTGGCCTTCACCCAGGGGCCGGGCCTGCTGGGGTCGCTGCTGGTGGGCAGCATGTTTGCCAAAACCTTCGCCCTGGCCCTGAACAAGCCGCTGATTGCCGTAAACCACATGCGGGCCCACATTCTGGCGCACTTCATCCGGGCCCCGCGGCCGGCGTTTCCGTTTCTGTGCCTCACCGTCAGCGGCGGCCACACCCAGCTGGTGATTGTGCGCAGCGCTTTGGAAATGGAGGTTATCGGCCAGACCATTGACGACGCGGCAGGGGAGGCCTTCGACAAAACGGCCAAGCTGCTCGGGCTGCCCTATCCCGGCGGCCCCCACCTCGACAAGCAGGCCCGGCTGGGCAACCCCACGCGCTTCCCGTTTCCGGTAGGGGCCATGGCCGGCTACGACTTCTCCTTCAGCGGCCTGAAAACCGCGGTGATGTACTTCCTGCGCCAGCAGACGGCCCGCAACCCGGACTTCATCCCGGAAAACCGGGCCGACCTGTGCGCCGGCATCCAGCACACCATTATCCTCACCCTGCTGCGTCAGCTGACCCGCGCGGCCCAGGACCACGGCCTGACCCAGCTGGCTTTAGCCGGCGGCGTGGCGGCCAACTCGGGCCTGCGCGAGGCGCTGACGAAGCTCGGCGCCGAAAAAGGCTGGGAAATCTTCATTCCCGACTTCGAGTTTTGCACCGACAACGCCGGCATGGTCGCCATGACGGCTCATTTCCAGTACGAAGCGGGGGACTTTGCCAACCAGCTCGTCAGCCCCGACCCCCGGCTGAAGCTGAAGTAGGCGGAATCCCGTCGGCTTCGGCGAATTTCCGTACTTACGCTACTCTCCCATTACCCGCGGCGGCTCCGGCCGCCGCGACCTCCTCCCATGGCCAAACAAAAAGACGATACCCCCAAGCGCGTTAACATCCTGAACCGCCGCGCCAGCTACGAATACAGCTTCCTGGCCAAGTACGACGCGGGCATGATGCTGCAAGGCACCGAAATCAAAAGTATCCGCGAGGGCAACGTGAACATGCAGGACGGCTTCTGCGCGTTTCACGCCGACGGCAGCTTGTGGGTGCACAACCTGAGCATCTCGCAGTATTCGCTGGGGACTTATAACAACCACGAAGCCAAGCGCGAGCGGAAGCTGCTGCTCACCAAGAAGGAAATGCGCCAGCTGGCCGGCAAGGCCGTGGAGCAGGGCGTGACCATCGTGCCCATCCGCCTGTTCGTGAACGACCGGGGCTTCGCCAAGCTGGAAATTGCGCTGGCCAAGGGCAAAAAGCTCTACGACAAGCGCGACGACATCAAGGCCAAAGACCAGAAGCGCGAGATGGACCGGGCGCGGGAACACTAATCGCTGATTGCCGCTGATTTTTTTGATTGCTCTGATTCTGACATCGAAGCTGTTTAGGAAGTCAAGCAGTCTGTCATCCTCATCTGGCGTCCGCTTGCGAAGGACCTTCCTCGAATATCCTGTCAAGCTTAGTTCAACGCACAACATCCTTCCCCGTGGCGTAGAGAAGGATGTTGTGCGTTGAAAGGAGTTTTGGAGTGCTGAAAGAGGAAGTTCCTTCGCAAGCGGACGCCAGATGAGGATGACAATCGACAAAAAATCGAATACTAAACAGCTTCATCGGATCCATATTGGCTATTGGCCGATTGGCTTTCTGCGGGGTGGAGTAGAGTGCTTTAAGCACAACTGTTTTTTTGAGAAGCCGATAGTTATCCGGAGCTTCGTGCGCAATGTGGCGGCCTGCCCCGCCGTTGAGCCCGTTAGCATCAGCGAAATCAAAGAAATCAGCCTTAATCAGCGATTGTGGAATATGGAATCTGCGCGTTGAGCGCCGTGCCGGTACGCGCCGAGCCCACGGATAAGGCCGAGCTGGTTACCCAGCTGATTTTTGGCGAGTGCTACACCGTTCTGCTCACCCAGGGCAACTGGCACCAGATCCGCCTGGCCGCCGACCACTACCTGGGCTGGATCGACTTCAAGCAGCACATGTCCGTGACGGCGGAGTATTTCACGGCCTGGAATGCGCAGGACCACCCGCGCAGCCTCGACGTGGTGCAGATGGTCAGCGACGCGCATACCCGCATTCCGGTCACGCTGGGCAGCCGCCTGCCGTTTTTTGATGGCATGACGCTGCGCCTGGGCAGCCAGCAGCTGTTTTACAACGGGGCCGCTACCAATCCCCTCAACGGCCACGGCCCCGGTGGCCCGGTCGACAAGCGCCTGGCGCTGGTGCAGAAAATGGGACAGGTGTATCTGAAGTCGCCGTACGTGTGGGGCGGCAAGTCCCTGTTCGGGCTCGACTGCTCGGGGCTGATGCAGCAGCTTTATGGGCTGATTGGGGTGCCGCTGCCCCGCGATGCCCGCCAGCAGATCGACCACGGCCAGACGGTGCATTTCGTATCCCAGACCCGGCCCGGCGACCTGGCCTTTTTCGACAACGCCGACGGCGTCATTGTCCACGTCGGCATCATGCTCGACGACCAGCAGATTCTGCACGCCAGCGGCGAGGTGCGCATCGACCCGCTCGACCACAACGGCATCTACCACCGGCAGCGCCAGAAGTACTCCCACAAGCTCCGCCTCATCAAGCGCATCCTGGCGGATTGAGTTATCAGTTGCCAGTTGCGTGTTATCAGTTGCCAGTTGCGTGTTGCCAGTTGCCAGTTCGTTCAACGAACACTGATAGCCGGCAACCGGCAACACGCAACCGGCAACACGCAACCGGCAACACGCAACCGGCAACACGCAACCGGCAACACGCAACCGGCAACACGCAACTGGCAACACACAACTGGCAACAGGCAACAGGCAACCGGCAACTGAAACCACTACGCTGTTGTTAATACGCTTAGAATCATCTAGCTTTCGCTGTACCCGATGATTCGACTCCCGCGCGTATGGACCAAAAAGTGCTAGTGCTGAATGGCGACTATACTGCCATCACGTTGTGCAGCGTGCAGAAGGCCTTTGTGCTGCTCTATCTCGACAAAGCCGAGATGATAGCTAACTCAGACCACGGCACGCTGCGGACCATCTCTCATACTTATCCCAAGCCTAGCATCATCCGCTTGCAGCGCTACGTGCGCGTGCCCTACAAAGGCATTGCCCTGAGCCGCCACAACATTATGAAGCGGGACCATTTCGAGTGCCAGTACTGCGGCTCGACCAAAAACCTGACCCTCGACCACGTGCTGCCCCGCTCGCGCGGCGGCGACTCCAGCTGGACGAACCTGCTCACGGCCTGCTCGCGCTGCAACCACGCCAAAGGCCACCGCACCCCCGACGAAGCCGGGCTGCACGTGCGGCAGAAACCCAAAAAGCCCACCCTGGCCGGGTTCCTCAAGCTCAGCGCCGGTACCCTCGACCACCACTGGCACGCCTATCTGAACTGATGAGCCGCCCAAGCCGACCGCCGCGCGGCCGGTTTTTTTGTGGGCCCCGGGGCGGAAAAACAACTCGACCGCAAAACCGGCTTAAACTAACTGCCGCGAATTGAGGTTGGATGGAATATCTTTGCAAATTCCATCCAATCCCCATCCATGGCAGTTCCTAAGTTTGCGGCTTCCCGCTCGTTTCACGCCGAGCTCAAGCGTAGAATCAATACCTACTTCGAGGAAACCAAAACATCGACCACCGGTAATGCCAGCCTGTTCGTGAAGGCCCTGGTGCTGACGGGCGCTTTCGTGTTTCTGTACGTGCATCTGGTATTTTTCACCCCGCCGGTCTGGTTAGGGTTGGTGGAATGCCTCGTGCTGGGGTTGGTCGGTGCGGCCATTGGCTTCAATGTGATGCACGACGGGGCCCACGGCAGCTTCAGCAAGCGCCGCTGGGTGAACCAGTTTGCTTCCTTCACCCTGAACGTGATGGGCGGCAACAGCTTTATGTGGAACGTGAAGCACAACCTCATTCACCACATGTACACCAACCTCGATGGCGTCGACGACGACATCGACGTGCAGCCCTGGATGCGCATGAGCAGCACCCAGCCGCGCCACAAGCTGCACCGCTTTCAGCACCTCTACTTCTGGTTTCTCTACGGCCTGCTCTACATCGCCTGGATTTTCTTCATGGATTACCAGAAGTATTTCAAAGGCAAAGTCGGCTCGATGCCGATCAAGAAAATGACGGCTACGGACCAGTCCGTGTTCTGGGGCTTCAAAGTCCTGCACCTGTTCCTGTTTGTGGTCCTGCCCATCTACACCGTGGGCTTCGTGAGCTGGCTGGTGGGCTTCGTGCTGTTCGCCTCGGTAGCCGGGTTCACCCTCAGCCTGGTGTTCCAGCTGGCGCATACCGTAGAGCACGCGGCCTTCCCCATGCCCGACGAAATCACGGGTAAGCTGGAAGACGAGTGGGCCATTCACCAGATCAAGACCACGGCCAACTTCGCCACCAACAACCGCGTCATCAGCTGGCTGGTGGGCGGGCTGAACTTCCAGGTGGAGCACCACTTGTTCCCCACCATCTCCCACGTTCATTATCCGGCCATCAGCAAAATTATCCGCCAGGCCTGCGAGGAGTTCGGCGTTACTTACAACGAATACCCCAAGATGCGCTACGCCGTAGCTTCCCACGTTGCCTTCCTGCGCCAGATGGGCCGGGCGTAACTACGGTACGTAGGTTCCATACGAAAGGGCCCGGCTCTGAAGCATTGCTTCGGAACCGGGCCCTTTCAGGTTAAGCGGCTTTACCGGTTAATCCGTCGACTGCCTGGAGGGCATGGTAACGGTCGAGCCCACGAAGGCCAGCAGATCCTGGTTCAGCCGGTCTTTCTCCGTTATGAACAGGCCGTGCGGGGCGCCGTCGTACTCTATAAACTCGGCGTGGGGCACGTACTGCGTCATTCGCTCCCCGCTTACTTTGGCCGGTACGGTTTCGTCCTTGCTGCCGTGAATAACCAGCGTAGGCACTTTAAGGCGCTTCAGATCCTGCCGGAAGTCGGTAGTGGCAAAGGCGTACACATCCTGCTCGGTAGCGCGGGGCGAGGCCAGCTGGCACATCGCCTGCATCCAGCTCAGCGTAGCGTCGCTGACGGGGTGGCTGATAGTGCCCACGCCGAAAAACTTCTTGCCGAACGTAGCCAGGAAATCGAACCGGTCCTTGCGGATCCCCTCTACCATCCCGTCAAACACTTCCTTGGGTGCTCCGTCGGGGTTGTCGTCGGTTTGCAGCAGAAATGGCGTTACGGCTGATACGAAAGCTACCCGGGCCACCCGGGCGCCGCCGTGCCGGCTCATGTAGCGGGCCACTTCGCCGCCGCCCATCGAGAAGCCCACGAGCGTCACGTTTTGCAGGTCCAGCTCGTCGAGTACGGCCTTCAGGTCGTCGGCCAGCGTGTCGTAGTTGTGGCCGTCCCAGGTTTTGGTCGAGTTGCCGAAGCCCCGGCGGGTGTAGGCGATTACGCGGTTGCCGTGCTTGGGCAGCTCGGCCAGCTGGTACTCCCACATTTCGTAGGTGGCAGGCCAGCCATGAATCAGCACGATAGGGTTGCCCTGGCCCTGGTCGGTATAGTGCAGCTTGATGTCCTGGCCATTGGTATCCTGGCCGGCGTTGAGGTAGCTCATGAGGGAGGGTGTTTGGTGGTGATGATTCGGATATGCCAACCCATACTGTTTCCCGCTACGCGGAGTTACCAGCGCTGAACCAGCAAGCCCCCCCGACGATAGACGCCGAATAGGTTAACCGGCGGGGTGGGGCGTTGAACGGGGCGAATCGGAAGCTGAAATGGTACCCATAGGCCAAAATTTTGAACATTAGTAAACTGCTGCTCCCGCAAACCCAAAGGCTGCGTTGGTACTGCTGGTACTAACGGGGTGACAGCCCGTATGGCAGGGCCCGTTCCCGGGAAGAGCTTCAAAGGAATGCGGTTCAGCCGTTTTACTTATCGGATTCCTGCTCCCGGCTCTGTATCTTTGCCGCCCCGCCAGGGTGGCGGGGTCTGGGGCTGAGCTTCAGGAACTTACTCATAACGCGTTCCGGTTGGGGGCCCTGCGCCGGACGTGTACAGAAGGGCCAACACGTATTATGGCAGTAGAAGTAGCAGATAACTTCGATTGGGACAACCTCGGAGCCTCGCAGTTTGGCGGTAGCTATACCCCCGAGCAGCGCGCCGAGATGGAGCAGATGTACGGCGACACGCTGACGACGGTCCAGGAAGAAGAAGTGGTAAAAGGTACCGTCGTAGGTATCACCGACCGCGACGTTATCCTGAACATCGGCTTCAAGTCCGACGGTCTCGTGCCCCTGTCCGAATTCCGCGACCTGGTCGATCTGAAGATCGGCGACCAGGTAGAGGTATTCATCGAAGATCAGGAAGACTCGAACGGTCAGCTGATTTTGTCCCGCAAGAAGGCAAAGATCAAGCAGGCCTGGAAGTCGATTTACGATGCGCTGGAGAATGATACCATTCTCGAAGGCGTGGTAAAGCGTCGGACCAAAGGTGGTCTGATCATGGACCTGGACGGCGTAGAAGCCTTCCTGCCCGGCTCGCAGATTGACGTGAAGCCCATCCGTGACTTCGACATTTATGTCGGCCGGCGCATGGAAGTGAAGGTGGTGAAAATCAACGCCGCTTTCGACAACGTGGTAGTTTCGCACAAAGTCCTGATCGAGAAAGACCTCGAGAAGCAGCGTGAGGCGATCCTCAACAACCTGGAGAAAGGCCAGATCCTCGAGGGCGTTATCAAGAACATGACCAACTTCGGCGTGTTCATCGACCTTGGTGGCGTAGATGGTCTGTTGCACATCACCGACATCTCGTGGGGCCGTATTGCGCACCCGAGCGAAGTGCTGCAATTAGATCAGAAACTCAACGTTGTCGTTCTCGACTTCGACGAAGCCAAGAAGCGTATCTCCTTGGGCCTGAAGCAGCTGACCCCGCATCCGTGGGATTCGCTGCCCGCCGAAATGGGCATAGGCACTAAAGTGAAAGGCCGGATCGTGAACGTAGCCGACTATGGCGCCTTCATGGAAATCGTACCGGGCGTAGAAGGCCTGATCCACGTTTCAGAAATGAGCTGGAGCCAGCACCTGCGCAACCCGCAGGACTTCATCAAGCAGGGCGACGTAGTAGAGGCGCAGATCCTGACCCTCGACCGCGAAGACCGCAAGATGAGCCTGGGTATCAAGCAGCTCAGCGAAGATCCGTGGACCCGTGGCGACTTCGGCACCAAGTACGCCGTGAGCACCAAGCACAACGGTCTGGTGCGTAACCTGACCAACTTCGGCCTGTTCGTCGAGCTGGAAGAAGGCGTAGACGGCCTCGTGCACGTTTCGGACCTGTCGTGGACCAAGAAGATCAAGCACCCCTCCGAAATGGTGAAGGTGGGCGACCGTCTGGACGTGGTAGTACTGGAGCTGGACGTAACCAACCGTCGTCTGGCCCTGGGTCATAAGCAGCTGGAGGAAAACCCCTGGGATACGTTCCAGACGGTATTCACCCCCGGCTCGGTGCACAAGGCTACGATTACGGAGAAGAACGACCGTGGCGCGGTGCTCGAATTGCCGTACGGCATCGAAGGCTTCGCGTATCCGAAGTCGCTGGTGAAAGAGGACGGCTCAAACGCCGAGAACGGCGAGCAGCTGGACTTCCGCGTAGTAGAGTTCTCCAAGGATGACCGTCGCATTGTGCTGTCGCACACCGCTGTATTTAACCAGCAGCAGGAAGAAGACAGCCGCAACTCGAAGTTCACCAAGAAGAAGCCGGCTGGCGGCGCTGCTGCCCAGGGTGAAGGCAAACTGAGCGACCTCAAGAAGCCCGCTACGGGTGAGAAGTCGACCCTCGGCGACCTGGATGCGCTGTCCGCTCTGCGCGACAAGATGATGGGTACTGAGCGTCAGGCTGGCGAGCAGAAGCTTGCGGCTCCGGCTGCTCCCAAGGCGGAGAAGGCCGAAAAGGCTGCCCCGGCTGAAGCTGCCGCTCCGGTTGAAGCTCCCGCTGTTGAAGCTGCTCCGGCTGCTGAAGCTGCTCCGGCCGCCGAGGCTGCTGAAGTCCCTGCTGCTGCTGAGGCTCCCGCCGAAGGTGGTATCCTGGCGGCCGTAACCGGTGCCGCTTCCGCCGCCTTCGACAAGGCCAAGGAAGTTGCCGGCGACGCTGTTGACGCGGCTACCCACTCGGAGGCTTTCACCAAGGCCAAAGAAGTAGCTGGCGACGTGGTTACCAAGGTGACCGAAGTTGCTGGTGACGTGGCTGACAAAGCCAAAGACCTGATTGCCGGCGACGAAGCCGCTGACAAAAAGGACGAAGAGAAAGCCTAGGGTTTTCTGCTTGGCGTAAGTGAAAAGGCCCCGGAGCAATCCGGGGCCTTTTTTTCGGACCATTGCTGCCAGCCCAGCCCGCTCTGTCGGGCTTGGCGGAGCATCTCGCGGGCTGAGGGTGAGGTAGTAATCAGGAGCCAGCCTGCGAGAGGCTTTGACGGCGCTCAGCATGAGGTTCTCATTTCTTCTTTCAGCTGCCCAATGGGTTAGGGCCTTGGCCGAGGAAAAACGGCGTAGCGGTTTGGTAAAAGCAATTCAATGCCTTAGCTTTGCAACCCAATCAAAAGCCCGGTGACGTGACCGAGTGGCTAGGTAGAGGTCTGCAAAACCTCCTACGGCGGTTCGAATCCGCCCGTCACCTCTTTTTCTAGTTCCTGTTTTCTATTAGCTCTGTTACCCGGTCGACTAGCCCCGACCGGGTTTTTTGCGTTCAGTCCCCACGGCTCCGGGCGGCGCTAAAAATGGCCCAACTGTCGGGCTGACGATGTTTTCCTGAATCATTATCCCTACATTTCAATTCCGCGTACAACCGCCCACAACTCGCCCTCCACCCCCCAAGCCCAGTATGAAGATTATTGACCTCCGCACGATGCGCGGCCCAAGCTATTGGTCCGTAAAGCACTTTAAGCTCATTGTTATGAAGGTGGACCTCGGGGATTTTGCCGATAAATGGTCCAACGCCGTGCCCGGCCTCGCGGGGCGCCTCACCAAACTCCTGCCCGGTCTGGGCATGCCCGGCGATACGTCGGCTAATTCGGGCTACACGTCCGCCAAACAGTCGGTTAAGCATCCGCCGCTGACCCAGGAGCAGCTGGCCGACGGCGAGCCGCTGGGCCACGTGATTCAGCACGTGGCGCTGGAGCTGCAGCGCCTGGCCGGAATGCCCGTGTACTGGGGCAAATCGTATCCGGCCAAAGAAGAAGGCGTGGAGTTCGTCGTGTTTGCCTATCAGGAAGAGCGCGCCGGCCGGGTGGCCGCCGAAGCCGCGGTAGAAATCGTGGAGGCGCTGTGCAAAAAGGAAAAGGTGGACCTCAAGCCCATCATTGCCGAGCTGCACGAAATCCGGGAAGACGAGTTCTTCGGCCCCAGCACCTGGAGCATCGTGGCCGAAGCCGCTTCGCGCAATATTCCTTACATCCAGCTCAAAAACAGCAGCATCATTCTGCTCGGCTACGGCGTGAACCAGAAGCGCATCTGGGCCACCACCACTTCCCATACCTCGTACGCCGGGGTGGAAATTGCGGGCAACAAGAACCGCACGAAGGCCCTGCTCAAGGATGGCGGCGTACCGGTTCCCAACGGCACTACGGTGTATTCGGAGGCCGGCCTGCGCGACGCCATCGAGGAGCTGGGCTTCCCCATCGTGACCAAGCCGCTCGACGGCAACCACGGCAAAGGCGCTACCATCAACATCAAGAACTGGAAGGACGCGGCGGCCGGCCTCAAAGCCGCGCAGGCGTACTCGCGGGCCGTTATCGTGGAGCAGTTCATCGAGGGCTTCGACTTCCGCCTGCTGGTGGTAAACGGCAAGCTGGTGGCGGCCGCCAAGCGTACCCCCGCCGCCGTAACGGGCAACGGCAAGAACACGATTCAGCAGCTTATCGATGAAGTTAACCAGGATCCGCGCCGCGGCGTGGGCCACGAGAAAGTGCTGACCAGTATCAAAGCCGACAAGCACACGCTGGGTATTCTGAAAGACGCCGGCCTGACGCTGAAATCCGTGCTGCCGGTCGGGGAAATCATGTACCTGAAGAGCACGGCCAACATCAGCACCGGCGGCACCGCTACCGACGTAACCGACCTGCTGGACCCCTACAACGTGCTGCTCGCGGAGCGGGTGGCCGGCATCGTGGGGCTGGATATCTGCGGTATCGATCTGCTGACCAACGATATTGCCGTGCCGCTGAATGAGTCGCGCGGGGCCGTAATTGAGGTGAATGCCGCGCCGGGCTTCCGGATGCACATTTCGCCCACCATTGGGCTGGCCCGCAACGTAGCCGCGCCGGTGGTGGACATGCTGTTCCCGCCCGGCGTCACGGCCCGTATCCCGATCATCGCCGTGACGGGCACCAACGGCAAAACCACCACTACCCGCCTGATTGCGCACATGGTGGCCGCCAAGGGCTACAAAGTGGGCTTCACAACCACCGACGGCATCTACATCCAGAACAAGCAGCTGCAGAAAGGCGACTGCACCGGCGGCGTCAGCGCGGAGTTCGTTCTGAAAGACCCGACCGTAAATTTCGCGGTCCTCGAAACGGCCCGCGGGGGTATGCTGCGCTCCGGGCTGGGCTTCCACACCTGCGACATTGCCGTGATAACCAACGTGGCCGCCGACCACCTGGGTATGCGCGACATTCACACGGTGGAGGAAATGGCCGCCGTGAAGGGGGTGCTGCCCCGCACCGTGCGCAAAAACGGGTGGGCCGTACTCAATGCCGACGACGACCTGGTGTACGCCATGACGAAGGGCCTGCAATGCCGCGTGGCCCTGTTCAGCATGGACGAAAACAACCCGCGCATCCTCGACCACGTGGAAGCCGGGGGGGTAGCCGCGGTATACGAGGAAGGCTACATCACCATTTACCGCAACAGCTACAAGCTGCGCATCGACCGGGCCGCCGAGTTCCCGATTACCTTCGGGGGCCGGGCCGGGTTCAACATTGAAAACAGCCTGGCCGCGGCGCTGGCGGGCTACCTGGCCGGATTCGAGCGGGACGACATCAAAACCGCGCTGCGCACCTTTATTCCCTCGGCTACCAAAACGCCGGGCCGCATGAACGTGTACAAGTTTCCCAAGTTTGAGGTCATCGTCGACTACGCCCACAATACGGCCGGCATCGAGAAATTCGCCGAGTTCCTGAACGCCACGCCGGCAACCCATAAGGTCGGTATCGTATCGGGCCTGGGCGATCGGCGCGACGAGGATACGCTGGGCTTCGCCCGCATTGCCGGTCAGATCTTCGACGAGGTGATTCTGCGTCAGGACCGCGACCTGCGCGGTAAAACGGCCGAAGAAATCAAGAGCCTGATGGAAAAAGGCCTGCGCCTCGACAAGCCCGATTTGTCCATCACCTACATCGAGCACGAGCCGGAAGCCATCGACCACGTGCTCAAAACGGCCCGGGACGGCTCGGTAGTGGTCATCTTCACCGAGAACATTACCGCCACCCACAAGCAGCTGGACGAGTTCGAATCACTGATTCACGTTGATTAGGTTGATTTCGCTGATTTTTCGCCCTGGCGATTATCTCAATTAAACAAAGAGCCCCGCCATATTTTGGCGGGGCTCTTTGTTTGCCTTTGTCTTTTGATGCAAGTTGATTCAGCAGAACAAAAAATCAGCGAAATCAATCTAATCAGTGCGAATCAGTGATTTATTTGAGCGTGAACGTCGTTTTGCCGATCAGCACGCCGCCTTCGTATACTTCCACGGTGTGGAGGCCAGTTTTGTAGGGTGCCCCCTTGGCGTAGACGAACTGCACGGGCTGACGCGTGTTGTCGTACACGAGGTCCTGCTTGGCGGTGTAGAAGGCTTCGGAGCCATCAATCATGAACGTGCCGCCGCCGGTGCTCAGGTTGTAGAGCGCCGCGCCGTCGGGCTCAATCAGGCGCATCATGACCTGCTTGGTTTCCTTCGGCGACACATCGTTGCGGGCCAGGTTGAAGGTGATTTTCACCTTCTCCACGCGCTTGGCCTTGAACTCGTTGTCGTCATCGTCTTTCTCCTTGTTGCGGGAGTTGATAACGCCCACGCGGATATTCTCGGTTTGTAGGCGGGAGGCAATGGTTACCTTCTCCGATAGCTCCTGATTCGACCGCACCACCGTGGAGATGGTATCCGTGAGCTTGTTCTGCCGCTCTTTCAGCGTGGTGGTTTCGGTGTAGAGGGCTTCATTATCCTGCTTGAGCTGCGCAATTTCCTCGTCTTTCTTGCGGAGCTGGCTTTCCAGATTCGTCGCCCGGTTACGGAAGCGGCGCTGCTCGGCTACCGAGAAGCTGCCTGCCTTGAAGGAGCGCAGCTTGAGCAGGTCGGCGTTGATAGAGGCAATCCGGGCTTCGAGCGAGTCGTTGGCCAGGCCCATGCCCTGCACTTCCTGGCTCTGCCGCTCGAAATCGGCTTTCAGGGTTTCATACTGCTTGATTTGCTCTTCCAGCTTGGTGTCCTTCACTTTCAGGTCGGCGGTCAGCTGCTCGTTCTGCTTGCCTTTCTGCTGATTCATATAAAACAGCACGCCGTTGATGCCGAGCAAAACCAGGATCAGGGCCACAATCAGCAGCACGCGGTTGTTGTTGGTCTTGGGCTCGGGGTTTTGATCTTGTTCCATTGCGGGAAGGGGTTAAATGAAGCCGGAACAATCCGGAGGGGAAGTTACCTTTGGGCAAAAATAGAGGGATTGCCGACCCTGGCAAGTTTAAGCCATAAATACTACATCCGCATGGAAATGGATTCGCCGCTCGCCGCCGCCTACTGGCAGGAGCGCTACACCACCGGCCGCACCGGCTGGGATGCGGGAGCGATAACGCCGCCGTTGCGGGAGTATTTCGCCCAATTGGGCCCCTCCGACAACCGGCGCATTCTGATTCCGGGCGCGGGCCGGGCCTACGAGGCGGAGTATCTGCATCGTCAAGGATACGAAAATATTTTCGTGGCCGACGTAGCGCCCGGGGCTCTGGCCGCTTTGCAGCAACGAGTGCCGGACTTCCCGGCGGCGCACCTGCTGCTGCAGGACTTCTTCCGGCTGCCCGCCGAGCCCCCCTACGATCTGATTGTGGAGCAGACATTTTTTTGCGCCCTGGCGCCAGCTCGGCGGCCAGCCTACGCGCAGCACTGCGCCAGCCTGCTCCGGCCCGGTGGCACGCTGATGGGTCTGCTGTTCGATACTGATTTTGGACCCGTCACGGAACCGCCGTTCGGTGGCAGCCGGGAAGAGTATCATGCCTACTTTGCGCCGTATTTTGACTTCCGGCATTTCGAAACGGCCTACAATTCCCTCCAGCCCCGGCAGGGTCGGGAGCTGTTTATCTGTCTGAAGAAGAAGTAGCCCCGGGCTCCGGCCTGGCCGCTTGCTGAACGACGAAACGATACTTTTCAACGCCGCCCCGGGCTGGAGCCTGGGGGCACATTCTTTCCTTTATGCTGACTTCCCTGGCCTCCGCGCTGCCCCATTTCCGCAACACCAATTCCGGTCAGTTTTTTCTGATGGCCGGGCCCTGCGTCATCGAGGGCGAGGATATGGCCCTGCGCATCGCTGAGCGGGTGCAGCATATCACCGACAAGCTCCAGATTCCGTTTATTTTCAAGGGCTCCTACCGCAAAGCCAACCGCAGCCGCCTCGACTCGTTCACCGGCATCGGCGACGAAACGGCCCTGCGCATCCTGGCTAAAGTGGGGCGCGAAATCGGGGTGCCTACCGTGACCGATATCCACGAGTCGGAGGAAGCGGCGCTGGCGGCGGAGTACGTGGATGTGCTGCAGATTCCGGCTTTCCTGTGCCGCCAGACCGATTTGCTGGTGGCGGCGGCCAGAACCGGCAAGGTGGTCAACGTGAAGAAAGGCCAGTTCCTGAGCGGCGAGTCCATGCAGTTTGCCGTGGATAAGGTGCGCCAGTCGGGCAATGAGCACGTCATTCTCACCGACCGCGGCAACTCCTTCGGCTACTCCGACCTCGTAGTCGACTTCCGCAACCTGCCCGCCATGCGCAGCTTCGGCGTGCCGGTGGTGATGGACGTGACGCACTCCCTGCAACAGCCCAACCAGGCCAGCGGGGTCACGGGCGGTCAGCCCGCCCTCATCGAAACCATTGCCAAAGCCGCCATTGCCGTGGGTGCCGATGGCCTGTTCATTGAAACGCATCCAACCCCCGCCACCGCCAAATCGGACGGAGCCAACATGCTGGCGCTGGACAAGCTGGAAGAGCTGCTCATCAAGCTAACCCGGGTGCGGGAAGCCATCCGTTGAGTTGCCGGTTGCCGGTTGCCAGTTCATTTACACACCAAGAACGCACTGGCAACCGGCAACTGGCAACCGGCAACCGGCAACTGGCAACTGGCAACCGGCAACCGGCAACCGGCAACTGGCAACTGGCAACCGGCAACTGGCAACCGGCAACTGGCAACCGGCAACCGGCAACCGGCAACTGGCAACCGGCAACCGGCAACTGGCAACCGGCAACTGAAGAATCAGGCTGATAGCGGCTTCACGCGGTTCAGCAGCTTATCCACCGCGTTATCGAAGCGGAGCGTGAAGTGCTGCTTGGGCTGATTGCGGCGGAAGAATACCAGCCCGATAAAGAACAGGTCGATGGTGAGCATCACCTCGGGATGCCGCCTGATCGTGTGCCAGGCCCGCTCCATTTCCGCCGACCAGTGGATATCGTCGAGCACGAACACGCTGTGCTCGGTGCGGTAGGGCAGGCACTGCTCGAAGTAGCGCACCGTGGGCTCGTAGCGGTGGTTGCCGTCGAAAAAGGCGAAGTCGAGCGGACCGGGCAGGGCGGCCAGGGCAGGGGCCAGGGTTTCATCCAGGTTGCCCTCAACCAGCCTGATGTTGGGCAGACTCAGCTGCGCGAAAGTCTGCCGGGCTACGGCTGCCGTTTGCGGGCAACCTTCAAAGGTGACTATCTGGCTCTGCGCATCAGCCGAAGCCAGGTAAGCGGTAGTCAAACCCAGCGACGTACCCAGCTCCAGCACCACGCGGGGCTGAAAGTGCTGCACCAGCCGGAACAGCAGCTGCCCGAACTGGCGCGGCTTGGCGGCCGTGCGGGCAATGTCGCGGATGCGGCGCTGCCGCCCCGCCCCGGTATGGGAGCCCGCGCCAAAGTCCCGCACCGCGATGGTATCGGCACTGTGCCGCAGCTCCTGCCGGCGGGCCTCTACCGGGGCGTAAGCCGCCCGAGCGGTATCATCGTGGATGACGCGGGTATAGAGCCCAAAAACGAATGGGGAATGCAGACCATGCGCATTCCCCGAGCGGAGTAAAAACCGGATGTAGCTGAACGCCTGAAAAAACAAAGGAGGGAAGCGGTTTTTGGTTTTTGGTTTTTAGTTTTTTGGGGTTCAGGAGCCCAAAAACCAGAAACCAGAAACCAATAGCAAAAAACTTAATTCAACCGATACGGAACCACGAGGGTGAATTCGGGAATCTCAACCGTGAATTCCTTGCCGTCCACGAGGCGCTCCATCTGGTAGGTGCCGCGCATCTTGCCCAGGCCCGATTTCAGATTGCAGCCCGACACGTACTGGTGCGACTCGCTGGGTTCCAGCACCGGCTGCTGGCCTACCACGCCTTCGCCTTCCACCTCGCGCACCACCCCGTTGGCATCGTAGATGTACCAGTGGCGTCGGAGCAGCTTCACCGTATATTCGCTGCCGTTGTGAATATCTATCTTATAGGCAAACACGTAGTGTTCCTGGCCGGGGCTGGAGTAATCGGGCAGATAGTTGGTCGTAACGCTTACCGTTACGCCCTGGGTTGTTGTAGTATTCATGGCTCCTATGCTATGCGGTGGAGAACTAACAGCCGTCTTCGGCAATTGGTTTATCTACGCAACCAGGAACCCCGATGGCTTGCCCGGGTCCCTGAAAACTTCATTCAATGTCCACAAAAATGTCTGTAAAGATAGCAGAAAGCTGGCGTAAGGTACTCGCCGCCGAATTTGAAAAACCCTATTTTCAGCATCTTATTGCCTACGTTCGGGGCGAGTATGCCACGGCCACCGTGTACCCACCCGGCCCGAGCATTTTTCATGCCTTCGACGCCTGCCCATTCGATCAGGTAAAAGTGGTAATTCTGGGGCAGGACCCCTACCACGGCAAGGGTCAGGCCAACGGCTTGTCATTTTCCGTGGCCGACGGCATCCGTATCCCGCCCTCGTTACAGAACATCTTCAAGGAGCTCCGGGACGAGCTGCCCGGTACGCCGCCCACCACCAGCGGCAACCTGGACCGCTGGGCCCGGCAGGGCGTGCTGCTGCTCAATGCTACGCTTACCGTACGGGCCAGTGAGCCGGGCTCCCACCAGAAAAAAGGCTGGGAGCCGTTCACCGACGCCGTGATTCAGCAGGTCTCGGCCGGCAAGGAGCACGTCGTGTTCGTTCTCTGGGGGGCTTACGCCCAGAAAAAAGGGGAAGTCATCGACGGACAAAAGCATCTGGTTATCAAGTCGGCCCACCCCTCGCCCTTTGCCGCCGACCGGGGCTTCTTCGGCTCCAGGCCCTTCAGCCAGACCAACGACTACCTGACCAAGCACGGGCTGGCGCCGATTGCCTGGTAAAACTGTCTGAACCACGGATTCGTCCGGATTTTTCGGATTAATCGGATTTTGTGAACGGCGCGAACACCGGCATTTTCATCCTCAGCCAAGGACAACGACAAAGGCCACCCCTGCGGGTGGCCTTTGTCGTGCCAGTAATCGTCCACAAAATCCGATTAATCCGAAAAATCCGGACGAATCCGTGGTCTAGCGGATGAGGTCGAACAGGCGGCTCCAGCGGATCTTGCGGAAGAAATCGGCGTAGGGGTCTACCGACAGCCAGATCATCACGGCCTTACCCACGATGTGGTCTTTGGGCACGAAACCCCAGTAGCGCGAATCGAGCGAGTCGTGGCGGTTGTCACCCATCATGAAGAAGTAGTCCTGCTTGAAGGTGTAGCTGGTCAGCGGCTTGCCGTTCTGCAGAATCACGCCATCCTTTACCGTGATGCCTTCATTATGCTCGTAGCGCAGAATGATTTTCTGGTAGATGGGCGAATTCCGGGGCGTGAGCTGCACCGTCTGGCCCTGCTTGGGAATCTGGAGCGGACCGTAATTATCCTTGTTCCACCTGCTGTAGGGACCGTACCCCGTCATGTTGGGCAGGCTGTTGGGGTAGTCGGGATTGTTGGGAAATACGTCCGCTTCGCCCACGCCGGCTGCCGACTTATCGAGCACCACGCCTTTTATGTAGGGCTGTTGCCGGAAGAACTCGGCCGTTTTGGGCGTCATATCTACCACGTACGCGCCCATGGCCTCGGGGCGGGGCTGCGGTACGCCGGTGGGGTTGTACTCCGTTACGCCCTGCTCCTGGAATACCTTGTCGCGGATGGGCTCGGCGGCCTGCAGGAAGTAGCGGTTCTGGCTTTCCACGGGGTGCGTGAAGGGCTTGCCGTTGATGTAGACCTGCTGCTCCTTTAGCTCCAGCACGTCGCCGGCCACGGCCACGCAGCGCTTGATGTAGTTGGTGCGCAGGTCGGCGGGGTGCTGATTTTCGAAGGGCACGTTGAATACCACTACGTCGTTGCGCTTCACCTCCGAAAAGCCCGGCAGGCGGTAGGAGGGCAGCTGCAGGGCGTCGGAGTAGCTTGGGATACTGGTGCCCCAGACGGTCTGGTGGGTCAGGGGCAGCTGCAAAGGCGTCTGCGGGGTACGCGGGCCGTAGTGCAGCTTGCTCACGAACAGGTAGTCGCCCACCAGCAGCGAATCCTCCATCGAGGGCGTCGGGATAGTGTAGGCTTCGAACGTAGCCCAGCGGATGAGGGTGGCCGCTACCACGGCAAACAGAATGGCATCGCCCCATTCGCGCAGGAAGCCTTTGGGCTTCTGCTGGGGTGACGATGGAGTAGCGGTATTGAGGGCGGCGGTGCGCTCCTCCCAGGATTGGACGGCCATAAGTCGGCGAAATGAAACGGATAGAGCAGCGGCAGCTGCTGTTGAACGACGTAATATCTGAATTTGGTTTCGGGTTATTGGTTTTTGATTTTCAGGCCGCCACGAACAACGAAACTCCAGGAACCAAAAATGAACAACCAAAAACGAACAACCAAAACCCTACAGGTCCAGTAGCTCCTTCATGCCAAACACGCCCGGGCGGCCGGGCAGCCACTCGGCGGCCAGCAGGGCGCCCTGCACGAAGCCGTCGCGGCTGTGGGCCTCGTGCCTGAGCTCTAGGCTGTCGGCCTCCGAGGAGTAGGTAACGATGTGCGTACCCACCACCTGGCCTTCGCGCTCCGAGAGAATAGCCAGCTCGTTGGCGGCCTGGGTCAGCTCGTTGCGCCAGGTTGTTTTGGTGGGGAAGTGGCGCAGAATGGCTTCGGCTGCCGTGAGGGCCGTGCCGCTGGGCTGGTCTACTTTCTGGGTGTGGTGAATCTCCCGGACCCGCACGTCGTAGCCGCCGAACTGGTGCATCTTGGCGGCTATATACTCATTGAAGTGGAAGAACAGGTTCACGCCCACGCTGTAGTTGGAGGCGTAGAACAAGGACCCGCCGGTTTGCTGGGCCAGCGCTTTGGCTTCCGCGAAATGGTGCAGCCAGCCCGTAGAGCCGCACACCACCGGCAGCCCCTGTTTCAGGCCGGCCATGACGTTGGCAAAAGCCGCGTCGGGGTGGGTAAACTCGATGGCCACGTCGGCCGAGGTGGAATCGAAATCAGAAATGTGAGTGTCGGGGCGGGACGGGTCCACGATGCCGACAATCTGGTGGCCGCGGGCAATAGCCCGGGCTTCGATAGCCTGGCCCATTTTGCCGTAGCCAATCAGCAGCAGTTTCATAAGGTCGTGGTTGGGCGCGCCGGGCGCCGGGAGGTCAGATTAAGCGTCAGCGTGATGCCGGGAGCAGGAAGAGCCGTGGGGACCCAGAGCATGCTGGGCTCCCAGTGCAGACTCAGGTCGTCGCTGATATCGAAGTCGCGGAGGTGGGCATCGACTACGGCATCCAGGATATTGAGGGCGTAGGCCACGCCGATGTAGAAGTAGAACTGGTCGCGGGGACGACGGTTGGCGACAATGCCCCGGTAGGCAATGCTGCTGTCCATCCCGATGACGTCTTTGTTGGGGCCGGAAGGGGCTATTTTCGGGTTCTGCAGCAAGCCCGCGTAAGCTGTTTTAAACTCCTTATACAGGCGCTGGTAGTAAATCTCCCCGTAAATGGTGCCGCCCACCGCGCCGTATACCAGCGGCAGCTTCCAGTACTTGCGGTTGTAGATCTGGCCGGTGCCGGGCAACAGGGCCGAGAGCAGGCCCGCCTTGGCCGGCCGCGTCATCCGAAAGCCAAACAGCTGCTCAGTGCGCCGCGAAGAGTCCGTGACGGCAGTGGTAGTGACCTGGGTCGAGTCGGGGCCGGCCGTCATCACGGCCTGGGCCCGGGCGGCGGGCGCCAGCGCGCCGGTCAGCAGCAAACCCAACCCGGCCGTTACGTTGCGGAGCCCGATCATAGGAAGGAATAAAGCTTAAGCCGGTTGCAGAATATGCAGAATACGCTGCATGTCTTCTACCGAGTCAAACGCAATTTTAATCTCGCCATTGCCCTGCGGCCCGGGCTTCACCAGCACCTTGCTGCCAAACCGGTCGGAAAGGTAGCGCTCGGTGCGGCGCAGCTCGGCCACGGGAACGTGCAGCGGCTGGTCCGGCCCGTTCGGCGTTGCGGGCGCGTCGGCCTTTCTGGGCGCGGCGCCCCCGGCGCGCACCAGCTGCTCCACCTTGCGCACCGACAATTCCTCCGCCAGAATGCGGTGAAACAACGCCAGCTGCTGCTCGGCATCTTCGATGTTGATCAGGGCGCGGGCGTGGCCCATGGATATGGCCGTATCGCGCAGACCGATCTGAATGTCGGGCGGCAGCTTGAGCAGGCGCAGGTAGTTGGTTACGGTCGAGCGGTTTTTGCCTACCCGGTCGCCCAGCTCTTCCTGCTTCAGGTTGCACTCGCTGACCAAGCGCTGGTAGCTGAGCGCAATTTCGATGGCGTTGAGGTTTTCGCGCTGGATGTTCTCAATCAGGGCCATTTCCAGCATCTGCTGGTCGTCGGCCTTGCGGACGTAGGCCGGAATGGTATCCAGCCCCGCCAGCTTGGAAGCCTGCAGGCGCCGCTCCCCGGAAATAAGCTGGTAGGAGTTGGTGCCCATCTGCCGCACCGTTACGGGCTGGATGATGCCCTGAATCTTGATGGATTCGGCCAGCTCCTGCAACGCTTCCTGGTCGAAGTGGGTGCGGGGCTGGTAGGGATTCGCCTCAATATGCGTGAGGGGAATGAAGCCCACCGAGTTCATGGGGTGCGACACCAGCCGCTCGCCCTTCTTCTCGTAGCTGCCTTCAATCAGGGCATTCAGGCCCCGGCCCAGCCCACCGATTTTGCGTTTGGCCACCGCGGGAATGGCGGCCGGCGTCGTTTTCTCTTCGTTCTTCTCGGACATACCTACAAGCTGCTTGTACCCAATACCAGGCGGAAGCGGGATTCAAAAATACACAAACCGAGGCGAAGCAGCGGAAAAAATGTTCCACGGTGCCGAAATAATCGTGGAACGTTGCGGTGGCAGGCTGTCAGTCAGCGGGCTGGCGGTTCGGCCAAAGTGCCAATGGGCATTACCGGGTTGACCAGAGGCACTGGTAGGGGTGGGGCGCGGGCCGGTTCGCGGCAAAAGACGCTGCAGGCGCCTGAAGTGACTCGGCTTCGCCGAAGTAGCGAAGGGGCATTTGCTTACCTTAGCCGGGCCCGTCGCTGCATTGCCGCTAGCGGGATGGGTCGCTGCGTAGCGGGTAGCGGGCTGCCGTTGGTAGGCTTGCGGCAAATTGGAAGTGGGAGAGTTGCGGGTATCTGGATGTTAGGGGCTGTTATAGCGGTTTCGCAAACGGTGTGGCTGCCGGTCCGGCGGCTGCCAGCCGTCGGGCCGGTCGTCGTTGGCCCGGGACGTTCAACGTCCGCTCCCGGCGACCAGTCCAGAGTAGCGGACACTGGGTATACTGTTCACGAAACCGCTATAGCGGCAAGCATATCGACACACTTATAGCGGTTTGGCGAACGGTGTAAGTCCCGGTCCGGTGGCTTTTTCAGCCGTCGGGCCGGTTTCCGTTCGCTGACGCTGCTCGGGCGGCATGGCGCAAGCGACGACCGGCCCGACGGCTGAAAAAGCCGCCGGACCGGCAGCCACCCCGTTTGCGAAACCGTTATATAAACTGAAAAGTGAGCGGCTTTGCGAACGACAGTAGCGCGAACTACAAAGCTCGCGTTACTGTCGTTCGCAAAGCCGCGCTGGCGTAACACGAAGTTTTACTTCGCGAGGCGTTGAACAATAATCGGTGAGGCGGCGCGGGCGTTTCGCGAAGTGGAACTTCGCGTCACATAGAAACTAAAAAGGCCGGCAAAACTGCTGGCCTTTTTAAAAATTCAGGTAGAAACTTCTACGCCGCCGTATCCTCGGCCGCTTCCGGGGCGTTGGCCACGATATTTTTCTCCACGATTTCGCGGGCCAGGTTCAGGTAGCTGATGCTGCCTTTACTTTCCGCGTCGTGCAGAATCACCGGAATGCCGAAGCTCGGCGACTCACTCAGCTTCACGTTGCGGGGGATGATGGTATCGAACACGAGCTGCTGGAAGTGCAGCTTGACTTCCTCCACCACCTGGTTGCTCAGGCGCAGGCGCACGTCGTACATGGTGAGCAGGATGCCTTCGATTTCCAGCTCCTCATTCAGCCGGCTCTGAATGATTTTGATGGTGTTGAGCAGCTTGCCCAAACCTTCGAGGGCGAAATACTCGCACTGCACCGGCACGATAACCGAGTGGGCGGCCGTGAGGGCATTCACCGTAATCAGACCCAGCGACGGGGAGCAGTCGATGATGATGAAGTCGTACTGATCGGCCAGCGGGCGCAGGGCGTCCTTCATCTTCTCCTCCCGGTTGGGCAGGTTGATCATCTCCACTTCAGCCCCCACGAGGTCGATGTGGGAGGGCATCAGGTCGAGGTGGGGCAGCACCTGGGTTTGCAGAATGATGTCCTGGGCGTTGATGCCGTCCACCATGCACTCGTAGATGCTGTTTTCGATATCCTTCGGGTCGAACCCGACGCCGGACGTGGAGTTGGCCTGCGGGTCGGCATCGACGAGCAGGGTGCGATATTCCAGCGCCGCCAGGCTGGCAGCCAGGTTGATGGCCGTCGTGGTTTTGCCCACGCCGCCCTTCTGATTGGCTACCGCAATGATTTTTCCCATGTGTTTGTAGAAGCTGTTGGCTAATGGCTTTTAGCTGTTAGCTTGTCGTGTTGGAGTCAGGACGGTAGCCGCGGCTCGCTTTTCGTCGGAAGGCCGAAAGGAAAAGTGAATAGCCAACAGCAAGCCGCTGGTAGCGTTGAGCCCGGTACCTTTGTCTGACAAATATACGTGATTCCCCCGTTCCCATGCTTTCGTTTGCGCGTCGTTTTGCCGTTTATGTTGTCCTGCTGCTCCCGGTTCTGACCGGGTGCGGCCCCGCCACCCCGCCCACCGACGCCCGGCGCGTGTTCCGCTACAACCAGCCCGAGTCGCTGACCTCGCTGGACCCGGCCTTCTCCAACCGCCAGGCCAATATCTGGGCCGTAACGCAGCTCTACAATGGCCTGGTGGAGCTGGATTCGGCCCTGCGGCCCATTCCGTCGGTGGCCCGGCGCTACGAGGTTTCGGCCGATGGCAGGCAGTATACCTTCACGCTGCGCCCCACCGTGCGCTTCCACGACTCCGCCGTATTCCCGCGGGGCAAAGGCCGCCGGGTTACCGCGCCCGACTTCGTGTACAGCTTCCGCCGCCTGCTCGACAAAACCACCGCCAGCCCCGGCGGCTGGATATTCCGGGGCAAAGTGCTGGAAAACGCCGCCGGCGAACCGGCCGATACCTGCTTTAAAGCCCTGAACGACTCCACGCTGCGGGTGTACTTAAAGGAGCCGTTTATTCCGTTTCTGGGTATCCTGGCCATGCCCTACGCCTACGTAGTGCCGCGCGAAGCCGTGGAAAAGTACGGCAAGGACTTCCGGGAGCATCCGGTGGGCACCGGCCCGTTCCGATTCAAGGAATGGGACGAGGGTAACGCCATCATCTACCACCGCAACCCCACCTACTGGAAGCGCGACGCCCGGAACCGCCCGCTGCCCTACCTCGACGCGGTGCAGATCAGCTTTATTCAGGACCGCAAAACGGAGTTTCTGACTTTCCAGCAGGGCAAGCTGGATTTTCTGAGCGGCATCCGGGCCGGCAGCCGCGACCTTATCCTGCACCCCGACGGCACGGTGCGCGACGACTTCAAAGGTAAATTCCGGTTGCAGAAAGTCCCCTACCTGAACACCGAATACCTGGGCTTCCAGCTCGACGCTACCAACCTGCGGGGTGAAGCGGCCAACCCGGCCCTGCGCGACAAGCGGGTGCGGCAGGCCCTGAACTACGCGCTCAACAAGCCCGAGCTGATTGCCTACTTCCTCAACAACGTGGGCGTGCCGGGCATCTCGGGCTTCGTGCCGTCGTCGTTGCCCTCGTACAGCGCCAAGTTGGTACCGGGCTATTCGTATCAGCCCCGGAAAGCGCGGGCGCTGCTGAAGGCGGCGGGCTATGGGCCGGCCCGGCCGCTGACGCTGCACCTGAGCACCCTGGTGGAGCGCAAGGAAGTGTGCGAGTACCTGCAGAAAAACTGGGCCGACGTGGGCGTGCGGGTGGCCATCGACATCAACCAGGGCGGGGCCCAGCAGGAAATGGTAGACAACGGCCGCGCGGCTTTTTTCTCCAAAAGCTGGCTTGGCGACTACCCCGACGCGGAAAACTACCTGGCTTTGTTTTACAGCAAGAACTTCGCCCCGGCCGGCCCCAACAAAACCCACTTCCAAAGCGCCGCCTACGACCGGCTCTACGAGCAGGCCAACCTGGAGCAGGACGTGGAAAAGCGCTACGACCTCTACCGCCGGATGGACCGCATCATCGTGGACGAAAGCCCGGTCATCGCGCTCTACTACGACGAGGTCGTGCGCCTCACCCAGAACAACATCCGCGGCCTGACGCCCAATCCGATGAACCAGCTGGTACTGGAGCGGGTGCGGAAGGAGTAAGCCAGTCCTACTCCCAACCAGGGCACTGTCATGGCGAGCACGAAGGACATTTCGTGCTTCGGGCGGCGTCAATCCGGCCTGTGCAATGGCCTGAGCTTGGTTAACGCAGCAAGCCCCGGCGCTGGCATGCGTCAGGGTTTTTTGAGGAAACCAGATTTTCTTCGTTGCTCAGGACGGACTGCTCCGGCTCTGCTTCATGCGCAGCATGCCCGCAAGAACCGGGATTACGCCTTCCCGCCACCGACTCTTTATCTGTCGGCCGTGTTACTCGAAATCTTATCCAGCTCGCCGCTGATGTAATGCAGTAGCTTTTGCAGGCTGGCGGGGGCGCCTTCCTCGACCTGCACGGTTTTCAGCGTGCCGTCGGGCTGACGGATGCTGAGAAAGGTGGAGGGTAGGTCGGACGTGTTTTCGGTGTAGTGCGGTTGCAGCTTGCGGAAGCCGATATTCCGGGCTTCGGCCAGGATCATGGCCACCGTAGCGGCCGGCAGCTTCAGCTCGTGCGTACCAGTGAGTTTGGTGTGTTGACGTCCTACGTAGGTCACGCGGCCGTTGGGGTAAATGGTGGCATCATAGTCGGGGCAGATGCCGAAGCAGGGCGTCTGCCTGAAGACGATAACCGGCGCGACCGGGGCCTTTTTAGCGGCCACCTGCTTCGTCGACTTTGGCTGTTTGACCTTCTGCTTGGCTTTGGTTTGAGTAGCAGTTTTAACCGGAGTCTGTTGGGCTACTGCCGCCGAGGCGGAAATCAGGAGGGCAAGCAGCAGGGCAGAGAGCAGGCGCATGGCGGTGGAAATGAGGGTGGTGGTCCGAAGGAGTAGTACCCCGGCTTTATTTTCGGTCGGGGTACCCCCGTGGCTGAGGCGGACACGACAGTCGCTCAGCAATAGTGGTACCACGACCAAACCGAAGCCGTGGTACCCCGGCTTTTTTCGGTCGTGGTACCCCCGTGGCTGAGGCGGACACGACTGTCGCTCAGCAATAGTGGTACCACGAACAAACCGAAGCCATGGTACCCCGGCTTTTTTCGGTCGTGGTACTACCGTGGCTGAGGCGGACACGACTGTCGTTCAGCGATAGTGGTGCCACGACCAAAAAGTCGTGGCACCACTTCGGCTAAGGAACGAAAAAAAGCCCATCGGCCGAAGCAGATGGGCTTTGAGACTTGCCAGCCAAAGGCTGACTACGAGCGGCGGGTAGGCTTTTTGGGCTTGTCGGCCGGGGCCGCGCTGCCTTGCTTGGCCTGGGCTTCGCGCTCCTGGGCGTTTTTCATGGCTTCGGCAATGCGAGCCTGGAAGCCGCCGGGCTTCTTGTCCTTGTTCTTCACCTTGTTGGCTTCGAGCTGGGCGCGGAGCTTGGTTTCATCCACGAAGCTCTTGGTGATGAACTGCTGGCCGAACGTAATCATGTTCGACACGAAGTAGTACCAGGTCAGGCCGGCCGAGAAGCTGTTCAGCACGAACATGTACACGATGGGCATGGCGTAGCCCATCACCTTCATCTGGCCCTGCATCTGCGGGTTCACCTGGCTGCTCTGCCACGTCATGAGCAGGGTGGAGGCCGTCATGAGCAGCGTGAACATGCTCACGTGGTCGCCATACCACTTAATGTAGAAGGGCAGCTTCAGGAACACGTCGTAGCTGCTCAGGTCCTTGGCCCAGAGGAAGTGCTCCTGGCGCAGCTCAATGGCGTTGGGGAAGAACTGGAACATGGCCAGCAGAATCGGGATGGTGAGCAGCGTGGGTACGCAGCCGCTGAGCGGGCTCACGCCGAAAGCGGAGTAAAGCTTCATGGTCTCGCTCTGCACCTTGGTCTGGTCATCGCCGTACTTTTCCTTGAGCTCGTCGATTTCGGGCTTCAGCACTTTCATGCGGGCTTGCGAGACGTAGGTTTTGTAGGTCAGGGGCCAGGTTACGAGCTTGATCAGCAGCACCAGCAGGGCGATAATCACGCCGTAAGACCCGACGAACTGCTCCAGGAAGTGGAACACGGGCAAGACCACAAACTGGTTCATCCAGCGGAAAATACCCCAGCCCAGGTATACGTTGCGCTCAAATTCCGGCGTCACCGCCTTCATCACGGGGAAGGAGTTAGGCCCGAAATAAAACCTGAAGCCCGCCTTGCCCTGGGTCACGTCGGCCACCGGAATAGTGAGCGTGGTGCTCATGGTTTTCAGGAAGGTCGAATCCCCCAGGTTCACGGTGGAGTTGAATTTGCCCGTCGTGAACTGGTTATCGGCAATGATGCCGGCCACGAAGAAGTCGTGCTTGTGGGCTGCCCACTTCACCGGCGCCGAGGCAATGATTTCCTCCGGGCTTTCCGAGGCTTCGGCCAGCGCGCCGTGGTCCTCGGTGGCCAGGAAGTGGTTGATGGTGCTGTGGTTGCGGTTTTGCGGCGCGTCCTGCTCGGTCTGCCGCACGCGGTCCAGGAAGGTGAAGGTCAGCGGCTCCTGGGCCAGGGTGTTGGTCAGGCCCGGCATGCGCAGCATGTAGCCCAGTTCGTAGGAATCGTCCAGCAGGGTGTAGACCTGCTCCACGCGGCCCCCGGCTACGGCGGCCGTGAAGGTTATGCTCTGGCCTTTGCGCTCACCCAGGGCTCCGGGCTGCGCGGCGGTGGGCTGGAAATACAGATCCGACAACCGCACGGTGCGGCCGTCGGTGGTGCGGAAGCGGGTGTCGAGCCGGGCGCTTTGGGCATCCAGCAAATCCAGGGGCTTGCCGAAGAAGGTCTTGTACTTGTTCAGCCGCACCGCTTCTACCCGGCCGCCTTTGGTCGAGAAAGTAACCGTGAGGTTAGGGTTTTGCAGCTGCACCTGCTGGGCCGTGCCCTGGGCAGCCGTGGCAAAGCTACCCAACGCCTTCACGGCGGCAACTGAATCCAGCGGCGCCGGGGTGGCCACCGCGCCGGGCTTCGCGGCGGCGGTCGTGGTGGTGGCTTTCGGGGCGGGCTGGTCCTCGGGCTTTTTGGGCGCGAAGAAGAACAGGTAGACGAGGAGCAAGGCCGAAATCAGAAACAGGCCGGTTGCTTGGTTTTTGTCCATCGAAGGGTACTGACTGGAAAAGATAACGGGCGCCGGGCGCCGCAAAACGCAAAGGTACGCGAAAGCACGGCCCGCTTCAAAAATCCGGCGAGCCGCCGCAAAGTTCAGCTTTGGCAGAAGAATATTCGCCAGCCGGTATTTTTGGCAGGCGCCGCCACGAATACGTCTGTCATCCTGAACGGCGCGCAGCGGAGTGAAGGACCTTCCTCGTCGCCACTGCCGGCCCTTTGAAATGAGCAAAGCCCTTCACCAGTGTAGGCGAAGGGCTTTGGCCGTTGAAAGGCGTTTTCAGCGCGGAAAGAGGAAGGTCCTGCGCCGGCTCAGGATAACAGACGAATTTATGAACAGCCGAAAAGAGATGGTTAAATCTCGTTTTTGTGGTGCTGGATGGCCGCTTTCACGAAGCGCACGAACAGCGGGTGGGGGTTCTGGACCGTGCTTTTCAGCTCGGGGTGAAACTGCCCGGCCACGAACCACGGGTGAGCCGGCAGCTCAATCACTTCCACCAGTCCCGTTTCCGGATTCAGGCCCGAGGGCACCATGCCGGCCTCCTCAAAGGCCTGCAGATACTGGTTGTTGAACTCGTAGCGGTGGCGGTGCCGCTCGCTGATGTGGTTGCGGCCGTAGGCTTTGGCCGCCCTGGAGCCCTTGCGCAGCTCGCAGTTGTAGGCCCCCAGGCGCATGGTGCCGCCTTTTTGGGTGATGTTCTTCTGCTCCTCCATCATGGCAATGACGGGGTAGGGCGAGGCCGGGTCCATCTCGGTGGAGGAGGCGCCGTCCATCTTCAGCACATTGCGGGCAAACTCGACCACCGCGCACTGCATACCCAGGCAGATGCCGAAGAACGGAATCCGGTTTTCGCGCACGTACTTAATGGCCGTAATCTTACCCTCGAAGCCCCGCTCGCCGAAGCCAGGGGCCACCAGCACCCCATCCACGCCGTGCAGCAGCTGGGCGATGTTGTCGGGGGTGATGTTGTCGCTCTGAATGCTGCGCACGGTCACCTTGCACTCGTTCAGGGCGCCGGCGTGCACGAAGGCCTCGTTGATGGACTTGTAGGCGTCGGGCAGCTCCACGTACTTGCCCACCAGGGCAATGGTGATTTCCTCAGTCGGGTTCTTGAGCCGGCCCAGGAAGTCCTTCCAGATTTCCAGGTCGGGCGCGGCGCTGCCGCCGGTGAGGCGCATCTTCTTGATAACCCGCTCGTCGAGGTGCTCCTTGAGCATGAGCAGGGGCACCGAGTAGATGCTGTCGGCATCCAGGGCCTCGATGACGGAGTTGATTTTGACGTTGCAGAACAGCGCAATCTTCTTGCGCATCTCCATCGGAATGGGGTGCTCGGAGCGGCACACCAGGATGTCGGGCTGCAGGCCGGCTTCGCGCAGGTCGCGCACCGAGTGCTGGGTGGGTTTGGTTTTCAGCTCCCCGGCCGCGGCCAGGTAGGGCAGCAGCGTCAGGTGAATCACGACCGAGTCGTTCGGTGGCAGCTCCCAGCGCAGCTGGCGCACGGCTTCCACGAAGGGCAGGCTCTCGATGTCGCCGATGCAGCCCCCGATTTCGGTGATGACGATGTCGAAGTCGGCATGGTCGCCGAGCAGCAGCATGCGCCGCTTAATCTCGTCGGTGATGTGGGGCACCACCTGCACGGTCTTGCCCAGGTAAGCCCCCTCGCGCTCCTTGCGGATCACCGTGTCGTAGATGCGGCCGGTGGTGACGTTGTTGGCCTGGGAAGTGGGCACGTTCAGAAACCGCTCGTAGTGGCCCAGGTCCAGGTCGGTTTCGGCGCCGTCGTCGGTCACGTAGCATTCCCCGTGCTCGTAGGGGTTCAGCGTGCCCGGATCGATGTTGATGTAGGGGTCGAACTTCTGGATGGTGACCCGGAAGCCGCGGGCCTGGAGCAGCTTGGCGAGGGAGGCGGCAATGATGCCTTTACCCAGGGAAGAGGTAACGCCGCCGGTAACGAAGATGTACTTGGCGGTGGGCGCGGGGGTGGGGGTTCTGTCTGGCATAACAGGACGCAAAGCTACTCAAATAAGTGGGTCGGGCGGCGCCGCTTCCGGAATGTGGCGCCGACAGTAGGGTAGGAGGGAAGCTGCGCCGGCTGTTTGGTCGTCGGTCATCCTGAGCCGAGCGAAGGACCTTCCCCGGCTAAGCAGCCCAGCTTTTTACCTCAGAAAATCGCTGCCCCGCGCGCAGGGAAAAGCGTTGCTCCCTGAAGCACGGTAGGCCGGGGCGAGGCGGAAGACCCTTCGCTTTGCTCAGGATGACAGGAAGAGTGAAAAAACCCGTTTTTAGTTAATTCTACACTTTAAGTAAGCTGCAATAAATACCTGTACATAAATTTTATAGAGTGTATAGTGAAATCAAAGATTGAAGCTGCATATTGCGCGCCCCAAACGCCCTTGATATGCGCTACTTATTCGCCCTGCTCCTGGTCTGCGGAGCCCTGTCGGCCCCGGCCACGCCCCGCTCCGGCGACGATGAGCAGGCTATGGAAACGGCGCTGCGGCGGGGCAAAGGGCCGCACTGGCTCAACCGGCTCATCACCACGTCGCCCGTTTTGCGCCAGCACCAGGTGGGAGTATGCATCACCGAGGTGGCGACCGGGGAGCCGCTGTACGAGCTGAATTCGGAGCGCTACTTCACCCCGGCCAGCACCATGAAGCTGTTCAGCTTTTATGCCGGCCTGCACCTGCTCGGCGACTCGCTGCCCAGCCTGCGCTACGTGGTGCGGCACGATTCGCTGCTGTTCTGGGGCACCGGCGACCCGACGCTGCTGCACGGCGACGTACCCTCGCGCCGGGCGTTTGCCTTCCTGCAGAATCGCCCCGAAAAGCTGTTCTACTCGGCTATTCCCTGCGTCGAGGCGTTCGGGCCGGGCTGGAGTTGGGACGACTATAATTACTACTACTCGCCCGAGCGCGGCCCCTTCCCCATCTACGGCCATACGGTACGCTTCTACGCCAAGCCCAACCAGCGCCCCCGGGTGCTGCCCCGCGACTTCAGCGCCATGGTGGAGCCGGCCCCGGCCAGCTTCCGCAGCACCGACCACGTGCGCCGGGCCGTGCTCGAAAACCGCTTCTTCGTGCTGCCCTTCACCAAAACCTGGATTGATGAAACGCCCTTCCGCACCAGCCCCGAGCTGTTGCTGAAGCTGCTGCAGGATACGCTGCGCCGCCCGGTGCGCGCCCTGCCGTGGGCCCTGCGCCCCCAGGACAGCATCCGCACCCTGACTGGTCTGCCCGTCGATTCGCTGTACCGGCGCATGCTGCAGGTGAGCGACAATTTCCTGGCCGAGCAGCTGCTGCTGATGTGCTCCTCCCGGCTGGGCCCCGACTCGCTGAACTCGGACCGCACCATTCGCGCCGTGCGCCAGCAGTTCCTCGCCGACCTGCCCGACGCCCCGCAGTGGGTGGACGGCTCGGGCCTCTCCCGCCTCAACCTCGTCACGCCCCGCACGCTCACGGCCCTGCTGCTCAGGCTGCACCGGGAAGTGCCCGAGCCGCGGCTGCTGAACCTGTTGGCGGCGGGTGGCGGGCACGGCACCCTGCGCCGGCGCTACCGCCCGGTGGTGGCCGGCCAGCCCTGGCTCTGGGCGAAAACCGGCACGCTCACCAACATCTGCAACCTGACCGGCTACGTGCGCACGAAGTCCGGCCGGCTGTTGGCGTTCAGCTTTTTAAACAACAGCATTCCCGGCGACGACTCACCGGTGCGCGCCGAAATGGAGCGGGTGTTGGGGCAGGTGCGGGAACGAATGTAACGCTACCGGCGCCGGAAACGGAAGCTTAGCATGTTCGGGGGAGGCTTGGGAAGCATTCAGCAGCCTTGATGCAGCCAGATGTAGCGTTTGCCATTCCAGTAAATCATGCCGCCAGTATCTTCCTTCCTTAGTTCGATACAGGGGTGCTTCAGGTGAACCAGGCGGTCCTTTAAATCGCCGTTGGCATCCAGTATTACTTCTTCGGTAGTCGGCTTAGCATACAGACTCCAGTAGGCCACCCAGGAAAAATTCCCGGATAGTATATCGGATTTTGGGTCGGAACCAGCTCCCAGTACGTGATGGGCAGCCAGGGCCTGGTGCAGAACTATAATGCCTTGGCTGCCGGTGGCGCGTCTGGTAACCAGCACGGCTATTGAAGTCAGCTTGCAGGTAGCCGGGAGTGGCGTAGGCCGCCCGGCTGAAGGTAGTGCTCAGCCCCGATTTTGCCCAATGAGCTTGTGCCCAGGTAGGCAAAAGTGCCGGCGCCGGCTTGCCGATGAGCAGCAGGATCATGGCGCCGAGAGTGGATAAGGCCGTCAGCATTAATACAGCACCCGAAACTTAATCGTGTGCTCCACCTTGCGCAGCTCGCCAATGACCTCGGGCGCATATTCCTTGTCGATGTCGGTAATCACGTAGCCGATGTGCTCGTTGGTTTTCAGGTACTGGCCCAGGATGTTGACGTGGTGCTCGGCCAGCACATTGTTGATGCGGGCCAGCACCCCGGGGACGTTGGCGTGGATGTGAATGAGGCGGTGGGCTTGCTGCACGGGCAGCTGGATGTTGGGGAAGTTGACGCTCTGCTGGGTGTTGCCGGTGTTCACGTACTGCATGATGCGCTCGGGCACGAACTCGGCGATGTTGCGCTGAGCCTCGGCCGTGCTGCCGCCGATGTGGGGCGTGAGCAGCACGTTGGGCAGGCCCCGTAGCTCGGTTTCAAACGTCTCGTCGTTGGTTTTGGGCTCGTAGGGGAATACGTCGATGGCCGCGCCGCCGAGGTGGCCGCTGCGCAGGGCCGCGGCCAGGGCCGCCACGTCGACTACGTGGCCGCGGGCGTTGTTGAGCAGCAGGGCCCCGGGTTTCATCAGCGCCAGCTCGGCGGCCCCGATCAGGTTGGTGTTTTCCTGGCGGCCGTCCACGTGCAACGTCACCACGTCGGCCTGGCGGAGCAGCTCTTCCAGGGTGCGGCAGCGCACGGCATTGCCCAGCTGGAGCTTTTCGGCCACGTCGTAGTAGAGCACCTGCATGCCCACGGCCTCGGCCACCACCGAAAGCTGGGAGCCGATGTTGCCGTAGCCGATGATGCCGAGCTTCTTGCCCCGGATTTCAAAGGCCCCCCGCGCCGACTTGTCCCACTCGCCCTGGTGCATCCTGGGGTTTTTCTCCGGAATGCGGCGGGCCAGCATGATGATTTCGCCCAGGGCCAGCTCCACCACCGAGCGGGTATTGGAAAAGGGTGCGTTGAACACGGCAATACCGCGCTTCATGCAGCCCGTCAGGTCAATCTGGTTGGTGCCGATGCAGAACGCGCCCACGGCAATCAGGCGGTTGGCGGCTTCGAGCACCCGCTCCGTGACCTGAGTTTTGCTGCGGATGCCGAGAATGCTCACGCCCTCAATCTGCCGGATCAGCTCGTCCTCGTCGAGGCCGCCGGGCACGGTATCGACCTGGTAGCCCTCGGCGCGCAACAGCTCGGCGGCGCGGGGGTCGGGGTTTTCGAGCAACAACACCTTGATGCGGTTCTTGGGGTAGCTGAGGGTCATCGGGAGCTTGTTCTGGTACAGGAATTCGTCGAAAGAGGGTACTACTTCGTCGGCGCGGGAAGTCACGGCCTCGCGGCTGACGTTTTCGGTGAAGGCGTAGAAGCGGTTAGCCAAGCCGGCTTCGCGCATCTGGTAGTCGGTGTAGCCGTCGCCGAGCACGTACACGTCGCCACTTAAGTCGAGGCGGCGCAACTGCTCGATCTTGCCGCCGTCGCGGCTCAGCACGTTGTCGGGGTCGAAACCGGTGATGCGGCCGTCATCAGCAAAGGTGAAGGTGTTGGCCAGCACGTGGTCGGCGTCGATGCCGAAGTCGGCTACCACGGGCTCGATAAACTCGCGGAAGCCGCTGCTGACGATGTACACGCGCCCCGGGAACTGGGCGAAGAAGCCCCGGTTGCGCACGATGCTGTCGGAAACCTTGGTTTTGAGCTGGGCCACCAGCAGGGGCAGATGCTCGCGCCGGGCCGGCAGCAAAGCCAGCCGCTGCCGCAACGACTCCGAAAAGCTCAGGCTGCCGCTCATGCCCGCGTCGGTCAGGGCCCGGATTTCCCCCACGATTCCCTCCCGGTCGGGGTGGTCCTGCAGGGCAATATCGGCCAGCTCATCCAGCCCTTCCACCTGGGTGAAGGTGCTGTCGAAGTCGATAATAAGGTAGGGCAGCGGCGCGGTTGGTTGGGGCATAGCAGCGGTAATATCGGTCGGAAATGGTATTGGCGCGGTGAAAAATTCCGGGGAGAAAAAAAACCCCCGCGGCGCGGACAACCTTTGCCGGGGAACTACGGCTCCTTTTGAAGCTACCCGTCGACCATTCGCTACTATGAAAAATATTCCTCTGCTGACGCTAAGCCTGCTGGCCGCCCACCTCGGCTACGGCCAGCAAACCGAATTCTCCGGCCACCTCACCTCCGGGCTGGCTGCGTTCCGGGGCACGGGCAGCACCGCCACGTCCATCATTGTTGCTCCGCCTCCGTCTGCCCGATCATCAGCTTATACTATAAATCCCTACGTCCGGCAGCCCGGCCTGAGCTACGGCGCGGCCACTCAGGTGCAGCGCGTGGGAACCAGACGCAGCCTGTTCGGGGTGCAGGCCGGGTACGAAGCCCTGCGCAGCCGGGTACAGATTGCCAACGTCTTTACCGACAGTGACGCGGGTATCAGCACTGCGGGGCACATCCGCTTTGCGCATTACTTTATCAACGTGCACCCGTTTTTGGGGCGCCGGTTTGCCGTCAAAGCTCTGGCGGTGGATCTGACGGCTGGTCCGGAACTGGGCATCCTGCTCCGCAACCGGGAAGCTGGAGAGGCGAAGACGGGGCAGGGCGTAACCTACACCGCCGACTGGGTGCCCGGCCCAACTTCGACGGGCGCGTCCGCCTCAACCTGACGGCTTACTATAAGCGTACCGGCCTGTCAGTAGGCTATTCGCAGGGGCTGAACGACTACCGGGAGGGAAGCGTGGGCAGCGGCAAAGTATACTCGCAGGTGTTCCGGCTGGGGCTGGCGTACCGGATTTCCGGCACCTAGCTGTCTGGGGCGGAGCAGCCCCTAGCCAGTCGAGGCGGACCATACTATCGGTCAAATTGATTTCCTTGGCCCCGGATTCAACCTGCGGCGCTATGAAAACCCTTCTTGCTGGCTGGCTGCTGGCTGGCCTGTTGCTATTGCTGCTGTCGGCCAGGGCCGGGGCGCAGGCCAATCCTACCTTTCACACCCTGGATGGCCGCAAGCTACGCGGTCCGGAAATCGACCGGCTCGTGCGGCGGCTGATGGATTCGGCCCGGGTGCCGGGGCTGGCGGTGGCCTTGCTGGAAGACAACAAGGTGCGCTACCTGAAAGCCTACGGCTACCGTAACCTGGAAACCCGCGCCCCGCTGGAAACCAGCACGGCCATGTACGGGGCTTCGTTCAGCAAAGCCGTGTTTGCCTACCTGGTCATGCAGCTGGTGCAGGAACAGCGCCTCGACCTCGACCGGCCTCTGCAGCAGTATCTGACCAAGCCCCTGCCCGAGTACGAAGGCTACCAGGACCTGGCCGCTGACGCGCGGTGGCGGCAGCTCACGGCCCGCCAGTGCCTGACTCATACCACCGGCCTGCCCAACTGGCGCTGGCTGGAACCCGACGAAAAGCTGCGGTTTAAGTTTGCGCCCGGCACCCAGTACTGGTACTCCGGGGAAGGCCTGCAGCTGCTCCAGCTGGTGGTGGAAACCATCACGCAGAAAAGCCTGACCGAGCTGAGTGCCGAGCGTATCTTCCGGCCCCTGGGCCTCACGCGCACCAGCTACGTGTGGCAGCCGGCCTTCGAGCAGAACTATGCTCTGGGCTACGACGAGCAGGGCCAGCCGCTGCGCAAGCGTAAGCGGACCAAGCCCGGGGCCGCCGGCTCCCTGGAAACCACGCCCGCTGACTACGCCGCCTTCCTGGCCGCCGTGATGCAGGGCCGGGGCCTCAACGCCGCTACCAAGGCCGAAATGACCCGGGCCCAGGTACGGATTCCCTACCAGGCCCAGTTCGGCCCACTCGCTACCGTGGCCGCGCCCGACAGCAACCGCACCATCCGGCTTGCTTACGGCTTAGGGTGGGGTACGTTTGAGTCGCCCTACGGCCCGGCGTACTTCAAGGAGGGGCACGATGACGGCTGGGAAAACCACAGCGTCGTGTTTCAGGACCGCAAAAAAGGGCTGCTGCTGATGAGCAACAGCTCCAACGCCGACAAGATATTCCGGGAGCTGCTGGAGAAGCTGCTCGGGGACCGGACTACACCGTGGCAGTGGGAGAACTACGTGCCCTACAATTACCCGCCGGAATAAGCCCGCGCAGGGGCTTTAGGCGGTGCGCTTCGTCGCGCAGGCCGGAATCCACTGGTCTTCGTGGCACTCGGGGCAGCGGGCTACTGCGCCGCGGGGCAATTTCAGCACGTGGCCGCAGGTGGCGCAGGCGTAAAGGCCGGGTTCTTCCACGCGGCGGCGCGCCTGGGTCAGGCGCTCGGGCCAGATGGGCAGGCCGGGGCGCATATCCTCATTGGCATAAAAATAGGCGCTGATGTCGCCGGTGGCTTCGATGTAGGCCCGGCGCACCTGGCCTAAGTGTTCGACCTGCATCTGCCGCAGCTCGCCGAACAGCTCCTTCTGGGTCAGGTTCTGGCGGCGGAAGGCGGCGAGGCAGATGCGGCCATCCTCCACCAGCAGCACCGGCGCGCCCTCGAGCCAGTCGGAAAAGCGGGGCAGCCTTTCCGTGAGCCAGTTGAAAAAGCGGTAGAGAACCGTCACCATCACGAATACCAGCGCCGCGTGCAGCAGCGGCGTGTCGTGGTAGAGCATGGTGTCGCCGGCGGCGGAGCCCAGGGCCAGGATGATGCTCAGCTCGAAGATGGACAGCTGCCGCACCCCGCGCCGCCCCGTCACGCGCAGGGCCCCGATAACCATGACGTAGGTGAGCAGGCAGCGCAGCGCGACTTCCAGCAAAAACAGCGGGGGCGCATCGTCCGAGAACAGCATGCGTTGCCAATCGAAGGGGAGGATTTCAGCGGCCAACAACACGGGGTAAGAAAACAGGTGCTTCCCTAACGCAACTCCGCCCGCCGGCGTTGCTGAACCTGCCGGATGTCGACGGCAGTACGCCTTACTTTTTCATCACCGTCTGAACGTCCGTGGCCGGGTCGGCCAAGTTGGCTTCCTGGGGCGCGGTGCGGCCGTTGAACAGCAGCAGCCCCCAGGAGTAGGCCGGGCTGCTCAGATCGAGCACCGTATGGGCTCCACCCGTAGTGGTGAAGCGCAGCTGGGTGGCCGTGGTTTCGATAATGCGGATTCCCTTTCCCTGCAGATAGGCCCGCGACCGGGCTACGTAAGCGTGGTTGTCGCCGGCGCTGGTATTGAAATTGGCTTCCCCGTACTGCTGCTTGAGATGGCTGATTTTCGCGGCGTCGGGGGCGTAGAGCACGGCGCACGCGCCCGATACCGTCAGCGCCTGCCCCCGGGAGCTGGTCACGACGGACTGGCGGGAAGCGGCGGCCGCCAGGCGGTTCTGGGCCTGCCCGGGGAGGGGGAGCACCAGCAAAGGGAGTAGTAAGAATCTGAGCATTGCGGTAGCGGAAAAAACAGGCTCCCACCGGTTTTTTTCGGCTATGAAAAGGTACGTAAAAACCCTGCTCCCGGTGCCTGGGCAGAACGGCAAACCGGGTTTGTTTCCCGGGGTGCCGGTGCCGGCTGCTCGGCTCCGGCCCGGCGCCGGGTGGCGAGGCGGGGCTGCCGGTTTCGGCCGTAAGCGGAAGAACCGAAAATGAGGGATAACCCAAGCGAAAAAAAATGGTTCTTTGCCGGATGCAGGTTACCGTAACACCCGATGTCGTAGTGCTGTTTGCCGTGCTGGCCCAGGCCGTATTCGCGGCCGCGCTGCTGGGGCTGGCCCGCTATAACCAGGTGCCCAACCGCTTTCTGGCCCTGCTGCTGCTGGCTATTGCCCTGTGGGTGCTCGATGGTTTTTTTCGGGTGGCCAACGTGTACGGGCAGAATGCCGACTGGTATTTTCTGCCCATCTACTACTCGTTTGCCTTCGGCCCGCTGCTGTACTTCTACGTGCAGAGCCTGGTGAATCACGAGTTCCGATGGCGGGCGGCCTACGGCTGGCACTTTGCGCCGGTGCTGCTCCAGGCGGCATTGTACTGGGGGCTGCGCTTTCAGTCCTACTCTTTCCGGCTCTGGTTCTGGGAGCAGGTCCACGAGCCCTACACTTACCGCATCGAGTTTATCGGCACCTGGCTTTCGCTGATTGTCTACCTGGGGCTGAGCTTGCGCCGCCTGCGCCGCTACCAGCGCTGGCTGGCCGATAACTTCTCCGAAATCTCCCAGCTCCGGCTTTCCTGGCTGCGCGTGCTGCTGCTGGTGCTGACGGTGGTGAGTGCGCAGTGGCTCGGGGAAGTGGTGCTGCGCGAGTTCTTCAGCATCTACTACACCTACGACTACTCCACCTGGCTACTGGGCGGCGTGGTGCTGCTCATCGGCGTCGTCGGCCTGCGGCAGGCCGATATGCAGGCCGTAAACTTTGGGCCCGAGGAAGCCACCCTGCTCGAAGCGGACGGGGCGCCGGGGGCAAGAGCTGATGCGGGGAGTTCGGCTCCCCGCCCGGCTCCTCGCCTTGCGGCTGAAGTAGGGGCTGCTGTGGTTGCGCCGGAGCCGCGCGAGCCGGCGGCCGTGGACCCGGCGGTGCTGGCCCGGCTGCGGCGGGCGCTGGAAGACGACCACCTGTATCTGAACCCGACGCTGACCCTGGCCGAGCTGTCGGCGCACACGGGGCTGGCCCCGCGCCTGATTTCCTTCACCGTGAACAACGGGTTCGGCAAGCCCTTCAACGACGTGGTGAATGGCTACCGGGTGGAAGCCGTGAAGCGCCGCCTGGCCCAGCCCGCGGAGGTGGCCCGGCTCACGTTGCTGGGCATTGCCTTCGAGTGCGGCTTCAACTCCAAAACCACGTTCAACCGCATCTTCAAGCAGCTCACCGGCGTGGCCCCCAGCGACTACCGCCCGGCCTAAGCGCGCCGCCTGCGCCCACATCATGATTCGGGACGTCCTGAATCCGCATCCGGGGCGCTTGGGGCCGGCCGGCCCACCATCTTTGGACCGTACTCTTAACCGATTATGGTCATGAAAAACTTTCTCCCAGGGCTGGCCCTGCTGCTGCTCAGTTCCGCCGCCGGCCGCGCCCAAACGGCCTGGACCGACCACTCCCGCGTGCTGCCCGATAAGCTCCGGCAGGTACCGGTGGGGCTCACGCTCTGGCACACGCCCAACCCCAACTACCCCGAGCCGGACCCGGCCACGCCCGGGCAGTACGTATGGAAGCACCGCACCATGGTGCGCAACGAGGTGGGCGAGCCGCTGCAGGTGGTGGAGTGCGGCAGCCTGATCTGGTACAGTGCCGCGGGCTGGCAGGCTAACCTCACCGAAACGCCCGCCGGGTTTGCTGAGCTCTTCAACTGTCCGCAGGGGCAGCTGAAGCCGGGGGCTACCTACACCTTCGTCAAAAACTACCGCTACGCCGGCAGCGCCAAAAGCCTGTATGGGGGTGATGCGCTGTGGTACATTCTGGCCAAAGACGCGTCGGGCAAGCTCTATAAAGGCTTTGGCCTGATCGAAACGGAAGCCACCGTCCGCTAAGCCCTGATCAATTTCTTTTCAACCGTCGTGCCAAGGAATGCCGCATGACCCTACCCGCCTCACGCATGAAAACGCTCGGCCTCATTCTGTTCAGTACCCTGCTCCTCGCTTTTCAGCCGGTGGCTCCTTCCTACCAGATCAGCCCCGCGGCCAGCCGCCTCACCTGGACCGGCCACGCCGAGGCCGGCAGCTGGGCCCCCACCGGCGCCCTCCAGCTGCGCCGCGGCAGCTTCGACTACGACGGCACCAGACTGAAAAACGGCCGCTTCGAGTTCGACATGGCCAGCATCACCCACGCCGATGCCAACCTCCAGGAACACCTGCGCAACGAGGACTTTTTCGACGTGACCCGCTTTCCCGTCGCCGTATTTCAACTGCGCGAAGTGACCAGGGGCGAGGCGGTGGGCCAGCTCACGCTGAAGGGCATCACCAAACCTGTGCGCTTCCCCATCACCGTCGTGCGGCAGCCCGATGGCACGGTTCGGGTACGCGGCACGGCCAGCATCGACCGGACCCAGTTCGGGGTCAACTACAATTCCAGCAGCTTCTTCCAGGATCTGGGCAGCTATGCCATCCGCAACGACTTTCAGCTGGCCTTCGACCTGCAGGCCGCGCCGGCCCGCTAAAGGGCGCACGCGAAAATCCCCGGGCGCAACAGGTGCGGCCGGGGATTTTTCTTCCTGGTACAGGACTGCCGGAGAACTAGTCCTGGGGCTTGATCTTGGTTTTTTTGCGCTTGTCCTTCACCTTGGCATCAGTCGGTACCGTCTGCACCACCGGCGTCTGGGTTACCGTAGTGGTCGGATTGACAGTGGTCGTGGTCGATTCCACGGTCGTCGTCGTTGGAGCAGGCGTCAGTACCGGCGTGGTTATGACCGGGGTGGTCATGACCGGGGTAGCCGGCGTGGTGGTGGTTTGCTTGGTCGTCGTCGTGCTGGTCTGAGCAGTGGCTGAATAGGCCCCGGCGGTGAGCAAGGCGGCAAAAACGAGGAGCTTTTTCATAGGATCTGTCTTTTTCAGTGAGCAACGAGCCGGCTTCCATAGGGAAGCGGCTTTCGAGTTGCCTCTAACGAAACCAGATGAGAAACAGTTGCCTTTCTCAATTCTTGAGGCTCCCGGGCCATGCCGAAAAAGCAGCGTCCAGGCTTGCCGGCTCGACGGGACTTCGCCTATTTTTCCGGTATCCGCTCGTAGACCTGGTAGCCGTGCGGGGGCAGGGAAAGGGTCGTGCCGGCCTTCAGGCGCAGTATTTTGCCGGTAAACAGCTCCCGGTAGCTGCCATCAGCTAGTTTATCCAGCGGCAAGGCCCGGGCCTGATCAGCCACGTTCACGGCTACTACCACGGCGGCGGCATCCTTGCGGCGCACGAAGGCAAATACGTCCGGCGAACCGGCGGTGGGCAGGGGCTCAAACTGGCTGCAGGGGTCACCGTTCAGCAGGGCCGGGTGCTGTTTTTTGAGGGTGAGCAGCCTGGTGTAAAAGCCGGCCAGGGGGTAGTTATGCCACGCAATAGTGTCTTTGTCGAAGAAGGAAAGGCGCTTTTTCAGGCCCGCTTCCTGGCCGCTGTACACCATGGGCATGCCGGGCAGCGTGGCCGTCAGCACGGCCATGGGCAGGGCATTGGCCCCCAGCCGCTCGTACTCGCTGCCGTCCCAGGAGTTGATGTCGTGGCTGGTGGTGAAGGTCATCAGGTACACGCTGGGAGGATACCTCTTCCGCTCCCGGGCCAGATAACCGTTGAGGGCCGTCATCGGGAGCTTATGCTGGCCGATGCTGTCGAGCACGCCGTGCAGGCGCAGGGCGTAGGTCATGTCGAAAGCCTGTTCCAGCAGGTGAGTGTTGGGGTCGAATTCGCCCGGCGGCAGAAACGTGGGCGGAAACAGCTCGTCCCACTCGGCCAGCATGAACACGGGCTTGATCTGCTCCAGATCCTGGCGGGCCGCCACCCAGAAATCGGTGGGCACCAGTCCGGCCACGTCGCAGCGGAAGCCGTCGAAGCCTACGTCGCGCACCCAGTAGCTCATGGCTTCGCGCATGTACTGGCGCAGGGCGGGCTTGCTGTAGTCGAGGTCGATGACGTCCTGCCAGTCGGACACCGGCGGGCGGAACTTGCCCTGGGGCGTTTTGGTAAACCACCCGGGGTGTTCCGTGGCCAGCTTACTGTCCCAGGCCGTATGGTTGCCCACCCAGTCCAGAATAACGTGCAGGCCCAGGGCGTGGGCGGCCTCAATGAGGTGGCGCAGGTCGGCGAGGGTGCCCATATCCGGGTTCACGGCCCGGTAGTCGCGGATGGAGTAGCCGCTGCCGAGCGTGCCCTTGCGGTTCAGCTCGCCAATGGGCTGAACCGGCATCAGCCACAGAATGCCCACGCCCATGCGCTGCAGGCGGGGCAAGGACTGCTCAAAGGCCTTAAACGTGCCCTCCGGCGAGTACTGGCGGATATTTACCTCGTAGATGCTCGCGTTGCGCGCCCACTCCGGGGGGGTGATGGTGTAGGCGGCCGGGGTGGGGGCGCACTGCCGGGGAGGCGGGGTAGAAGTGCAGGCCGGCAGCAGTCCGGCCAGCAGGAAGGCGAAAAGAATCTGGTAGGGCATGGCTCAAATAACGATTTTTTGCCCGCGCCGACCAGGAATCCGCGCCGCGGAATGGCCGGCCGGCCGGGGGGGGCACTGAAGCCAGCTTCAGCCTCGGGGCTGCGGCGCGGTCTTCGCCACGTCGGGGTTGTAGCTGATGCCGCCGAACAGGTAGAGCATGATGGCCCGGGAATAGCGCAGCACCAGCGGCGTAGACAGCAGCACGAGCAGCGTGACCAGCAGGATGTACACCCACACGGGCGGGTCATCGAACAGGTAGTAGGCCGCCGCGCCGCCGATGAAAAAGCTGCCCACCGAAAATCCGTAGCTCACGAACATAGCGCCCCAGTAAAAGCCCGGCTCCGGCTCGTAGGCCTGGTTGCAGACCGGGCAGTGCGCGGGCATCTGGGCAAAGCGCGGGCTGAGGGCCGGGGTGGTAAAAAGCTTGCCCTCGTGGCAGCGCGGGCAGCGCAGGTCGAGGAAAGCCAGGGCGGTGGAATCTATTCGGGACATAATAGCAAGAGTAGAGAAGGGTGCTGGCGGCCTCGGCCTGTTTACGCGCCGCCGGGTCCGGTAGCCGAAATTCCGGAGTAGTCAGCCGCCAGCGTTGCGCTACGACCAGGCGTCACCCAGACCGGCAAACACCCCCAAAGGGCCTACGCGCCGGCCTGGCCTAACAAGGTACGTTCGTCAGGGCTGAGCATCAGCTCGGGGGCTTTCAGCAGCTCCGGCACCTGCTCCGGGCGGGTGGCGCTGGCAATGGGCGCGGTGAGGCCGGGCATCCCTGCCGGGTAGCCGTCGGCGGTCCGGCCGAACACGTTGCCGCCCAGCATCAGGGGCGCCAGCTGCAGGTCAGATTGCCCGAGAGGGCGTTTCTGCAGGATATAGGACTTACGCAAAATGCTTTCACGCAGTGTTTCGCAGTGCGAGGACGTTAAACACTGCGAAACACTGCGGTTTAACACTGCGAAACACTGCGTGAAATGGCACCAGGAGGGTTTTGCGTAAGTCCTCTGATAGTTTTGGAGGATGTAGCGGAGCCCGACCGCAGGATCCCCGGCAAGGTAGTACGGCCTGATGGACCCAAACGATAATGGCGCTTATATTGCGCTGTTCCTGCTCGGGCCCCGGGCTGGTCGGAGCGCAACGCTCCCCCCCGGAACGGCGTCCTTCGCTCCCGTTCGTCAGCCGATACCCGGTTGGTCGTCAGTCCTTATTTTCTTCCTGTTCATGCGTTTTCTGCTCGGTTTTGCGCTGGTACTGATTCAGACGGGGGCGGTGGCTCAGGCGGTTACGGAACGCAATTTTCAGAAGCATTTCGACGAGTATGGCGTCCGCGGCTCGTTCCTGCTCTACGACCAGCAGGCCAACCGCTTCACGGCCTACAACATGGCCCGCTGCAACGAAGGCTTCCTGCCCGGGGGCACGTTCGACATTCCCACGGTGCTCATCGGCCTGGAAACCGGCGCGCTGGCCGATACCACTCAGCTGATTGCCTACACCGGCCCCCCGCGCCCCGACTCCACCTGGAACCAGCCCATGGCGGTTGGCCGGGCCATTCGGGCGCGGTGCGGCCCCTGCTTTCAGCAGCTGGCCCACGATATCGGGGTGAAAAACTTCCACCAGCAGCTGGCCGGTCTGAAGTTCGGGATGATGGTAGTGGTGCCCGAAACGCTGGACAGCTTCTGGCAGACGGGCGTGTCGCGCGTGTCGCAGTTTCAGCAGGTGGCGTTCCTGCGACGGCTCTACAACCAGCAGCTGCCTTTCGCCGAGCACAACCAGGCGCTGACCAAAAGCCTGTTCCGTCTGCAGGCCACGCCCAACTGGACGCTGTATGGCACCACGGGCAAAACGCGGCGCGGCAAGATGAGCAACGGCTGGTTTGTAGGCTGGCTGGAGCAGGCCGGCCACGTGTACTTCTTCGCCCTGAACGTGGAGCCCAAAGACGGCAGGGATGCCAACGAGCAGTTCCTGCGGGGCCGCCGCGAAATCACCGAGCGCCTGCTGCACGAGCTGAGCCTGATGCCGAATTGAGAGTTTAAGTAGTCGGGCAGCAGTAAGCGAGGAGTCGTTCAACGGGGCGCCTTACCCCCCGCCCCTTTCGCCGCTTAATGGCGTCCTCTCAGAAAACGACCTTCGAAGCCGTGGTTTTACGTGTTTCAGACGACCGTTTGCAGTATGTAAAAGGGCTTGTCTGGCCTTCTTACAACAGCGGGGGAATAAAATTACTCTACGGCATTTACTACGGTGGTGAAAGTACGCTAAGTGGCGATTGACACGTTTCACAGCAGGGCGGGAATCATCGTACTCGCTCATGGGACAGGCTATGACGCTACTTAGGAAAAATGGGACGAAAGCCGCCTGGATTTGCTTGGATAATTTGCCTGAAACAACGCGGTACGCATGAGAAAGTGGTGTTATTATTTGCTGCCCCGGCTGGTGTTGGTGCTTTTGGTGCAGGGAGCAGGGCTATTATCGACGTGGGGGCAGTCTTTGCCGAAACATGACCCTCTTCCCTCCCTGCCGCTGCACTGCCTGGCCCCGGCTGCGCCCGACCGCTACACGCCGCTGGGGCAGGCCATCGGCGATGCCCGCGTGGTGATGCTGGGCGAACAGACGCACTACGACGCGACGACGTTCGAAGCCAAAATCGACCTGATTCGCTACCTGCACGACTCGTTGGGCTTCACCACGCTGGCCTTCGAGAGCGACCTGTACGCCATGGACAAAGCCCGCCGGGAAATAGCGGCGGGCAAGCCCGTGCTGCCGACGCTGCAAAACTCGGTGTACGAAGGCATCTGGTCGGGCACGCAGGAATTTAAGGCCCTGGCCGACTACCTGAGCACGCACCCTAAGCTACAAGTGGCGGGCTTCGATTGCCAGCTCTCTGGAGAGTACACGCACGAGTTGCTATTGCCGGAGCTGCGTGATTTCGTGGCCCAGGACCGGCGCACGAAGTGGCGCGAGGCTGACTTTTACCCCGCGCAGGAATTGCTGGCGGAGCTTTCGGGCGGCGACTTCAAGCAAGAACTGCTGCACCCCGCCGACACCGTGGCGCTGGCCCGCTGGTTTGCCCGCACCCGAAAGTCGCTGGCCAACGTGGCGGCCCAATACCCCGCCCAGGCCGGCCGGGCGGCGTTCTGGCAGCAGTGGCTAAAGATGGCGGCCCGGTCGCAACAGGACGCGAAGGCCCAGGCCCGCCGCCAGCTGGCCCCGACCAACCAGAACGACCGCGACGCGCAGATGGCCGACAATCTGCTGTTTCTGGCCCAACAGCCCGAACATCCGAAGATTATCGTGTGGGCCGCCTCCTACCACCTGGCCAACCGGGTGGAGCGCATCGACCTGGACGATGCCACCACGGCCGCCTACGCGAAGCAATTGGCCGTGCAGCAGCGCCGGGAGCCGGACGAGGACGCGTCGGCCGCGCTGCGCCACATGCTGGGCGGGGCCGTGCCGATGGGGCGGCTGGTGAAGGAAAAACTGGGCAACCGGGTGTATGCCCTGGGCTTCGTGGCCTACGAGGGCACCTACGGCCGGGCCGGCGACAGCACCCGCCTCTATCCGGTGCCTACGCCGCCGCCCGGCAGCATCGAGCAGGCGTTTCGGGCGCGAGGCTGCGCCACGGGCTTTGTGAACCTGCGCGGCACGTCCGCCGGCAGCTACCACGCCTCCCCGCTGGGCTATCTGCCCGCGCGGGCACCCTGGTCGGAAGTGTTCGACGGCCTGTTCTACACCCAAACCATGCGCCCGACCAACAACTTGGCGGCCGGAACCGTGGCGGCCGTGCCCGTAACCGGCCACCAGCTGCGGGGGCTGGTGCGCGACGCCAAAACCGGCGTCTCCGTCTCCTTTGCCAGCATTGGCATCCGGGGCACCGGCACGGGCACGGTGTCGGGCCTCGACGGCGGGTTTGCGCTGTTTGTGCCCACGGCCCACGCGCGCGACACCCTTCAGATTTCCTGCATCGGCTACGCCACGGTGCGACGGGCGCTGGTCCGGCAGCCCGCCGGGGTGCTGCTGGCCGTGACACTCACCCCACAGGCCCACATGCTGGGCGACGTGCTGGTGCGGGCCCCGCTTAGCGCCGCGGCCATTCTGACCAAGGCCCGCGAACGTATCGGGACCAACTACCCCCAGCAGGCGCATAGCATGCAGCTTTATTCGCGGGCCCAGTACCGGCGCGACGACTCCCTGCGGGTGCAGCAGGAAGGCGCGCTCGACTTCTACGACCAGGAAGGCTACCGCCGGGGCAGCTGGGAACACGCCAGCCGCTACCGCTTTCTGCAACTGCGTCAGCAGCGCAAATCCGGTGACCCCACCATGTGGGAGTACAAGGAGCAGCCGTACTTCTGGCTGCTGTGGAGCGACGACCCCGTGCTGACCACCCGCAACCCCCTCCAGGCCGGCACGATGCCGAAGTACACCCTCACCCTGCAAGGCCAGACGCAGTACAACGGCCGGTCGGTGTACGCAGTAGCCTTCGTGTGCAACCGGCCCAGCGCCTTCACCACGCCCTACGGCTACCCGGCGGCTGATGCCTATGTGGGCACCGTGTATGTCGATGCCGAGAACTTCGCGGTTGTGAAGTACGAAGCCTTCACCACGCGCAGCCCCTACGAAGTGAGCAAGCCCAAGTTCCTCAAACGCTACGGGTTTACGCAGCCCTTTACGAACTACCTGAAACACCACGACGTGTACCAGTACGAGGAAGTGAAGGGCACGTACTTCCTCAAATACGCCCGGCGGGAGTCAACGTTTGATTTCGTAATGCGCGACAGCCAAGAGAAACACCACTGGCAGGACATTCACGAGATGCTCACCACCAGCGTGGAGCTGACCAAGCCACAGGTGCTGCAAGGCAACCTGCTGGAAGCAGCCGGCAAAGTGCCCTACCGGGCCGAGTTCTGGAACACCTACCAGGTGTTGCTCCCGACCGAAAAGAAATAAAGGGTGTTGTTAAACAAATAGGGCAGAACCTCCGACTCGGAGGTACTAGAGCCTGTTTTCATGATTAACACCTTGTTAAGTAGTTAAATATCTGAGATAATGGCGCGAGTGGTAGTCTTAACGTTCGTTTTCGCTACCCTCTTTACGATTGCCTAAAGGGACGCGTAAGGTCATCGTTCTTCTTTGCTCTTACGGCGCATTCGTGCCATGCGCCACTGGCGTGCGCCGGTCCGTCGCCTGGCCCACGCTCAGGCAAAAAGCATAGGCCAGGCTGACGAGCGCGACGAGTTTGCGCAGCTTGTCGTGCGAGCGCAAGTGGCTGTTTTCCAGGTTGAATCTCCTTTCTTTCAGATTTTGAAAGCACTGCTCTATCGTCCAGCGCTTGGCGTAGAACTGCCCCAGCGAAGTCAGGCCGGCCGTGCCAAAGAGAAAGAGAAACTCCCCTTCAGCCAGGGCCTTGACCCAGACTTGCCCCC